>JAHBYL010000011.1 GCA_019635955.1 Parvibaculum sp.
TGCCGATGAAGTTTTCGGGCTTGGCCGAGGCTTCGGCGAGGCCGGTGATCGGCAGGGTGGAGGTGTTCGAACCGTAGATGCCGCCTTCGGCGAGCTGCGGCTCGGACTTCTTCGTCACGTCAGCCTTGATCTCGCGGTTTTCGAAGACCGCCTCGATGACGAGATCGGCGCCCTTGAGGTCGTCGTAATTCGTCGTCGGCTTGATGAGACCGAGGAGCTTGTCGGCCTTTTCCTGCGTGGTCTTGCCGCGCTCAAGCGCCTTCTTCAACAGCTTCTCGGAATAGGCCTTGCCCTTCTCCGCATTCGCCTGATCGGTGTCGAGCAGCACGACTTCCATGCCGGCTTGTGCCGACACATAAGCAATGCCCGCGCCCATCATGCCGGCGCCGAGGATGCCGAGCTTCTTCACCTGGAAGGGCGCGATGCCGGCGGGACGGCGAGCGCCCTTGCCGAGTTCCTGCATCGACAGGAAGAGCGAACGGATCATCGCCTTGGAACGCGGGTCCATCAGCAGCTTGGTGAAGTAGCGCGTCTCGATGCGCAGCCCCGCCTCGATCGGCACCTGCAGTCCTTCATAGATGCAGGACATGATGTATTTCTGCGCCGGGAAGTTGCCATGCGTCGTCTTGTGCAGCGTCGCATTGCCGATGGTGAAGGTGGAGCCGCCCTTCGGATCGTGCGGGCCGCCGCCAGGGATGCGATAGCCTTCGCGGTCCCAGGGCTGAATGGCGATGGCGTGGACTTCCGGGCCCTTCTTGCCGAGCTTCACCTTCGGCTGGGCGAGACCTTCCTTGAGCCAGGCGCGCGCCGCGGCGACTTCCTGGCCCGGTTCGGCGATCGAGTTGCAGACGCCAGCCTTCACAGCCTTTTCCGGCGAAAGCGATGTGCCCTGCAGGATCAGCGGAAGGGCGGCCTGCGCGCCGATGAGACGCGGCAGACGCTGCGTGCCGCCGCCGCCGGGCAGCAGACCCACCTTCGCTTCTGGCAGGCCGATCTGCGTTTTCGGGTTGTTGCCGACGACGCGATAGTGGCAGGCGAGCGTGACTTCGAGGCCGCCACCAAGCGCCGTCCCGTTGATCGCGGCAGCTACCGGCTTGCCGCAGGTTTCGAGGCTGCGGAGCAGCATGTTAAACTTGAGGTTGCCCTCATACATGGCGCGAACGCGATCTTCCTGCGAGCCGCCGCCTTCGCCGCCGCCCGCCTGGCCGCCCATCATGGAAAGGTCGGCGCCGGCACAGAAGGCATCCTTGCCGGAGGTGAGGATGGCGCCCTTGATCGCGTCATCGCTCATGATCTTCTCGATGATCGAGGCCATGTCGGCCATCGAGCTTTGCGAGAGCACGTTCATCGTGCGGTTCGGCATGTCCCAGGTGACGAGCGCGATGCCGTCGCCATCGACCTCGAACTTGAAGTTTTCATAAGTGGTCATGTCTCTACCTCACACGCGTTCGATGATGGTGGCGGTGCCCATGCCCGCGCCGACGCAGAGCGTGACGAGCGCGGTGTTGAGATCGCGCCGCTCGAGCTCGTCGAGCACGGTGCCGAGGATCATGCCGCCGGTCGCGCCGAGCGGATGGCCCATCGCGATGGCGCCGCCATTGACGTTCATCTTGTCATGCGAGATGTCGAGCGCCTGCATCATGCGCAGCACGACGGAGGCGAAGGCTTCATTCAACTCATAGAGATCGATATCTTCCGGCTTCATGCCCGCCTTGGCGAGCGCCTTGCGTGACACATCGGCAGGGCCCGTCAGCATGATGCAGGGCTCGGAGCCGATGGAGGCCATGGCGCGGATGCGCGCACGGGGCTTCAGGCCCATCGCCTTGCCGGTTTCGAGATTGCCGAGCAGCACGGCGGACGCGCCGTCCACGATGCCCGAGGAATTGCCGGCATGGTGGAAGTGGTTGATCTCTTCGACTTCCGGGTAACGATCGAGCGCGACGCCATCGAAAGCGAATTCGCCGAGCGAGGCGAAGGAAGGCTGCAGCGCGGCGAGCGACTGCATGGTCGCGTCGGGGCGCATATGCTCGTCATGGTCGAGAATGGTCAGGCCGTTGATGTCCTTCACCGGAATGACCGACTTCGCGAAATAGCCCTTGTCCCAGGCATTCTTCGCGCGCTTCTGGCTTTCGACGGCATAGGCGTCGACATCCGTACGGCTGAAACCGTATTTGGAGCAGATGAGATCGGCGCCAATGCCTTGCGGCGTGAAGTAGGACTTGAAGGCGATGTTCGGATCGGAGGACCAGGAGCCTCCGCTCGCGCCCATGCCGACGCGCGACATGGACTCGACGCCGCCGCCGATCGTCATGTCGGCTTCGCCGGACATGACCTTGGCGGCCGCCATGTTGGTCGCCTCGAGGCCGGAGGCGCAGAAGCGGTTGATCTGCACGCCGGCAGTCGTCTGCGCATAATCGGCGTTCAGCACCGCGATGCGGGCGATGTCGCCGCCCTGCTCGCCGACCGGATCGACGCAGCCGAGCACCACGTCATCGACCTTCGAGGTGTCGAGGCCGTTGCGGTCGCGGATCGCCTTCAGCGTCTGGGTGGAAAGTTCGAGCGCGGTTACTTCGTGCAGCGCGCCGTCCTTCTTGCCCTTGCCGCGCGGCGTGCGCACGGTGTCGTAGATGAAACAATCTGTCATGTTCGTCTCCCTGGGGGACTGGTTCTTGTTTCGCCGGTGCGGGCAGGCTCAGAGCGTGCGGGCGACCAGCATTTTCATGATTTCGTTCGTGCCGCCGTAGATCTTCTGGATGCGGGCATTCGTGTAGAGCTTCGCGATGGGGTATTCCATCATGTAGCCGTAGCCGCCGAAGAACTGCAGGCAGGTATCGATGATTTCGTTTTCCTTCTGCGTGGTCCACCACTTGGCCATGGCGGCCGTCGTCGCATCGAGCTTGCCGTCGAGCAGCTTCACGGCGCAGTCGTCGACGAAGACGCGGGCGATAGTCGCTTCGGTCTTGCATTCGGCGAGCTTGAACTGCGTGTTCTGGAAATCGAGGATGCGCTGGCCGAAGGCAGTGCGCTCCTTCACATAGTCGGTCGTGTATTTGAGCGCCATTTCCATTGCGATGCAGGCCTGGACCGCGATGATGAGGCGCTCCTGCGGAAGCTGCTGCATGAGCTGGAAGAAGCCCTTGCCCTCTTCCGTTCCAAGCAGATTGGAGGTCGGCACCTTCACGTCGTCGAAGAAAAGTTCCGACGTATCCTGTGCCTTCTGGCCCATCTTCTTCAGGTTGCGGCCGCGGCGGAAACCTTCCACCTCGTCGGTCTCAACCATGATGAGCGAGGTGCCCTTGGCGCCACCCGCCGGATCGGTCTTCGCGACCACGCAGATGAGGTTCGCCTGCTGGCCGTTGGTGATGAAGGTTTTCTGGCCGTTCACCACATACTGGTTGCCATCCTTCTTCGCGGTCGTCTTCACGCCCTGGAGATCGGAGCCGGTGCCCGGTTCCGTCATGGCGATGGCGCCGACGATCTCGCCGGACGCCATCTTGGGCAGCCACTTCTTCTTCTGTTCCTCGGTACCATAGGACTGAATGTAGTGAGCGACGATGCCGGAATGCACCGAATTGCCGAAACCGGAAATGCCGGCGCGGCCCTGCTCTTCGGCGATCACCATTTCATGGCCGAAATTGCCGCCGCCGCCGCCATATTCCTCCTTGATGGAGGCGCAGAGAATGCCCGCCTCGCCCGCCTTCAGCCAGGCGTCACGATCGACATGGCCCTGGTCTTCCCAGCGCTCGACGTGAGGCTGGAATTCCTTTTCGTAGAATTTGCGGACGGCGCCCTGAAGGATCTGAAGTTCCTCATTGAGCCAAGGCGACTTGTATTCGGCATTCATTCTGCGCTCTCCCTGAGACGTGTCTTTAGAACTCGTTTGCCGCCATCGACATGAGGGGATCGGCGCCGTGACGGATGCGCGCAAGATGCGTCGCCGTCTCGGGCACCACATGCTCCATGTAGTAGCGGCCCGTTTTTATTTTCGTTTCGTACCAGGCCTTGTCCCCGCCCTGAGCGGTGGCAAGGCGATCATTTGCGGCTTTCGCCATCATCGCCCACATGAAGGCGAGGCCCGTCACACCGAAAAGATGCATATAGGGCGTCGAGCCCGCACCGGCGTGATCCGGATTTGCGAGTGCGTTTTCCATGAACCACATGGTGCCTGCCTCGAGATCCTTCCGGGCGCGCTTCAGCGGCTCTATGAAGGGCCTCATCTTCTCGTCGCCCTCATTGGCGGCAGCGAAATCGTCTACCGTCTTGAAGAAGGCAAAGACGCCGCGGCCGCCGTTCTGCGTGAGCTTGCGGCCCACAAGGTCGAGCGCCTGCACGCCGTTCGCCCCTTCATAGATCATGGCGATGCGCGCATCGCGCACGAACTGCTCCATGCCCCATTCGGCGATATAGCCATGGCCGCCGAAAATCTGCTGCGCATCGACCGCATTCATGAAGCCGCGATCGGTGAAGTAGCCCTTCAGCACCGGCGTGAGCAACGCCATCATGTCGTCGCCGAACTCGCGCGTCTTCTCATCGTCCGAGAGATGCGAAAGGTCGCCATGCAGCGCCGTCCAGACGAGCAATGCGCGTGCGCCTTCGTTGAACGACTTGATGTCGAGCAGCATGCGGCGGATGTCAGGATGCACGATCAGCGGATCGGCCGGCTTGTCCTCTGCCTTGGGGCCCGTGAGCGAGCGGCCCTGCAGGCGTTCCTGCGCATAGGCGACGGCATTCTGATAGGCGGCTTCGGATTGCGACAGGCCCTGCAGGCCGACGCCGAGGCGCGCTTCGTTCATCATGGTGAACATGGCGCGGAGGCCCTTGTGCTCCTCGCCGACGAGCCAGCCGATCGCCTCGTCATAGTTCAGCACGCATGTCGCGTTGCCGTGGATGCCCATCTTCTCTTCGAGCGCGCCGCAGGAAACGCCGTTGCGCGCGCCGAGCGAGCCGTCCTCATTGACGAAGAATTTCGGCACGAGGAAGAGCGAGATGCCTTTCACGCCCTGCGGGCCGCCCTCGATGCGGGCGAGCACGAGATGGAGGATATTCTCGGCGAGATCGTGTTCGCCGGCCGAGATGAATATCTTCTGCCCGCTGATCTTGTAGGAACCGTCGCCCACCGGCACGGCCTTGCTGCGCAAGAGGCCGAGGTCGGTGCCGCAATGGGGCTCTGTCAGGTTCATCGTGCCGGTCCATTCGCCGGTCACGAGCTTCGGCAGATATTTCTTCTTCTGCTCGTCGGTGCCGTGCTGCGAGAGCGCGGAATAAGCGCCGTGGCTCAACCCCGGATACATGCCGAAGGCCATGTTCGCGGAGGACACCATCTCGTTGAAGATCACGCCAAGCGCATTGGGCAGGCCCTGGCCACCATACTGCTTCTCGGCGACAAGCGCCGGCCAGCCGCCATCGACAAGCCGCTTGTAGGCTTCCTTGAAGCCCTTGGGGGTGGTCACCACGCCGTTCTGAAGCGTGCAGCCCTCGCGGTCGCCGACCTGGTTCAGCGGCTGGAGCACTTCTTCGGTGAGTTTCGCCGCCTCTTCCAGAATGGCGTCGACGAGGTCTGCCGGCGCATCCTCGAAACCCGGCAAATGCGAGTATTGCGAGAAGTCCAGCAGCTCGTTCAACAGGAAGCGGTATTCGCGCAGCGGCGCCTTGTAGGTCGGCATGGGATTTCCTCCAGCAGGTAAGGCGCGCCCCTCTTTCGCAGAGGGGCGCGATTACCTCAAACGATAGCCTTTTCGGGCTTTTTCGTCTTTGCCGGTTTTGCGGCAATGGCCGCCCCCGCTTCCTTTACCTGCCGCTCGATCTGGGCCTCAAGACGGGCACAGCTTTCCTCCAGCGTCTTGATCTGCAGGTCGATTTCGCGGCGCTGCTCATGGAGCTGCGAAATGCGGCGACGGAATTTGTCCACGGCGACGCGGTTCTGCGTTTCGCAGCCATCGCTCAGGTCGTAGAGGCCGAGGATTTCCTTGATCTCGGACAGGGCGAGACCGACATTTTTGCCGCGCACGATCAGCGTCAGCCGGGCCCGGTCACGTGAATGATAGATGCGGGTCTGGCCCTTGCGCTCGGGCTTCAGGAGACCCTTGTCCTCGTAGAAACGGATTGCGCGAGTGGTGAGGCCGAACTCGTCGGCCAGTTCGGTGATCGAATAAGTGGTACCCGGCACTTCGCATTGCGCTGCGCCGTTGCGCCGGGGGGCGCCTGCGGCTTCCGTGTGAAGCTGCTGTTCCATGACTCTCTCCCTTAGCGGGCGGTCCATACGCATCCAAGGCGCACGAAAGACCGCCGGATTGGCGTTTCAATCTCTTATTTTTGGCTGTTTTCAGCCGATTTTTGAAAGTAGACCGGAATCTATTTGACGTTGACGTAAGCGTCAATAGGTCGTCAAAAGTTTTTGCCGGGGGCCTGCCGGCGGTGCTCTAGTGAGGCCACTGAGGAACCCGGGAGGAAAGAATGATGCGTCCTGCGACCACCGTGCTGCTCGTCATTGCCGGCGGATTGCTTGCCGCCTGTGCGGGCGGGCCGAGCCCCGACAAGCCGCGCGACGTGAATACACGGAGCTTGCCGCAGGCGGCGAGTGCTGCCGCCCAGGCCGAGACGCCGCTTGCCGCCGAAGTGCTCAAGGCGGTGAATGCCTCGCGGGCCGCGCGCAGCGTGCCGCCGCTTTCGAACGATGCGATGCTGCAGCGGGCGGCGAGCGTTCACGCGGCGGACATGCAGCTTCGCAATTTCTACGGCCATCACAATCCCGACGGGCAAGGCCCGCGCGAACGGGTGCTTGCCGTCTCGCCCGATTTCAAAGGCAGCGTGGCCGAAAACATCCAGATGGTGGAGGGCCCGACCTATGCCGCGATGAGCGACGCGCAGCTTGCCCAGACGCTGGTCGACAAATGGGCGACGAGCCCGCCGCATCGCCGCAGCATGCAGTCTCCGGATCTCACCCGCAGCGGCATCGGCATTGCGCGCAGCGGCCAGAAGATCATTGCGGTGCAGGTGTTTTCCGGACCCTGAGGAACGCGCCCGCGAAGGGGATTGCGGCGGCAGGCCTTGCGGTGACATGCTCGCGCTGTCGAATCTCCGGGGGCGAGCAAAGATGAAACGCAGGGAATTTCTCGGCGCGGCGGCAGGCGCGATGGCACTGCCCGCGCTTGTCACTTCAGCGCGCGCCGAGGACCGCATCGAATGGCGCATGGCGACCGCCTGGCCGAACGGCGCGCCGGGCGTCGGTATCAATGCGCAGCGGCTTGCCGACCGGATCGATGCCATGTCGGGCGGGCGCCTCACCGTGAAACTCTATGGCGCGGGCGAGCTCGTGCCGCCTTTCGAGGTTTTCGATGCCGTGTCGCAGGGCATGGTCTGCGAGATGGGGCATGGCTCGCCCTATTACTGGCAGGGCAAGAATCCGGTCTTCCATTATTTCACCGGGGTGCCCTTCGGCCTGATGGCACCGGAAATGGCCGGCTGGCTGCAGTTCGGCGGCGGGCAGGCGCTTTGGGAGGAGGCCTATGCGCCGTTCGGGGTGCTGCCGTTCTACGCGGGATCTAGCGGCGTGCAGGCCGGCGGCTGGCTCAACCGGGAAATCAGAACTCTCGACGACCTGAAGGGCCTCCGGTTCCGGATCGCGGGGCTTGGCGGCGAGGTCATGCGGCGGCTCGGTGTCAGCGTCGTGCTGACGCCGCCCGGCGATATTTTCAGCGCCATGCAAAACCGGACCATCGATGCCGCCGAATGGGTGGGCCCTTGGAACGACATGGCATTCGGGCTTAACAAGGTCGCGAAATACTACTATCTGCCTGCCTTCCACGAGGCGGGGCCGGCCCTCGAACTCCTTGTAAACAAAAAGAAATTCGATTCGCTTCCCGACGATCTCAAGGACATCGTGCGGGGCGCGGCCATGGCGAGCGCGGCCGAGGCGCTGGCCGATTTCACCTTCCACAATATCGAGGCTTTCGCCCGGCTGACGGCGGAAGGCGGGCCGGAACTGCGTGAATGGCCGGAGCCCGTGGCAGCGGAGCTTGCCCGTGTTTCAGGCGAGGTGCTGGCGGAGCTTGCCGCCTCGAGCGAGCTTGCGGGCCGGGTCGCGGCTTCGCATGACGACTACCTTGCCAAGGCACGGGAATGGTCGCGCTGGAGCGATGCGGCGATGCTCGGCCTGAGGATCAGGCACCCGCTCGACTAAGTCGCACAATCGGCAGCAAAAATCGCGCCGGTTAACCCCGTATTTACCGACCTTGCCGTTTTATTGGCGTGCTGAAACAGCACGTCCCGCCGCTACCTTGCGCGCCGGCGGTGACCCAACGTATCGCAGCAAGATTTTGGGCCAGTCAGCGTTGAGAAATACCAGATAGCGCGGTCTATACTGGCCCGAAGGGTTAACGGGCATAGTGATTCGGATGCGATCGGGGGTTCCATGGAGCGTCAAGGGCATTGAGCCCGAGGCGCGCGAAGCGGCCAAACAGGCTGCCCGCCGGGCTGGTGTCACGCTTGGCGCGTGGCTGAACCAGGTCATCATGGATACCGGCACCGATGAAGTGGGCCGGCAGGAGCCTTCTGCCATGCAGAGCAGATATTCGGAGCCCCAACAGGCAGCCCCTCAAGCCCCGCAGCCCAAACCGGCGATCGATCTCGGCCCCCTCGGCGAGGCGGTCCGCGAACTGGTGCAGCGCGTCGACAGCAGCGAACGGCGCACGGCGGAAATGACGCGCAAGCTCGAAGCCACGGTGGGCCAACTCGCCCATCGCCTCGATCAGTCGGAGCACGAGATGGAGGACAGATATTCGGACGCGCGCGGCCCCGATCCTCTGGAGCGCAAGCTGCAGATGCTCGGCGAGCGCATGGAACGCACCGAACGCACGCGTGGCGGATTGCGCCCCGAAGACCAGCGCACGATCCAGACGCTCGAAAAGGCGGTGAGCGCGGTCGTCGATCATCTCGAGACGGCAGAACAACGCACGGACAGTACACTCGCCGAAATTCGCGAGTCGCTTGCCTCGCTGTCGCATCGCGTCGAAAGCGCGGAACAGGAAGCGCAGCGCGAGGAAGCGAAGCGCCGCGAACAGGTGCTTGAAAACACGCTGCTGCAGCTCGCCACGCGCCTCGAAAAGATGGAGCAGGGCGTAACCGGCATCGGGCCGCAGGCTGTGGAAGCCGCGCTTCGCGCCATCGAGGAAAAGTCGCAGGCGGAAAACCAGCGCGCCATCATCGACAAGCTGCAGAACAATATCGAGAAGCTCACCGAACGCCTCGAACGCACGGAGAACCGCGCGGACCAGAGCCTCAAGACCTTCGAAAGCTCCGTCACCAATATTGCACGCAAGCTCGAAGATCTCGACCGCGCGCATCGCACCGAGGTGCCGGATGCGCTCGCCACCCGCTTCGAGCAGATGGCGCAGCGCCTCGAACACAATGAGCGGCTGACCATGGAAGCCGCGCAAACCGTCGAACGCGCAATCGCCGGTATCGGCGAAAATCTCTCGGCGACGGAAGGCCGGGAGCGCGAGGCGCTGACATCGCTGCAGGCGATGATCGAACGGATGACGAGCCGCCTCAACTCGCTCGAAAAGGAAGCCAAGGCCGCAAAGGCATCGCTTTCACCGCAACTCAATGTTGCGGGCATTGCGGCCGGTTTCCCGCCTTCGGGGCCTGGATACGGCCTGCCCGGCTTCGACGCCGCACCCATGATGTCGCCCTCGATCGGGAGCAATCTCGGCCCGGCCTTCGGCCCCGGCGACTGGGACGCGCCCTATCGGAGCGAGATGCGCTCGACGCGCGGTGAAGCCTATGACACCGGCCGCTACGAAGCACCGCCCCTTGCCGGCGGGCGGCGCAGCGCGGGCAATTTCGAAGAGGTAGCCCCTCCCCCTTTCGCAGAACGGGCGGATGACATCTACGAAGACGAAGCCGAGATGCGCGGCGACGTCGACGACGGCATCATTCCGCCCGATCCGGAAGAACCCGTGCAGAACGCGGGCGAACGGGCCGCCAATGATTTTCTGGCTGCCGCCCGCCGTGCGGCGCAGGCAGCCGCACAAGGTGGTCATGCCCGGCACGAGCCTTATCCTGCCGGAGCGCAGGAGGCAGGCTTCAGCGCCTCGCCCGCGCGCTACTCCGCGCAGGACGAGGGCGAGAACCGCCGCCGCAAACTCGTTCTCGGCGTTGCCGCGAGCTTCGTGGCGCTCGCCGTGCTTGCAGGGGCCTATGTGATGCTGCAAGGCGGCCCCGCGCCGGTCGCACCGGTGACGGAGCAGATCGCGCCTGCGGGCGAGCCGCCGGTCGTGCTCGACACGCCGCGCAATGAAACAACCGATCCGGAGGCCAGTCCGGAGGATGCCGGCGCCAGCAACGCCATACCAGGCGATGCAAGTGCGCCGGCATCCACCACGCCTGGCGATGCGGCTGCGGCGCCGAACGAGGCGCTCGTTCCCGCGGCCGCCGCAGCAGCCACCGCAACGCCTGCCGGTATGGCGACACTGACACAGGCGCCGCCGCTCGCTGCGGCGCCTTCGACGCCTGTCGAAGTCGCACCGGCCCAGGTGACGCTGATGGATGCCGCAAATGGCGGCGACGCGGCGGCGCAATATGAGGTCGGCGACCGGTTCGCCACCGGCGAGGGCGTGAAGCAGGACATGGCGGAGGCCGCCAAATGGTTCGAGCGCGCTGCCAATCAGGGGCTTGCCGCCGCGCAATACCGCCTTGCCACGCAATATGAAAAGGGCCGGGGCGTGAAGCAGGACGACCGCCTTGCCCGCGACTGGTACGAAAAGGCCGCCCAGGGCGGCAATGTGAAAGCCATGCATAATCTCGCCGTGATCCATGCCGAAGGGCGCGGCACGGCACAGGACTTCAAGACCGCCGCCGGCTGGTTCACCCAAGCCGCCGATTACGGGCTTGGCGACAGTCAGTACAATCTTGCGATCCTGAACGAGCGCGGGCTCGGCATTCCGAAGAACCCGATCGATGCCTACAAGTGGCTCGACATTGCCGCAAAGGGCGGCGACCAGGGCGCCGCTGCAAAGCGCGACGCGCTGGCGACGGAGCTCGGCGCCGAGGATCTTGCCCGCGCGAAGGTCGCGTCCGGCACATGGCGCGCAAAGACGCCCGATCCCGTCGCCAATGGCGATCTTTCGTCGCTGAAGCAATGGGATGTCTCTTCGCTGACGAGCAGCACGGGCCCGGTGACGAGGACCGACATCGCGCGCGCGCAGGAGTTGCTGATCAGGCTCGGCTATGACGCGGGCTCGCCGGACGGGCTGATGGGTCCGCGGACGCGTGACGCCATTCTCGAATACCAGATGACCGAAGGGCTTTCGATGACGGGAACGGTCACGCAGGAAACGCTGCGCTCGCTCGAAGCGCGCCTCGGCTGACGACGCCAAAGCACCGGTTCCACTGGGAATCGGCCAAGGGACGTGCTACCCAGAATTCCGACCTTTTCCTCCCACGAGGCGGCTTTTCTGCCTGAAGGTCTCCGGAAACCGGAGCCACGCGCAACATGCAGATCTACCTTCCGATCGCCGAGTTGCCGGTCAGCATTCTGACCATTCTTGCCATGGGCGCGGTTGTCGGATTTCTTTCGGGCATGTTCGGTATTGGCGGCGGCTTCCTGATGACGCCGCTGCTCATCTTTCTCGGCATACCGCCGGCCGTCGCCGTCGGCACGCAGGCGACGCAGATCGTCGCCTCGTCCGTAACCGGCGCGCTCGCGCATTTCGCGCGCAAGTCGATCGACTTCAAGATGGGGACCGTGCTGCTGGCAGGCGGTCTTCTCGGCTCCGTGACCGGCATCTACATCTTCAAGATGCTGACGGCGATCGGACAGATCGATCTCGCCATTTCCGTCGTCTATGTCGCCTTCCTCTCGGTCATCGGCGGCATGATGATGGTCGAAAGCGTGAAGGCGATCCGCGCGGCGCAGGGCGGCGTGGCGGCGAAGCGGCTTGGCGGCCATCACAGCTGGATTCACGGCCTGCCCTTCAAGATGCGGTTCCGCCGCTCGAAGCTCTATATCAGCGTGATCCCGCCCATTCTCGTCGGTTATTTCGTGGGCGTGCTGTCGGCGATCATGGGCGTGGGCGGCGGCTTCATTCTCATTCCGGCGATGATCTATCTGCTTCGCATGCCGACCAACGTGGTGATCGGCACGTCCTTCTTCCAGATCGTCTTCGTTGCCGCCGCGACGGGCATCCTGCATTCGGTGGAGAACCAGGCGGTCGACATCGTGCTCGGCTTCCTGCTCGTGGTCGGCGGCGTGATCGGCGCGCAATATGGCGTGCGCATGGCGGAGAAGCTTCCCGCCGAGCAATTGCGCGCGCTGCTCGCGGCAATCCTGCTCTTCATCGGCCTCAGGCTCGGATACGACCTCGTGATCACGCCGGACGATCTCTATACCGTGGTCGAGACGCGGGGCGCGCGATGAGAGAGGTTGCTGCGTTCCTGTCTGTCCTTGCGATGATCGCGCTTGCGGGAGCGGCCCGCGCGGACGTGCTCGTCACGGACCTGTCCGAACACCAGGTCGCGATCCGCTCCAATTTCACGGGCACGCAGATCCTGCTGTTCGGCGCGGTGGAATCTCGGACGCCCGGCTCGCGGGCCGTCAACCGCGACATCATCGTCGTGGTGCAGGGGCCGGTGCGGCCCGTGACCGTGCGCAAGAAGGAGCGCGTGGGCGGGCTCTGGATCAACCATGATTCAGTGACCTATCCGAATGTGCCGGGCTACTACGCCATAGCAAGCACGCGGCCCCTCGAAGTGACCACGGAGCCCGAAACGCTGAGATCGCTCAGGATCGGCGTGGAGAATATCAATCCGGGGACGCCTTCCGCCTACACGATCGACGGTCAGACACAGATATTGCAGCCTGAGGCGGAAAGCGCCTTCTGGAAGGCGCTGATCCGCAGCCAGCGCCGCGAGGGGCTCTATCTCAACCTGCCCGGCGGCGTGACCTTTCTCGGCCAGACGCTCTTTCGCGCCACCGTCGATATTCCGGCGAATGTGCCGGTGGGACTATATACCGCAAAGGTTTACCTGCTTCAGAACGGCGAAGTGATCGACACGATCTCCTCGCCCCTCTATATCGAGAAGCGGGGCGTCGAGCGGCTGATCTATCGCTGGGCGCAGAGCGATCCCCTGCTTTACGGACTGATTGCCGTGTTCATCGCGGCATTTGCCGGATGGCTCGCTTCGGCGGTGATGGGCCGGCGGTAACGGATAGTCGTGATGGATGTCGGATATGTCGCGGCCGCGCTGGGCGGCCTTATCAGCTTTCTCTCACCCTGCGTGCTGCCGCTGGTGCCTGCCTATCTCTGCTTCATCGCTGGCACCTCGCTCGAGGAGCTGACGCGCGAGGACGAGGAAGGAAAGCCGCTCGGCTCCGAAGGGCTGACGCTGCGCGTGGCGCTTGGCGCTACGGGTTTCGTGCTCGGCTTCACCACCGTGTTCGTCGCGCTCGGCGCAAGCGCCTCCGCGATCAATCCGCTCATCCTGCAGCACAAGGTGATCCTGACCCAGATCGCAGGCGCCATCATCATCGTCTTCGGCCTGCATTACATGGGGCTCTTCCGCATTGCGCTGCTCCACCGCGAAGCGCGCTTTCATCTGGCGGGCAATGGCGAGGGCGAGCGCAGCCATGTCATGCAGTTCGCGAGCCCCTATCTTCTCGGGCTTGCCTTCGCCTTCGGCTGGACGCCCTGCATCGGCCCGATCCTTGCGACGATCCTCGCGATCGCCGCGGCGCAGGAGAGCCTCACGGCGGGCGTGTCGCTGCTGACGGTCTATTCGCTCGGGCTCGGCATACCCTTCCTCGCCGCCGCCTTTGCCATACGCGGGTTCCTGAGCTTTGCGGCGAAGTTCCGCAGACATATGCGCAAGGTCGAGATTGCGGCGGGGCTGCTGCTCGCAGGCACCGGCCTCATGATGCTCACCGGCACGTTCGAGCGGCTGGCGATCTTCCTGCTCGAGACCTTCCCCGTCCTCGCGACCTTCGGCTGATTCTCAATCGCTTTCGAGCCGATGCGCGGCAACGGGGACGACCGTGCGCGCGCCCATCATCCAGGCGTGAAAGTCGAGGCCGGGCAGCAGCGGATCATAGGCCGCATCGAGCACATTGAGCCCGCCTGCATAGGCGCCGAAGGCCGGCATGATCATGCGCGTGCCGTCCGACGCAAAGCAGCGGCGGCGCAGACGCCGCCCCCGCACACGCACCGCCGCACAGGGATGGAGATGGCCTGAGATCTCGCCGGTGGCGGGCGCCGAGCGCGGCTCGTGACGGAAGGTGAGCGGGCCGAGGTGCAACTCCGCCATCACCACGCCGCCGAAACCCTGTGGCGGCTCGGGATCGTGATTGCCCGCGATCCAGACCCAGTCGAGCCCACGCGAAAGACGGGCAATGCGCGCCGCGTCTTCCGCATCCATCCGCGCTTCCGCCTCGCCGTCATGGAAACTGTCGCCGAGCGCGACCAGCGTTTGGGGCTTGAGCCGCGCCACGAGCGCCTCAAGCCGGGCGATGGTCGCCCGCGTGTCGTAAGGCGGCAGCGCGACGCCGTGGGCGGCAAAGGCCGAGCCCTTCTCGAAATGAAGATCGGCAACGACAAGCAGCCGCTCTTCCGCCAGCCATGCCGCGCCTTCGGGCAGGAGGTCGAAGGCGACGCCGCAGACGGCGAGCGAGGGAGCGGCGGTCGCGCCTATGTCTCTTTTCAGCTTCAGCATCTTGCCGTGCAGAGAATTCCATCGATGCCGGTCTTCGCCGGGATGACGCACTGTTTATAGAGCGAGTCGGGCTGGATCAAACGAGCCGCGTCGCCTCGGCGATGAGGTCGTCCGCCGCTTCGGAGAGTAGCGCTTCGTCGGCCTCGCCGCCAACCGAGACCTTGCCGATGTCGAGCAGGACGGGCACGGCGAGGGGAGAGACGCGGTCGAGGCGTTTCAGGCGGATGTGGCCCCTGATACGCTTCAGCATTTCCGCCACGCGCGCCACGTCGAGCAGCCCGGTTGCGGCATCATTGAAGGTGGCGCGCAGCAGGATGTGGTCCGGCTCGTGCTCGCGCAGCACATTGTAGATGAGGTCGGAAGAGAAAGTGACCTGGCGGCCCGTCTTCTCCTGCCCGGGATAGCGGCGCTCGATCAGGCCCGAGATAATCGCGCAATCGCGGAAGGTGCGTTTGAGCAGGCTCGATTCCGCAAGCCACGCGTCGAGATCGTCGCCCAACATATCCTCGGCAAAGAGTTCGCCCAGGGGCAGTTCGTGACGCTCATGCATGAGGCCCGGATCGCGCAGGCACCAGATGGCGAGCGCATATTCCGAGGCGATGAAGCCCATAGGCCGCGCGCCCGCGCGATCGAGGCGGCGGGTGAGCAGCATGCCGAGCGTCTGATGCGCGAGGCGGCCTTCGAAGGGATAGCAGACGAGGAAGAAGCGGTCGCCGCGCGGGAAACACTCGACCAGCAGGTCATTCTCGCCCGGCAGCACGGAGCGCCAGGCCTGGATTTCCAGCCATTCGCGCACGGGCGCGGGGAGCGCCGTCCATTGCTCGCGATGCGCGAACATGCGGCGCACGCGGGCGGCGAGATAGGTCGAGAGTGGAAACTTGCCGCCATAATAGGACGGGATTTTCGGCTCGGCGCTGGAAGATTGCGTGACGATGGCATCAGTTTCCGACAGGCCTTCGAAGCGGAGCACGTGGCCTGCGAAGAGGAATGTGTCGCCCGGCGCGAGCTGATCGATGAAATATTCCTCGATCTCGCCGAGATAGCGCCCGCCCATGGCGCCGAGCGGGCGCCTGCCGCCGCGCTTCACCATGCGCACCTTCAACATGGGCGCCTCGACGATGGTGCCGACATTCATCCTGTATTGCTGGATGACGGCGGGCGAGGCGGCGCGGAGCCGCATGTCGCCTTCCGCTTTCGCATTGGGGCGGAGCCGCGCGAAGCGGTCATAGGTCTTCAGCGCGTATCCGCCGGTCGAGACGAAATCGACCACCTTGCCGAAATCCTCCCGCGTCAATGCGCGATAGGGCGCGGCAGAACGGACTTCGGCGTAAAGCGCATCCGGGTCGAAAGGCTCGGCGCAGGCGCAGCCAAGCACATGCTGCGCCAGCACGTCGAGCGCGCCCTGCCGCGAGACCATGCCGTCCTGCGCGCCTTCGAGCGCGGCGGCGCGGGCAGCTTCGCATTCCAGCACCTCGAAGCGATTGGCGGGCACGAGCAGCGCGCGCGAGGGCTCATCGAGCCGGTGGTTCGCACGGCCGATGCGCTGCAGGAGGCGGCTCGCGCCTTTCGGCGCGCCCATGTTCACCACGAGATCGACCTCGCCCCAGTCGATACCGAGATCGAGCGTCGAGGTGCAGACGACCGCGCGGAGCGTGCCGGCCGCCATGGCGGCTTCCACCTTGCGCCGCGCTTCCGCGGAGAGCGAGCCGTGATGCAGCGCGATGGGCAGCGCATCCTCGTTGAGCCGCCAGAGCTCCTGAAAGACGAATTCCGCCTGACTGCGCGTGTTGACGAAAACGAGGACCGTCTTGTTCGCCCGGATCGCCTCGTAGACGGCGGGGAGCGCATGGCGCGCCGAATGGCCGGACCAGGGAATGCGCACTTCCTCCGAGCCTTCGTCGGCGGGCGTCAGCACCGCAATCTCCGGCACGGCGCCGGGCGGCGCAACGACGATCTCGCTCAAGACCTCTCCCGTTTCCGGCTGCGGCATGAGATAGCGGCGCAGCGCATCGGGCTCGGCCACCGTTGCCGAAAGGCCGGTGCGGCGGAGCCCCGGCGCGAGCGTCGCAAGGCGCGCGAGACCGAGCGCCAAAAGATCGCCGCGTTTCGAGTTCGCCAATGCATGGAGTTCGTCGAGCACGACGCAGGACAGCGCACCGAAAAACTCCCTCGCATCGGGATAGGAAAGGAGAAGCGCAAGCTGCTCCGGCGTCGTCATCAGAATATCCGGCGGTTCGCGGCGCTGGCGCTGGCGGCGGTTCTGCGGCGTGTCGCCCGTGCGCGTCTCAATGGAAATGGCAAGACCCATTTCCGCGACCGGCGTTTCGAGATTGCGCTTCACGTCCACGGCGAGCGCCTTCAGGGGCGAGATGTACAGCGTGTGCAGCCCGCGCGTCCCGCCAGCATCTCGGCCGGCGAGATCGACAAGGCTCGGCAGGAAGCCCGCCAGCGTCTTACCGGCACCCGTCGGCGCGATGAGGAGCGTGGATTTGCCGGCCGCCGCGAGATCCGCCAGGGCAAGCTGGTGCGCACGCGGACGCCATCCCCTCGCCTCGAACCAGCGGGTAAAGACAGGCGGCAGAATGCCGGCCTCGGGCGGACGGGGAAGAGGGGCGGTCATGGCGCCAGCCTATCAGCCCGTGCTTGCCCGAAAATAGCCCCTTTCAGCAGGTTCAAATCGTCGGCCCTCCATGGGACACTGCCCGCTCCGGAATTCAGCAAGGACCTGCCTTCATGTTCGATCAATTGCCGCCCTCCCTGCGGGAACATCTGGATCTTCTCTGGCCGCAGCTTGTGGACAGCGGCGTCAATATCGTGACGGCCGTCACAATCCTGATCCTCGGTCTCTGGTTTGCCGGACGGTGCCGCGTCTGGACCATGCGCGGGCTCGACAGGTTCCCTTCGCTGGACGACATGCTGAAGAATTTCTTCGGCTCGCTGGTCCGCTATCTCATCATCATTTTCACCGTTCTTGCGGTACTAGCGAAATTCGGCGTACAGACGGCAAGCCTCATCGCGGTGCTCGGTGCGGCAGGTCTCGCCGTCGGCCTCGCGCTTCAGGGCACACTCTCCAATGTGGCGGCGGGCGTGATGCTACTGATCTTCCGGCCCTTCCGGGCGGGCCATTATGTGGAAGCGGGCGGCGTCGCCGGCACGGTGAAGGCGCTCACCCTCTTCACGACGGAGCTCGCCACACCCGACAATGTGCAGATCATCGTGCCGAACAGCGATGTCTGGGGCCGGCCCATCACGAACTACACCTATCACCCGACGAGGCGGCTCGAGCTTACATTCGGGATTTCCTATGGCGACGATATCGGCAAGGCGATGGAGATCATCCGTCGGGAAGTCGAAGAGGACGAACGGTGCCTTGAGGAGCCCGCCCCCTTTATCGGCGTCATGAGCCTCGGCGACAGTTCGGTCAACATCGTCACACGGGTCTGGGTGATGAATGCGAATTTCTGGCCCGTCCGTTTCGACATGACGCGCCGCATCAAGGAGCGTTTCGACGAAGGCGGAATCACCATCCCCTTCCCGGTGCGGACGATCTATACTGCCAGGGCGGAGTAATCCCGAAGCCGGGGCCATTGCGGGCGGCGCGCGAACCAGAAGGTGGAAGCCATATGAATCGTTTTTTCGGCGGGCCCGTCCTGCCCACGCTTTTCAAGCTCGCCATTGCCTCCATCGCCGTGGGCGTCGTGCTTGCCGTATTCGGCATAAGGCCGATCGACCTCTGGCGCGATTTCATCGACACGATCGCGCGCGTGTGGGAGATGGGCTTCGATGCCATCGGCTGGTCCGTGCAGTATCTGCTGCTCGGCGCCGTGGTCGTCCTTCCGATCTTCATTGCCGTGCGGCTCTGGAGCGTGCTGATGACGCGCGGTCGCGACTGAGACTTCCGCTACGTCACGCCGAAAATCGAGACGGCGCGCGAACGAGAAGCTAATCTCCCCGCAAAACACATCCGCGGAGGACATGATGCATTCGATGTTTCGCAACGACCTGCTGAAGGGCAAGCGCATTCTCGTGACCGGCGGCGGCACCGGCCTCGGCAAGGAAATGGCCGAGGACTATCTGCGCCTCGGCGCCGAAGTCTATATCTGCGGCCGCCGCAAGAATGTGCTCGACGACACGGCGAAGGAGCTCATGGACCGCCATGGCGGCTCCGTGAAGACGCATAGCGTCGATATTCGTGTGGCAGCGGCCGTCGACGACATGGTCGCTGAAATCTGGGCCGATGGCGGGCCGCTCACCGGCCTCGTCAACAACGCAGCAGGCAATTTCATCTCGCCCACGAAAGACCTTTCGACGCGCGGCTTCGACGCCATTGCCGGCATCGTGTTTCACGGCTCCTTCTATGTGACGCATTCAATCGGCACGCGCTGGATCAAGGACAAGGTGCCGGGCAGCGTCATCTCGATCCTCACCACCTGGGTCTGGAATGGCGGTCCGTTCACCGTGCCGTCCGCCATGTCGAAGGCGGGCGTCAACATCATGACGAAGTCGCTTGCCGCCGAATGGGGCCCTTACGGCATCCGCCTCAACGCGATCGCCCCCGGTCCCTTTCCGACCGAAGGCGCATGGGCGCGCCTTTCGCCCGGCCAGTCGACCGATGGCGACAGCTCGCGCGAGGGCATCCCGATGGGCCGCGTCGGACAGATGTATGAATTGAAGAACCTCGCCACCTTCCTCATGGCCGATGGCTGCGACTATCTCACCGGCCAATGCATCGCCATCGACGGCGCGGGCTTCTCGGCCAGCGGCGGCAATTTCTCGCGCCTCTCGAAGCTCTCCGACGAGGAGTGGGACAAGATGCGCGAGATGATCCGCGGCGCTAACGACAAGGACAAGGCGCAGCGGAGCGTTTGACGAGCGCCACACAGAACGATGTCACCCCGGCGAAAGCCGGGGTGACCTCTCCGGGCAGGGTTATATTTCGATCACGACCTTGCCGACCACCTTGCGCTCCTGAAGCATGCGCATAGCCTCCACCGCGCGCTCGAGCGGGAAGCGGGCGCAGATGTAGGGATTGATCTTGCCTTCGGCGGCGAGCCGGTCCACCGCCTCGATATTCGCCTTGCCCGCTTCCGGATCGCGGCGGCCATATTCGCCGGCGCGGACGCCGACCACCGAGAAGCCCTTGATGAGCGGCATGTTGACGGAGACGGTCGGGATGCGGCCGCTCGTGAAGCCGATGATGAGCAGCCGTCCGTTCCAGGCAATGCAACGCACGCTTTCATCGAAGACATCGCCGCCCACCGGATCGTAGATCACATCCGCGCCGCGCCCGCCGGTCAGTTCCTTCACCTTTTCGCGGAAGCCGTCATTCACATTGATGACGTGATCGGCGCCGCGCTGCTTCACGACTTTCAGTTTCTCGTCGGAGGCGGAAGTGGCGATCACCGTGGCGCCGAGGAGCTTTCCCATCTCGACCGCGGCGAGGCCGACGCCGCCCGTCGACCCGTGCACGAGCAATGTCTCGCCCTTCTGCAGATGGCCGCGGCAGACAAGCGCCACATAGGCCGTGAGGTAAGCAGCCGGATAGGCAGCGGCCTTCGCGAAATCCATTTTGCCGGGGATGGGGCGGCAGGCTGCTTCGGACACGTTCACCGCTTCAGCGAAACCGCCGATGCGCAGGCCCGCCACCACGCGGTCGCCCACCTTCAGCTTCGTCACGCCTTCGCCAATCGCGGCTACGACGCCCGCACCCTCCATGCCGGGCGAGAAGGGAAGCTCGGGCTTGAACTGATACTTCCCCTGCACCATCAGAATATCCGGGAAGTTCACCGAACAGGCCTTGAGATCGAGCCTCACCTCGCCCTTGCCCGGTGGCGGAAGCTCCACCTCTTCCATCCGCAGGACGGAAATATCGTCAGATAACTCATGCACCCGCATGGCCCGCATGCTTCACTCCCTTGAGAATTTATGGCGAATTCCTATCTCGCGAGCATAGGACCATGGCCCAAACTTCGCCATGGTGCCGCCGGACAATCCGGCCCCGGGGGAAAGAGAGGGACCAGAATGACGTCAGGAATGGAAGATGCGCGCTTCGGCGTCGCGCATCTCGACAGGATCGTTTTGCACTATGCCGAGATGGGGCCCGAAGACGGACCCCTGCTCATTCTCCTCCACGGCTTTCCCGACAATTGCTTCGGCTGGGGACACCAGATGCCGGCGCTTGCCGCAGCGGGCTTCCGGGTGATCGCGCCGGACCAGCGCGGCTATGGCGTGAGCGGAAAGCCCCGAGGCGTGAAGGCCTATGATCTCGACGAGCTCGCCGAAGACGTGATCGCGCTGGGCCGGCATTTCGGCGAAGCGCGGCTTCGCGTCATCGGCCATGACTGGGGCGCGAGCGTTGCATGGTGGCTGTGCTCGACGCGGCCTGAGTCCATGGAGAAAGCGGCGATGATTAACGCGCCGCATCCCGCGATCTGGAAGCAGGCCATGTATGCAGACGAGGAGCAGCGGAAGAAGAGCCGCTACGTCAAGATGTTCCGCCTGCGCTGGCTGCCGGAATGGATGATGCGGCGGAAGAATTATTCGGCGCTTGTGGAAGCACTCGAATCCTCGGCGCGGCCCGGTGCCTTCGAAGCCGGCGAATGGGAGCGGTATCGCAAGGCCTGGAGCGAGCCCAAGGCTCTGACCTCCATGATCCACTGGTACCGCGCATTGCTGAGAAAGGACCTTTCAAAGCCCGTGGCGCGCATCGACGTGCCGGTGCTCCTCGTCTGGGGCGAGAAGGACGCATTCGCCGATCCGTCTCTTGCCCGGCGCAGCATCGAACTTTGCGAGCGGGGCGGTACGCTCTTCTTCGCGGAGGGCACGCATTGGGTGCTCCGCGAGGAGGCAGCGAGCATCAACCCCATGCTCATCACTTTTTTCCGTTCCGATCAGGACGCATAGGCAAGCGCCGCCACACCCCCAGCAATGCCGAGGCCGATGAAAACCAGGGCCGCCGCAAGGCGCATGGCCTTTGCCGGTATGCGCCTTGCCAGCGCCTCGCCGAACAGCACGACGGGGACATTCGCCACCATCATGCCGAGCGTGGTGCCGAGCGCGACGGTCGCCAGCGCCTCGTAGCGGGCGCCAAGGGCCACTGTCGCAATCTGCGTCTTGTCGCCCATCTCGACGAAGAAGAAGGCGATCGTGGTGGCGACGAATGGGCCAAAGCGCGATGCCGCCTTCGTTTCCTCTTCCGAGGGCGGCTCGTCGGGAATGAGCGCCCAGAGCCCCATCAGGATGAAGGAGACGGCCAGCACCCAGGCGAGAATTTCCGGCGTGAGCCAGGCCGCCACCAGCGTGCCGGCGAAGGCAGCAAGCGCGTGGTTTGCGATGGTTGCGGCGAAAATGCCGGCGATGACGGAAAGCGGCGCTCGGAAGCGCACGGCAAGAATGAGCGCGAGCAGTTGCGTCTTGTCGCCGATTTCGGCGATGGCGACGGCACCGAGCGATACGAGGAAAGCTTCCAAGAGAGTTCTCCGCTGCCGGGCACGACACCAATGACCCATCGCGCCTGCCCGGCAAAGGCAGCGCGTTGAGCCAAAGGTCTCGCCAGATCAGCGGGCTGATTGCGGGCGCCATGAAGCCGGAGCTCCAAGTCTGTTGACGCCCGCCCCTCTCTGCCATGCGGCGGAGGGCGGCTACTCCCCTAAGGACGGCGTGGAAATAACATGCGCCTCGGCGCCGGACAAGATGCCGGCGCGTGAGAACGACTCGCAGCGATCAGCGCAAGGTGGCGCCCACGTCACGCGCAATCTTCTCGCAGGCGGCTTTTGCGGCTGGAATGGCACCCGTCATCGCGGTGAAAGCGTGAGGCAGGCTGTCCTCGCAAGTGTATGAAACGGATACACCCGCGGCCTTCAATCGTTGCGCATATTCGGCGCCCTGATCGCGCAGCGGATCGAAGCCCGCCGTGACGACGATGGCCGGCGCGAGGCCGGAGAGATCCGCTTCGCGCATGGGTGAGACGCGCGGGTCCGCATAATCGGCGGGACCGTTCAGATAATGGCCTGCAAACCAGTCCATGATTTCGGCGGTCAGCGGATAGACCTCGCCGCAGCTTTCCATCGAGCCGCCTTTCGCGGCCCAGTCCGTCACCGGATAGATGAGAAGTTGCAAGGCAGGCGGCTGAAAGCCCTTGCGCCTTGCCTCCTGCGCAACGACGGCGGAGAGATTGCCGCCCGCACTGTCGCCGCCGACGCCGATACGGCCTGCGATCATGCCGAGCTCGCCGGCATTCTCCACCGCCCAGCGATAGGCCGCCACGGCGTCATCCGCCGGCGCGGGGAACTTGTGCTCCGGAGCGAGACGATAGGCGACGTTCAGCACGGCGCAATTCGCGATTTCCGAGATCATGCTGCAGAAGACATGGCAGGTATCGAGATCGCCAATGACGCAGCCGCCGAAATGAAAGAAGACAAGGCCGGGAAGCGCCTCCGTACTTCCGCGCGGGCGGTAGAGCCGTGCCTCCAGCGGGCCGCCGGGCCCCGGCACCTGCAGTTCCTTCACCTCGATAGAAGCGCGCGGCGCATCATCGAGGAGCTTCAGTCCTTCCGAAGTGGCGCTGCGCGCCGTCACGGGATCGAGCGTGGTGATCGACGGCTGGCGCGCGCCCTGCACGGCGAGAAGCTGTGCGCGGGCGTCGAGAATGCGGCCGTCGATCGCGAGCGGCCTGCCGCCCGACATCTTCACGAGAATGCCGTCCGGAAGCCTCAGCAGGCTCCGGACGATGAATTTCTGAAAGCTCATTTCTGATCCCGCTTTCCCTTATGCGGCAATGCGCGGACGCCGCCGAGAACGAGCGCTGTGGCGAAAGCGGATGCCTCTTCCGCATCGATCTCCGGCCGGAGCAGCATCCTGTCGCCCATTTCCATCGCAATGCCGACAACGGAGGCCATCAGATATTCGGCATCGACGTCCGGCAGGGTGCCATTGCGGATGTCTTCCTCGAGATATTCCCGGATTTCCTCGAAGCCCGCGATCAGTTCCGGCGTGTCCATGCGAACGCGGATCGTGTTCGGGTTGCGCCGCATGAGCTGGAAAGAGTCGCGGTCGGTGGCGAGGTAGTCGAAATAGGTGCGATAGGCGTTGCGGATGAAATCCTCGAAGGTGCGCGAACGGATGCGCTCGGCGCGCAGACGTGGGCGGATGCGGCGCATACCTTCATCCATCAGCGCCTCGAAGACTTCTTCCTTGCTGCGGAAGTAATTGTAGAACGTGCCTGAGGCGAGGCCCGTCTTGCGGATGATGTCGCGCACGGAGGTTGCGCCATAGCCGAGATCGGCGAAGACGCTGCGCGCGGCGCTCAATATCGCTTCACGATTGTTCAGCTTGGTAAGTTCGCGCTTGCCGGGCTTCTTCTTCTCTTCCGCCACAGGCGTGTCGTCTATATCGGTGCTCATGCGCGCCCCCCGGCCTTGCACGAGATCATTGCTCTCATCATCATCCCTCCAGAGCGCCTGGAGCGAGGCTTCCCCTCCCCGTTCTCGGCGCTGCCGACTCGTTCGCCGGTTTTGGCCACTGTACTCCCATGACGATAATCGTCAACTTTCCGGGGAGGCGGGCGCCGCCCCGGAAAGACCTTGTTTTTCATATGGTTAGATCAGGGCGGTCAACGTCCTATTCCGCCGCCTGCGCCGCCCGGCCGGCCGCGCGCGGCGGCACAGGCAGCGGGTTTCCGGCCGCCCTTGCGCGCTTCTCGCCCTGTTTCCATTCGCGCTTCAGGTCGTGGCAGTAGATGTTGAAATCCACCTGCATCTTGTGGCGCGGGCTGTCGTAGAAATGGCCGATGAAGCGCTTTTCATCCGCGATGACGATCCGCTCCATCTCGTCTTTCGACGGCAGCTCATAATCGCCCGCGAGGTAGGCCGCGAGCCAGCGCGCCTGCTGCTCGGCGAAATTCGTGAGCGTCGGCAGGGGCTGCGCCAGCGCCATGAAGAAGAGATTGGGAATGCCGGGCTTCATCACGCGCTTGAACAGCGGGATGTGGTTGTCCTTCACCTCGACAACAGATTTGTCGAGGAAGGGGAAGGAGACATTGTAGCCCGTTGCATAGATCACGACGTCGACATCCTCGGTGGAGCCGTCGGTGAAGCGGATCTTCTTTCCTTCAAAGCGCTCGATATTCGGCTTCGGCTTGATATCGCCGCAGCCGACGCGAGTGAGAAATTCTCCCGATACGGAGGGATGGGCTTCCAGCGGCTTGTGGTCCGGCTTCGGCAGGCCGTAATCCTCCATGTTGCCGACGGCGCGCTTCAGCGCGCGGGCGGCAAGCCAGCGCTGCAGGCGCAGCGGCACCCAATGCGGGAGCGATGCCTTGTCGGCAACGTGGCCACCGATATATTTCGGGAAGATATAGACGCCGCGCCGCGCCGACACCCAGAGCCGCTTCGCAATCGGCTTCTGCGACAGTTCGGACGCAATATCCATGGCGCTATTGCCCATGCCGACCACAACGATGTTCTTGCCGCGCATATCCACCGGCTCGAAGGGCGTCAGATAGGAATGGGCATGCATCTGCACGCCGTCAAACTCGCCGGGGAAGGCGGGGGTCGGCCAGCGCGGGTCCCAGTGATGACCGTTGCAGACGAAGAGCGCGTCATAGACCCGCGTTTCCGACGACGGCCCGCCCACGCCGGAACGGTCTATCGTCACGCGCCAGAGACCGTCGGCTGTGCGCTCGCAATGCGTCACCGCGGTGTTGAACTCGATCTTCTCGCGCAGGCCGAAGTGGTCCACATAGTCGTTGAAGTATTGCAGCACCTGCGAGTGATGCGGGAAGTCCGGAAAGTCGTCCGGGATCGGGAAATCCTCGAACTGCATGCGGTACTTCGATGTGTCGATATGAAGCGACTCGTAGCAGGCCGACATGCCGTTCTTGTTCTTATAGGCCCAGTTGCCGCCGATCGTGTCCGACATCTCGAATATGTCGAAGGGAATATCTCGATCCTTGAGCGCCTTGGCGGTGGAAAAGCCGCTGCAGCCGGCGCCGACGATGCAGACCTTGGGCATGGCAGCGGGGGACGCCGCTCCCGATTGTGCGGACATGGCAGAACTCCGGTCATGTGAATATCGATGAGTGCAGGCTACAGGAAGTCAGGGGCGCGGGTCCAGAATCCGCCTGCCGCCGCCCGCAGAGGAAGACGGACGCTGCGGCAGGAGGCCACCTCGCGGCCGGGCCGACGCTCTCAAATCGCGGTTGACTTGGATGCGCGCCGGGGCGCTATTAGATGTGCAAGCGAGGAGGCCCTGAATGGTGTCGGACGTCATCACCGAAGAACATATCGCCTTGATGAAGGATGTGCTCATCCAGCATGTTCCGCATGCCCGCGCGCTCGGCATGAATGTGGTGAACGCCAAGCGTGGCGAAGCCTGGCTGTCCGTTCCCTACCGCGAAGAGCTGATCGGCAATCCGCAGACCGGCGTCATTCATGGCGGCGTCATCACATCGCTTCTCGACAATGCCTGCGGCATTGCCGTGCAGCTTGCGCTTCCCGAGCGCATGTCGATCGCAACGCTCGATCTGCGGCTCGACTACATGAAGCCCGCGACGCCGAAGCTCGACCTCATGGCGCATACGCATTGCTACAAAGTGACGACCAACATCGCCTTTGTGCGCGGTACCGCCTATCACACCGATGAAGACGATCCGATCGCCACTTGCGTCGGCACCTTCATGCTGGCGGCGAACCGCGCGACGCCCATGCCGATCTCTCCGGAAGCCGCCGAGGAAGCGGCGAAATTTCTGCAGATGAACAAGGAAGACAAGGCATGAGCGAGAAGGCGGCACGCGACATCAATTCGCTCATGCAGGCGATCCCTTATGCGCGCTTTCTCGGCATTACCGTTGACCAGCGCGGCAACGAGATCACGACCGTCATGCATTTCTCCGAAAGGCTGATCGGCAACCCCGTTCTGCCCGCCCTGCATGGAGGCACCATCGGCGCCTTTCTGGAAACGACGGCCATCGCGCAGCTTGCCTTCGAGATCGGCGGCGACGCCCTGCCGAAGCCCATCGGCCTCACCATCGACTATCTTCGCTCCGGCCGCCCCGTCGACACTTATGGCCGCGCGGTGATTGCCAAGCAGGGCCGCCGCGTCGCAACCGTTCATGCCGAGGCCTGGCAGGACGACCGCTCGCGGCCCATCGCAGCGGCACATGGCCATTTCCTGCTGAAGGCCGCGGAAGAAACCGCCGGATCATGAGCGGAACGGCGTCGGCAAGGCTGCGCGTCACGCATCGCACGGTACTTGCCATTGCCGTTCCCATCGTCATTTCCAATCTGTCGACGCCGCTGCTCGGCCTCGCGGATACCGCCGTTATGGGACGGATGGGCGATCCGAAATATATCGGCGCCGTGGCGCTCGGTGCGCTCATCTTCACCATGGTCTACTGGACTTTCGGCTTTTTGCGCATGGGCACGACGGGGCTCACCGCGCAGGCGGAAGGCGCTGGCGACGGCGAAGAGATTCGCGCATCGCTCGGCCGCGCGCTGCTGATTGCAGGCGGCATCGGCGTCGCGCTCATCCTGCTGCAATGGCCGATAGGGCTCATTGCCTTTGCGCTGCTCGACGGGGGCGAGGAAGTCGAGACGCTTGCGCGGAGCTATTTCGACATCCGCATATGGAGCGCGCCGGCGGCCCTTGCCAATTATGCGATCGCCGGATGGTTCATCGGGCTCGGCCGCGCGAAGACGGCGCTTGTCCTTCAGGTCTTCCTCAACCTCGTCAATATCGTTTTCAATATATGGCTGGCGCTCGGCCTCGGCTGGGGTGTTGCCGGCATTGCGGCAGGCACGCTCATCGCCGAAGTCTCGGCAGCGCTGATCGGTCTTGCGCTCGCCGCACAGGCACTGAAGTTCTATCCGGGCGTCTGGACGCGCGAGCGACTCCTCGATGCGGCACGGATCGCACGCACCCTCGCCGTCAATCGCGACATCATGATCCGCACGGTGGTTCTTCTCCTCTCCTTCGCCTGGTTCACGGCGAAAAGTGCCGAGGCCGGAACGGTCATCCTCGCGGCAAATTCGATCCTGTTGCAGTTCGTCACGGTGAGCGCCTTCTTTCTCGACGGCTTCGCACTCGCCGCCGAAACGCTGTCCGGCAGGTCTGCGGGTGCGCGCGACCGCGATGCCTTCGACCGCGCGGCAGCGCTCTCGACGCTCTGGGCGGGAGGTATTTCGGCGCTGTTGACGCTCGGCATTTTTCTCTTCGGCCCAGCGGTAGTCGACTTCCTCTCGCTCGACGGGGATGTCCGTGAAACAGCGCGCAGCTACCTTTTCTGGGCCGCGCTGCTGCCGGCCCTCTCCGTCTGGTGCTATCAGCTCGACGGCATCTTCATCGGCGCGACACGAAGCGCCGAGATGCGCAACGCCGCCCTCGCCTCGAGCCTTCTCTTTCTCGCGCTCTGGTGGCTTTTCCTGCCTTACGGCAACCACGGCCTCTGGGCGGCACTTACGGGGTTCAACCTGATGCGGGCCGTGTCGCTCGGGTTTTACTATCCCCGCATGCGGCGGGGGATCGCCTGAGCAGCATTGCGCCTGCACGTTTATTCAACGAAAGCGCATCCGCTCCCGCCTAGGCTTCCTCGGGAAACAACCCCGGAGGAACTGCCATGAGCGCGACAATGCCACTCAAACACTCTGCCCTCTCCGTCGAACAGCTGTTCGACCGGTACCACATCGGCTGGGAAACACGCGACCCGGACCACATTGCCGCAACCCATTCCGAGGACACGATCTTCTGGCTTCATGACGGCTCGGCGCCCGTGACGGGCCGGGAGGCGCTCCGGCAGCACTGCATTGCAATGTTCAAAAGCTACAATTTCACGCTCGAGATGGGCCGCAGGCTTTTCGGCGCCGACCATTGGGTGTTCGAGTGGACCATGGTTCTGCCCCTTGTCGACAAGGACGGCGCGGTCTTCACGGCGCGCGTCGAAATGCTCGACGTGGTGACCGTCAACAGCGCAGGCGAGGTGACGCGAAAGGATGTCTTCATGAATGGCGATCAGGCGCAGGCCGCCTTCGCGCGGGCCGGCGTCGCCATCGAAGGTGGCATCAGGACGTGACCGGCGTCGCCGTTTACCCCCTGCTGCATCTCGATTAGGGTGAAGGAAGGGCTTATCCGCGATGCCGGAGGCGAACGATGACCCGCAGCTCGCTCAGTTTTCCCGACACCGTACTCCCTATCGATACGGCCCGGCTTGCCACGCATGGAAACCCCGTAACTTGTGTACTTGCCGGGCGCCGCGGCCCCCTCACGCTGGTGCGCGGCAGAGAGAGGGTGACGGGGGAGATATTGCTGGTGCGGCCGGGCATCGAACATGGTGTCGTCTGTTCTCCCGGCGGCGCGCGCGTCCTTTATCTCAACGGACTGAGCTTTCCAGCCGACGAGACGCTTGCCTGGCGGTTTGATGGGAAGCTCGCCTTGCTCGCGATGGACGCAATGAATAGCCATCCGGACGCTGCACGGGAACTACGCGCGCAACTTGGCGGCGGCAAAGGATATCCTGCCGAGATAGCGACCATTGCACATGCCGCCATGTGGGACCCGATGGAACGGCTTACCCAGATCGATCTCGCGCAGCGGCTGAAGATGGAGCGCACGAAGGCACTTCGCTATTTCAAGGCTGCAACGGGCCTGACCTTTCGCGACTTCAAGCGATGGTCAGGCCTGCAATTTGCGGCACGGCAGATGCTGGAAGGTGCGTCCATCAGGACGGCGGCGCTCGATGCCGGTTTCGCCGACACGGCGCATCTTTCGCGGACGTTCCGCCTGCTCTTCGGTTTGACGCCCAGCGACGCGTTGACCGGCCTTCAGGCGAGGCATAACGCTGGAGAGGCATAGACCGGCCGGAGGATAGGCCTCGTTACAGAATTTCCAGCACGCTTTCCGGAGGGCGGCCGATTCGCGCCTTCGCCCCCAAGACGACAATGGGCCGTTCGATCAGGATCGGATTTTCCTCCATCGCGCGGATGAGTTTTTCATCCGTCAACTTTTCATTGTCGAGGCCAAGCTCCTTGTAGACAGTCTCGCCCTTTCGCATGAGATCGCGGGGCTTCATCTTCAGCTTCTTGAGGATGGCCTGAATTTCCACGGCACTTGGCGGCGCCTTCAGATAGTCGACGATCAGCGGATCAAGCCCGCGCTCTTCGAGAAGTGCCAGCGTCTCGCGCGATTTCGAGCAGCGCGGATTGTGGTAGATGGTGGGGCGTGCCATGCCTTCTCTCCCTGGTGTCGCGGGCTAGAGCTTCACATCCGCGCCGATGGCATCTTTCAGATGCGCGAAACCATCGGCTGCAAGCCGCGCGGCCAGATCGGCCTTGATGCGTGCGACGAGCGCCGGGCCTTCATAGGTGAGCGCGGAATAAAGCTGCAGCAGCGAGGCGCCAGCGCGAATTTTTGCGTAAGCATCATCGCCGGACGAAATACCGCCAACGCCGACGAGCGGTATGCGGCCCTGCGTCAGCCGATACATTTCCGCCAGCACCCCGGTCGACATCGCAAAGAGCGGCGCGCCGGAAAGGCCGCCCGTCTCGTTCGCATTCACGCCAGAAACGAGACCTTCGCGCGCGATGGTCGTGTTGGAAATGATGATGCCGTCGAGGCCGAGGCGAAGCGCGACCTCGGCGATGTCGGCAAGTTCTTCCCTGCCAAGGTCCGGCGCGATTTTCAGCAATACCGGCGTTGCTCGCGCGCGGTCCATCCGGCGCGCGGCGAGCACTCGCGAGATCAGGGTTTCGAGCTCCGCCTTGTTCTGCAGTGCGCGCAGGCCCGGCGTGTTGGGCGAGGAAATGTTCACCGTGAAATAGGCGGCGAGCCCGTCGAAGGTGCGAATGCCCGCTTCGTAGTCGGCAATACGATCGGCGGCATCCTTGTTCGCGCCGATATTCACGCCGACGATGCCGGGCCTCCCGCGCCGCGCGACGAGCCGCTTCTTCAGCGCCTCATGGCCGTCATTGTTGAAGCCGAGCCGGTTGATGACCGCGCGGTGGAGCGGCAGGCGGAAGATGCGCGGACGCGGATTTCCGGCCTGCGGGCGCGGCGTCACCGTTCCGACTTCGGCGAAACCCATGCCCATCGCCAGCATTGCATCCGGCACTTCACCGTTCTTGTCGAAGCCGGCGGCAATGCCGAGCGGGTTCTCGAAATGGAGCCCGAAGAGATCCATGGAAAGCGAAACGGGATCCGCCTGCCGTTGCCGGGGCGCGAGGCCCAAGCGCAGCGCGCGGATGGTGAGCCGATGCGCCGTCTCGGGGTCCATCAGACTCATGAAGGGGCGAGCGAGGGGAAAGAGATCCATGTCCTCAGCCTTCCTCCATCGCGTGAGGCGGGAAAACATGCATGCCTTCCTCATCGAGCGGCAGCGGGTCGACCGCGCGCACGGCTTCGATGCGCAACACGTCATAGAGGTGCGGAAAAAGGGCGCCGCCGCGCGAGGGCTCCCATTTCAGCGCCTCGCCGAGCGCCGCTGTCTCGACGGCGACGAGGAGCAGGCTCTTACGGCCTGCGAAGTGGCGGGCGGCCGTTTCCGGGGCCTGAGCAGCGGTCGAGAAATGGATGAAACCGTCGTCGATATCGACAGCCGAGCCGATGAAATGGCCCTCTGCCTCGGCGGCGATCCATTCATGTTCGCTGACGATCTTGTAGATAAGGCGGGGACTTGAAGACACGGGGCAGATCTCCGGATGCGGGCCGCACTCTAGCGGGGCCGGACCGGAGCGACAAGACTATGGATAGGAACTTAATCCTGTGCCATTCTGGAGTCCGGAAGGCCAGAGGAGTTCCATGCCCCGCCCGCTCTCGCATAACCGTATCTGGGCCGCGATCGACGCGCTTGCCGCACGGCATGGCTTGTCCGCATCGGGCCTTGCCAAGGCGGCCGGGCTCGATCCCACGACCTTCAACAAGTCGAAGCGGCAAACCGCCGAAGGGCGTCCGCGATGGCCGAACACCGAAAGCCTGTCCCGCATTCTCGAAGCGACCGCCACCGACCCGGAGGATTTTCTCTCGGGCGGAAAGGGAACCGCGCGTGGAAATCGCGTGCCGCTGATCGGCCTCGCGCAAGCGGGCCGCGGCGGCTATTTCGACGATGCGGGTTTTCCCGTCGGCGGCGGCTGGGAGGAAACGGCCTTTCCCGAGATCAAGGACGAGCATGCCTATGCGCTGGAAGTGACCGGCGACAGCATGGAGCCCTTCTATCGCGAGGGCGATGTCATCGTCGTCTCGCCGGCGGCGGAAGTGCGCCGCGGTGACCGTGTGGTGGTGAAGACGGTTGCCGGCGAGGTGATGGCAAAGGTGCTCATGCGGCGGACACGCGAGCGCATCGAGCTTCACTCCTTCAACCCGGCGCATGATCCGCGGGTGCTGAAGCCGCAAGACATTCTCTGGATGGCGCGGATCATCTGGGCGAGCCAGTAAACCCGCCCTACTCCTTCGAGAGATCTTCGCCCGCCAATACGCGGCGGATCAGCTCGCGCGTATTGCCAATGCCGTAAAGCGCGGCGAAGGAACCGAAGCGGGGCCCGCGTTCCTGACCGAGCAGCACCTGATAAATCATCTGGAAGAAGGCGACGGAGACGCCCGGCCCGCCCTCGGGGCTCTTCTTCGTATGATCCTGATACCGCTCAATGCCGCGCGCGACGTCGAGAACCGCGTTCTGGATCGCCTCGCCATCCGCATCGGCAGGCAGGGCGCCGAGCCTGTCGGACAAGGCCTGTAGCGCCGGCGCCTCCACCTGGTCCGGTGCACGGAACACCTTGGTCGGCTTCACGAAATCGTCGAAGTAACGGATCGCATAGGCGGTCAGCCTGTCGAGTTCCGGATGACTCTCGGGTGTGACGCCCGGCACGTGGCGCGAGATGAAACCCCAGAGCACAGCCTTGTCATGGGCATGCGAGGCACTGACGAGATTGAGCAGGAGCGCAAAGGATACCGGCAGCTCGATCGCAGGCGGATTGCCGCCATGGATATGCCAGACCGGATTGCCAAGCCGCTCCTTCCAGTCCTGACGCGGATAGGCCGCGAGGTGCTGGTAATATTCGTCGACCGCGCGCGGGATGACGTCGAAATAGAGCTTCTTTGCCTGGCGCGGGCGCTGGAACATATAGAGCGCGAGGCTTTCGGTCGGTGCATAGGTCAGCCATTCGTCGATGGTGAGGCCGTTGCCCTTCGACTTCGAAATCTTCTCGCCTTTTTCGTCGAGGAAAAGTTCGTAGACGAAATGTTCCGGCGGCTGACCGCCCAGCGCTTCGCAAATGCGGTCATAGACGCCCATATTGGGTCCGTGATCCTTGCCGAACATTTCGAAATCGACGCCAAGCGCCGCCCAGCGCGCACCGAAGTCCGGCTTCCATTGCAGCTTCACATTGCCGCCGGTGACCGGGAGCGTCGTCTCTTCGCCATCCTCGTCATCGAAGGTGATGGTCGCATCGGCGGCATTCACCTTCTTCATCGGCACATAGAGGACGCGGCCGGTCTTTGGCGAGATCGGCAGGAAGGGCGAATAGGTCGCGCGCCGCTCGGGCCCAAGCGTCGGCAGCATGATCGCCATGATGGCATCGTAGCGTTCGGCGACGAGCTTCAGGGTCGCGTCGAACCGGCCCGACTTGTAGTAATCCGTCGCGCTTGCGAATTCGTATTCAAAGTTGAACGTGTCGAGAAACCGCCGGAGCATCGCGTTGTTATGATGGCCGAAGCTCTCATAGTCCCCGCCGAAGGGGTTCGGCACCGAGGTCAGGGGCTTGTGCAGATAGGGCTCAAGAAAGGCCCGGTCCGGCACGTTGTCCGGAATCTTCCGCATGCCATCCATGTCGTCCGAGAAGCAAAGAAGCCGTGTCTTGACGCCGGGCATCAGAAGTTCGAAGGCGCGGCGCACCATGGTCGTCCGCGCCACTTCGCCGAACGTGCCGATATGGGGCAGGCCCGAAGGCCCGTAGCCGGTCTCGAAGAGCACGGTCGGATTTGCCTCGCCGCGCTTCTCGATCCGCTCCACGATTTTCCGCGCTTCCTCGAAGGGCCAGGCCTTGCTGACCCGGGCGGCTTCAAGAAGTTCGGACGGGGCTATGGCGGCGGCGTCGGCGGACATCTAATCTACCCGAATGTAAGGATTTAAGGCTTTGTCAAGCGCGCGGACCCTATGCTTTGGCCTCCCCCCAGTCAATGCGGCTCCGGCGCCGCAGGCGGGGCTGCGGATACATGGGCCCCTATCCGCCTCGCCCGGCGAAGGCCATGAAATGCCTTCACATGGCACCACGCCCGGAGCATGACACTGTGACAGAGCCGAGCACGGCAGACACCCCCGCAGCCACGGCATCCGCCGGGGACAATGCCATTCCCGATCTCGGCTCCATGCGCCGCCAATGGCCCATCGAAACGAGAATCGATGCCGAACATGTGAGGCTGCTCTTTTCGCTCGGCGAAGCAAGCCGCTGGACTGTCTTCGGCGCAATCCTCATTGTCGGCCTCGCCTTCTATGAGACCGCTCCGGTCTGGTCGATCCCGGCCGTCGCGGCGATCCAGATCATCGCGCAAATTGCCTTCGACCGCGTGCGCGCCGGTTTCCGCGCCGACCCCGACGCCGTTCCCAATGCGATGAAGTGGGCGCACCGCTATGCGCTGGTCACGCTCATCAGCGGCGCGACCTGGGGCGTCGGCACGGTTCTCTGGGTGCCGGGATCTTCCTTCGCGCACGAAATTTTCTACATGCTGGTGCTGATGGCGCTGGTGATGGGCACTGCCGTTTCGCGCGCCAACTATCCGCCCGCCATCGTCTATTACACCGTCGCTTCCTGCCTTCCGCTTACCGTCATTCTCTTGCTGCGGGCGGAACCGCTGTCCATCGCGATCGTATTGCTCGCCGGAATGTTCTTCGCGACTATCGCCGGCTGGACGCGGCGCATCAACCAGGGCTACCGCGAGGCGTTCCGCCTGCGCTTCGAAAATGCCGACCTGCTGGAACGCATGAACCGCGCCCATGCCGCCAGCGAGCAGCGACGCAGCGACGCCGAGGCATCGGAAGCGCGCGCGAAGGCTGCCATGCAGGCGAAGCAGGAATTCCTCGACATTATCAGCCATGAAGTTCGCGCGCCGCTCGACGGCCTGCGCAACATGGCGATGTATCTGGCGGATGAAGCGGTCAACGATACGCAGCTGAAGATTGCGGCTTCCGTCGAAGAAACGAGCCAGCTCCTTCGCCGCCTCATCGACGACATGATCGACTTTTCGGAAATCGAAGCGCACTCCCTCGAACTCAAGCCGCGCAGTTTCGATCCGGCCGAGCTTGCGGCCAGCATCGTGCGGTTGACGCGGCATCAGGCGGTGGCGCGCGGGCTCTCGCTCGAGCTCGACAAGAGCATCGACCTGCCTCCCAGCATGATCGCCGATCCGGACCGCGTGAAGCAGGTGCTTTCGAACCTTGTCGGCAACGCTGTGAAGTTTACCTATCACGGCGGTGTAGTCGTGCGCATATCGACGCTGAAGACACCGGAGGGCGAAACCGTCTTCCGGTTTTCGGTAACGGATACCGGCCCCGGCCTCACGGCGGATGCCCGCAAGCGGATTTTCGATGCCTTCACGCAAGGCGCCGATGCGCGCGACTTCCGCTTCTCCGGCAAGGCGGCAGGTGCCGGCCTCGGCCTGCCTATTTCCGAACGGCTGGTGCGGATGATGGGCGGCCATCTCGGCGTCGACAGCACACCGGGCCAGGGAAGCAGCTTCTGGTTCCTTTTGCCCGCCGAACCGGGCGGGGCCGCCGCCTATTTCGCGGAGATGCGGGAAGAGGCAATACCCGAGCGCCATGAGGAGCCCGAGCGACTGATCGATCTCGACCATCTCTACGAACTCGAGCAGCGGATCGGCGGGCAGAACATCACCGATCATCTTGTGGCGGGGCTCGAGCGCGTACTCACCATCCACCGCGAAATCGAAAAAGCCCGCACGCTTCGGGACGGCGAGGCGCTGGCCGCCCATGCCCGCGAGCTGCGGCTGGCGGCAGGCGACATCGGCCTGACCGCGGTGGCGCTTGTCGCCAGCGATATCGACGCGGCGCTGGGTCAGGGCGAGGCCGACGCCGCCATGCACAGCGTGCCGCGGCTGCAGAAAAAGATCACGGCCACCTGGCGAGCGCTCGCCAAGGCCTATCCGAGCCTCGCAGCCTGACAATTCCTTTCGGGCAATAGGCTTCGAGCCCGGCATCGCTATACTGCGCGGCCATGGCCGAATCTCCTTCTCACGAATCGCGGGGCTTGCCGCCCGGTCCGATGCTGCCGGATGCGGTGGCGCTCGTGCCGGCGCGTGGACCCGGCGGCGGCGCGGTGACGGTTTCGACGGAAGGCGAAATCGAGGAGCTTGCACCCGATGAGGCGCTGAAGCTGATCGAGCGCGAGCCCGTGATGCTTGTCCATGCGGGCTTTACCGCGCGCCGCGTCGCCCGGGGCAAGCCCTTCCGGGAACCGGGCCCGCATGTCTTCGATCTCCTGGAACTCTTCGCTTTCGTACGGCCGGCGCAGCCCTGTCTGCCCACCGCGGAGGGCCTTGCCCGGGCGCTCGGGCTCGACGCGGGCGATGCGCCCGAGGACCAGGCGATGATGTTGCGCGCGGCGGCGGCGGCTCTGCTCGGCGAACTTCAGGACCGCCGCTTCCCGGACCGGCCGTCCGCCGCCCGCACCGCATGGCGCATGGCCGAAGGCGGCTGGGCCTGGGGGCCGGGCGTCGTGTCGGCGCTTCGCGATGCCGCCCATGGCGGAGCGATGCGCGATGCGAAGCTCCCCGCCTCGCGCGGCTTCGACATCTGGAACGAACTGCCCGAATGGGAGGAGCGGGCACCGCGCCCGCCCGCAGGCTCGCTCCCCGTGAGCGAGGCGGAGGCGCAGGCGCGGCTTGCCGATCTTGCCGGCGACGGCGCCGAGGCACGACCGGGCCAGGTCGCTTTCGCGGGCGTTGCAAGCGCCGCTTTCGCGCCGCGCGAGCGGGCGGGCGAGCCCCATGTCGTGCTTGCCGAAGCAGGCACCGGCATCGGCAAGACCATCGGTTATGTCGCACCGGCGAGCCTCTGGGCCGAGCGCAACAAGGGCACGGTCTGGATTTCCACCTATACGAAAAACCTGCAGCGCCAGCTCGATCAGGAACTCACGCGGCTTTACCCCGACCCCGAGGAGAAGGCGGAGAAGGCGGTGATCCGCAAGGGGCGGGAAAATTATCTCTGCCTGCTCAACTTCGCCGAACTGGCGGACCGCGCGGCGCTCGGCGGCAATGCCGTTGCCATCGGCCTTGTCGCGCGCTGGGCGAAGGCAAGCCGCGACGGTGACATGGTGGGCGGCGATTTCCCGGCCTGGCTCGCGGCACGGCTGGGCGGCACGACCGGCCGGACTGGACTTACCGACAGGCGCGGCGAATGCGTCTATACGGCCTGTCCGCATTACAAGAAATGTTTCATCGAAAAGGCGATCCGCAAGGCGCGCCGGGCAGACATCGTGGTTGCGAACCATGCGCTGGTAATGCGGCAAGCCGCGCTCGACCAGGCGATGGGGACGCTCTCGAAAGCGGCACAGCAGAACGACGACGCCTCGGGCGGTGCAGAAGACGAGGTGCCAAGCGGACGCGAAGCGCGGACGCGCTTCGTCTTCGACGAAGGCCATCATATTTTCGATGCGGCGGACAGCGCCTTCTCGACTTCGCTGTCGGCCCTCGAAACGGCGGAACTGCGGCGCTGGATTCGTGGCGCGGAGGGACAGCGCGGGCGGCGCGGACGCGGCCTCGAGGAGCGCGTGGGCGATCTCGTGGCGGACGACAAGCTCGCCGAAGAAGCACTGACGGCCGCCTTGTCGGCCGCATCCGCGCTCCCTGCGCCCGGCTGGACAACGCGCCTCAATGACGGCCAGCCGCGCGGACCCGCGGAACGGTTTCTCGCGCTGCTGCGCCAGCAGGTCCACGCGCGTGCAGAAGAAGCGGGAAGCGCCTTCTCGCTCGAAGCGGAGGTGGAACCGCCGGTTCAGGGCCTTGCCGATGCAGCCCATGCTCTCGACGACGCCTTGTCACGCCTCGTTCATGCGCTGCGCGTGATCGCCGACCGGCTGCGGGCAAGGCTCGATGAGGAAGCGGAAGACCTCGACACATCCACGCGCATCCGCATGGATGCTGCCGCGCGCGGGATTGAACGCCGCGCCGGTGTGCTGATCCCGTCCTGGCAATCCATGCTGAAAAGCCTTGGCGGCAACGTGCCCGACATATTCGTGGACTGGTTCTCGATCGAACGGCTTTTCGGGCGCGAGATCGATGTCGGCATGCATCGCCACTGGCGCGATCCGACCATTCCCTTTGCGGGTGCGGTTCTCGAGCCTGCACATGGCGTGCTCATCACTTCGGCGACGCTACGCGACCAACTACCGGAAGACGAGGACGAAGGCGGATGGGAGAGCGCCGAGATCAGGACCGGCGCCTCGCATCTGGCGCTTCCTGCCAAGCGCGCCTTCATGGCGTCGCCATTTGACTATGAGGCGCAGGCGCGCATTTTCGTCGTACGCGACGTGGGCCGCGACATGGGCGCCGTCGCCTCGGCCTATCGCGAATTGTTTCGGGCCGCGGACGGCGGCGCGCTCGGCCTCTTTACAGCCATCCACCGTCTTCGCGCCGTGCATGAGCGGATCGTCGGGCCACTCGAGGAATCCGGCCTCGCCCTTTATGCCCAGCATGTCGATGCGCTCGATACCGGCACGCTGGTCGATATTTTCCGTGCCGAACGTCATGCCTGCCTTCTCGGGACGGATGCCGTGCGCGATGGCGTCGACGTCCCCGGAGATTCCCTGCGCATGATCGTGTTCGACCGCGTTCCCTGGCCGCGCCCGGATATTCTGCACAAGGCGCGTCGCGAACAATTCGGCAAGGCGCGCTATGACGACATGCTGACGCGGTTGCGGCTGAAACAGGCCTTCGGACGGCTGATCCGGCGCGCGAGCGACCGCGGCGTCTTCGTCATGCTCGACCCCCGGCTGCCGACCCGTCTTGCGACCGCGTTTCCACCCGGCGTTACGGTCCACCGGGTGGGGCTTGCCGAGGCCATCGCGGAATCCCGCCATTTTCTCGGCGGAGAGGCGGCGCTTGCCGCGCCCGGCACCACCCCCTAAAGTCGCCGCGATCCACGCGCAGAAAGGCCCAACGCAGTCATGTCGACGATTTCCCCCGAAAACGCTCTTGTCTATATCATGGTCACGATGAGTGCTGTCGACCGCGCCATGAGCGACACGGAATTGCGCGACATCGGCACGATCGTCCAGACGCTGCCGGCCTTTCGGGACTTCAATCCCGAGCGGCTCATTCCCGTTGCGAAGGAATGCGCGTCGATCCTCCAGGAAGATGGCGGCCTCGATGCAGTATTCGGGCTGGTGAGAGACGCCTTGCCGCCGCATCTGCGGGAAACGGGCTATGCCCTTGCGGTGGAAATTGCCGCTGCCGATCTTTCGGTCGGCGCGGAGGAAATGCGCCTCCTGCAACTTCTCCGGGACGTTCTCGACATCGACAAGCTCGTTGCCGCCGCCATCGAGCGCGGCGCACGCGCAAGGCACATGACGCTCTGAAGGTCAGTCGCAGCTTCCTGTGCCCGTCTCCGCAAGCTTGCCGTCGATCCGGTCATAGAAGGTCCGAACGCAACCGGCCTCGCTGTAGCGATCCGTCTCGCGGTGGATGATGACCGGGCTGCCACCTTCCCACATATGAATATCGGTACTGCCTTCCGCGGCGCTGCTCCGCCAGCGGCTGGTGATCTCCTGCGTGTCGGGATCGAACTCGGGCGACGCGATCTCGTCCAGGGCCTCATTCGCCACAAATCGCTCCTCGCGCGGCGACCAGAGCCAGTTGCGGTAGAGCGCGTTCGGCCCAGCGCTTGTCTGGGCCAGCAGGCGAAAGTCGAGCTGGCCGTCGAAATTGAGATCGATCGCTTCGAATCCGTTCTGCCCGATGCCGGAGTAGACGCGCGACCCTACGCCGGTGATTTCCTGGAAGGGCTCCGGCGAATTTTGTTGGCGGATCGCGATCCGGTCGACCACCCGCTCATCAAGGGCCTCGTCCATCTCCCAGAAGAGATCGAAATAGAACGGGACCATCGTCTGGCCGATGCGCGCCTCACAGGTGATGGGGCCGGTACCGCCCGCGCCAGGCGCAAGGCAGGAAAAGCCCGGCAGGAAGGTTTCATCGCCATCGACCGGCGCCGGCGCGACCTCGCCCAGCGCAGGAAGGGGCAGCGCAGGAAGGGGCAGCGCAAGACCCGCAGCCAAAGATACTCTCTGCATCCAGTTCAGCATGGCGAGCCCCAGTTCCAAGCCCAAATCGCGCGTTTCATATTAGCGCGAAGCCAGGTTCGGGGAGGCTTTTTCTTCGCCTGAAAGCCGCTCTATAGTCAGGGTTCAACGACCGGAGGCGCGCTGGGCGCGCAGCAGATGCCCGACTTCATTTCCATCCACGAGCCGGAAATCCGACTTGCCGCCTTTGCAGGGATACTGGTCCTGATGGCGGCGCTCGAGGCCGTTCTTCCTCGCCGCACGAGCGGCGTCACGCGGCGGCGGCGCTGGCTGACCAATCTGTCGCTCGCGGCGATCGGCACCCTGGTGCTGCGCCTTGCCGTGCCTCTGCTTGCGACCGGCGTCGCGCTCGAAGCAGAGCGCCGCGGCTTCGGGCTCTTTCACCAGCTTGAAGTGCCCTATGCCCTCGCTTTCCTGCTGTCCTTCCTCGCGCTCGATCTCCTTGTCTACGGGCAGCATGTCCTGTTCCACAAGGTGGGTTTCCTCTGGCGGCTGCACCGCGTCCACCATGCGGACACGCATGTCGATGTCACGACCGGCATCCGTTTCCATCCCGTCGAAATCCTGATCAGCATGGGGATAAAAATGGCGGCGGTGGCGCTTCTCGGCGCGCCCGCCGCTGCTGTCATTCTCTTCGAAGTGGTGCTGAACGCGGCGGCGATGTTCAATCATTCCAACCTGCGTATCGGCGAAAGAACGGATCGCGTCTTGCGTCTTTTCGTCGTGACGCCGGACATGCACCGGGTGCATCATTCGGTGTATTGCGACGAGCACGACATGAATTACGGATTCAGTCTTTCCCTTTGGGACCGGCTTTTCGGCACCTGGCGCGCGGAACCGCGCGACGGGCACATTGCCATGAGGCTCGGCCTCGCGGATTATCCGGCACCCCTGCCGGAAGGACTCGGCTGGAGCCTCGTCAATCCCTTCTCGGGAAGCGCACTTCCCGATCAATCGAAGCGCCAGGAGCGCATGACATGAAACGGCTATGCCTGCTGCGCCACGCGAAATCGGATTGGGGCGATCCCTCGAAAGACGATTTCGACCGGCCGCTCAATGCCCGCGGCGAAAAGGCGGCGGCCTTCATGGCCGACTGGATTTCGCATTCGCCCTATCGGCCCGACGTCATTCTCTGTTCGAGTGCCGAACGGGCGCTTGCGACCTGCGCACCGCTGTGCAACGCGCTGGGCGACGGTGTGCCGGTGATCTATCGCGATGAGCTCTACCATGCGATGCCGGACGAGATGCTGGAGGAAATCCACAACGCGCCGGACGAGGCGGATACGCTGCTCGTCGTCGCGCATAATCCGGGGCTTGTGCTTCTTGCCATGGCGCTTGCGGACGATCCGGATGATGAGACCGCACTGCGCATTGCCTATGGCGTGCCGACCGGCGGCTTCATCGTTTTCGATTTCGACGTCGCGCGCTGGGACGATATCCGCGACGGCAAGGGCCGACCTGTCTTTTTCGGGCGGCCGCGCGATCTGATGGCGGAAACGGCAGCAGAGAAAAGCTGAGTCTTCAGAAAATGCTTGTGGAGAAATAACGTGCGCTGATCCGCGCATAGGTGCCGTCGCTCACCAGCGACGCAAGCGCGACGTTTAAACGGTCGCGTAGTTCTTCCTCGCCCTCGCGAAGGGCTATTCCCGCACCATCGCCGAAATAAGCGGGATCGCCATAGTCCGGCCCCACAAGCCGGCAGCAGGCACCTTCCTTTCCCGAAACCCAGCGCAGCAGCGTATTGCGGTCGGCGAAAACAAGATCGACCTCACCCGTTGCAAGTGCCTTTTCGGCTTCGACCGGACTGGGAAAGGAAACGAGTTCGGCAGCGGGAAAGCGCTTAACCGCAAAGGCCTGATGAGCCGATCCGGCCTGAACGCCGATCCGGCGTCCGGCAAGTGCGGCCGGTGTAGCCGCGGGCTGCATGTCGCTCCGCCTCGCGGCGAAGCGGCCCGGCGTCGAATAATAGCCGCGCGTGAAAATGATGCCTTCGCCCGCCGCGCTGCCGCGGCCGGCCACGGGAATCAGCATGGAGGCGATGACCGCGTCGCCCTCGCCGCGCCTCAAGGCGGGCACGAGAGCGGGCCAGGGAAGCGCAACGATCTGGCATTCGGCGCCGAGCCTGTCGCACAGCGCCATGGCGAGGTCCACATCGAAACCCCTAAGAGCGCCGTCCTCGTCGCGGTAGTTGAAGGGCGGGTATTCGCCTTCCGTCAGAATGACGAGCGGCGCGGGGGCCGTAGCCACGGGTGCCCGAACATCCGGTTCGGACCGCCGCTCGGGGTTTGCAAGGGGAAGGCCGAGCGCCGCCATTTCCTCGGCGGTGAGCACGGGAGCGACCGCCGGTTCAGGCTCCTGCACGGGCTCGGATAGTGCTTCCGCCACCAGGCGCGGCGGGGCCTTGTGGCCGGGCAAGGGCGCGCCCTCGTAGAGCTGGACCAGCGCTCCGGCCAGCCAGACGATAGCGACCATATTGAGATAGAGAAGAAAACGCATCCCGCCCGCCCAAATTCCCGCCGCACCTTGGCACGGGAAGACCCGTCTCATTGTGACACAGAACGGGGCTGAGTTTCGTTTCGCAATGGCAACAATCCCGATCCTGAAAAAAGAAAAGCAAGCTCCGTGCCCCTTCTTTCGGTCTATTAAGGTTAACGCATCTGTTCTGTACCGTTATTGGGAAAAATTCTATCTGGCGTAGCGAATACAAGTCGAGTCCGGATCTCTCGGGGGGACATCATTGGAAAAGACAGATGCTGCAAGGCGCGGCCGCGTTCGGCCTGCGCGCGATGGAAATTCTGCGCGCCGGGCGAAGCGCAACATGCGCGGCGGTCCTCGCCGGCTGATTGGAGAGATGGCGCTCGAGGCAGGCCTCCTCCTGCCCGAGATGCTTTCTCAGGCCCTTGAGCGGCAAAAACAATGGGGCAGCCGGCTCGGCGAAGTGCTGGTCAGCACGGGCGCCTTGCGGCTCGCCGACCTCGCACGGCTCTACGGCGCGCAGCGCGGCGTTCCCGTGGTCGATCTGGCCTCCGAGCCACGAGATGAAGCTCTCGCCGCGCCGGACGATCTCGACTTCTATCTGCGGACATCCTGCTTGCCCTGGCGGCGGCGGGCTGGCGAGACGATCTATGTCGCCGGCGATCCCGATACAGCACGCAGCGTCATTGCCGACCATGATGGCCGCCCCAGACCCGTCTTCATTGCTTCGCGACGCGACATCTCCGAAACGCTGAGGCGCGATTTCGGACCGGCGCTGACCGACCGCGCCGTTTTCGACCTGCAGCGCCGGATGCCCGAAAATTCCGCCGCGACCCGCCTCACCTCGCCGCAGATGTTCTGGCTTGGAGGTCTCCTTCTCTTCTTGCTGGCGGGGCTGGCGCTCGCGCCGTGGCATGTCTTCGCCACACTCAACATTCTTGTCGGCTGCATCTTTCTCGGCGTTGCGGTGCTGCGCTACCTCTCGATCTTTGTCGGCCTACTCTCGCCCCAGACGGAGGAGGAACGCGCCTTTGCCAATTACGGCGTACCACCGGACAATGAACTGCCCGTCTATACGGTGATGGTGCCGCTCTTTCGCGAGGTCCGGGTGCTTCCGCTGCTCGCGCGGGCGCTCGGCGATCTCGACTATCCGGCGTCCAAGCTCGATATCAAATTGATCTTCGAGGAGGATGACCGTGAAACGCTGGAAGCGGCAAAGGCACTCGGCCTGCCGGACCATTTCGAATTCATCGTGGTCCCTGCGAGCCTGCCGCAGACGAAGCCCAAGGCCTGCAACTTTGCCCTGCCCTTCGCGCGCGGCGACTATCTCGTCATCTACGATGCGGAAGACTGCCCGGAGCCGAAGCAACTCAAGAAGGCGGTAGCGGCTTTCGCTCTTGGCGACGAGAAGCTTGCCTGCGTTCAGGCGCATCTCAACTACTACAACTGGAACGAGAACTGGCTGACACGGCAATTCGCGATCGAATATGCCGCCTTTTTCGACCTGCTCCTGCCGACCATGGCGCGGCTCGGCCTGCCCATCCCGCTTGGCGGCACATCCACCCATTTCCGGACCGATGTGCTTCGCAAGGCCGGCGCCTGGGACCCTAACAATGTCACCGAAGATGCCGATCTCGGCATTCGCCTTGCGCTGCAGGGCTATCGCTGCGGCATCATCCGCTCGACGACGCAGGAAGAGGCGAACTGCCGGTTGCCGAACTGGATCCGCCAGCGGTCGCGCTGGATCAAGGGATGGCTCCAGACCTGGCTTGTGCGGATGCGCCATCCGATTCGGCTCTATCGCGAACTCGGGCCCAAGGGCTTTATCGGGTTCCAGATCGTGATCGGCGGGTTCACCCTGTCGAGCCTGGTCCATCCGGTCTTCTATCTATCGATAGGTCTATCCCTTGCCCTTACCGGCGTTCCCGCGGATTTCAACGAGGGAGCCAGTCTCGCCATCTTCAACATGCTGGTGCTCATATCGGGCTACGCGGTGGCCATAACCGCCGGACTTGCCGCGGTTTCGGCCCGGGGAATGGCCCCGCTTTTCAACCAGGCGCCCATGATGCCGGCCTATTGGCTGCTGATCTCTCTCGCCGCCTACAAGGCGGTGTGGCAATTGCTGACAAGGCCGTTTCACTGGGAAAAAACCGAACATGGCATCAGCCGCATGCTGCCGGGCTGGCTTTCCCGGGAAACGGAAAATCCCGACGAACGGGCTCCGCACTAACCAATCGCTAAAGAGTTTTGCGCATATTGGAGGAAGTCGCGACAGCACAGCCCAAGAAAGATATCCGCATGGCGCAAGAAGCCGGACAAAGCCGCAAGACCATCGGCCCCGAAACCTATGCCCAGCTCGGCGTGCTCATCGTCGAAGACACGGTCTTCATGGCAAACATGCTGCGGAGCATTCTCTCAAGCCTCGGCATCCGGAACATCGTCAGCGCCCGCTCGGGCGAGGACGCGCTTGCCGCCCTTGTTCGCGGCAAGATCGATCTTGCGATCATGGACGACCTTGAGCCGCCGCTCGACGGGCTGTCGGTGGTACGCGCGGTCCGCACGGCGGAAGAATCCAATCTCGTCGGCATTCCGGTCATCTACGTGACGACGAAACGCGAGCGCAATGCGATCATCGAAGCGCGCGATGCGGGTGTGACGGAAATTCTTTCCAAGCCCTTCTCCGCGCAGCAGCTCATCGAACGGATCGAGACCGTGCTGATGCGGCCCCGCGCCATCGTGCGCTCGGCTGCCTTTACGGGCCCGGACCGCCGCCGCCGCGACGGCAAGGCGCCGGTGAAGCGCCGCGAGAGCGACCAGTCGTCCTGAGCCGCCGCTAGTTCCCTTTACAGGCGTCGCGATACTCGTCGCGAAGCAGGTTCTTCTGCACCTTGCCCATCGTGTTGCGCGGCAGGCTTTCGATGAAGAAGGCCCGCTTCGGCACCTTGTAGTTCGCAAGCTTTGCCTTCACGCGCGAAATGAGTTCCGCTTCGTCCAGCGCCTTGCCCGGCCGCAACACCACAACGGCAACGCCCGCCTCACCAAAATCTAGGTGCGGCACGCCGACTATGGCGGATTCGAGAACTTCCGGCATCTCGTCCACCAGTTCCTCGATCTCTTTCGGGTAGACATTGAAGCCGCCTGAAATGATGAGATCCTTCGCGCGGCCCACCAGGTGGACATAGCCGTCCGCGTCGATCATGGCGACATCGCCGGTCTTGAACCAGCCGCCTTCCTCGAACTCTTCAGCCGATTTTTCCGGCATCCGCCAATAGCCCGCGAAGACGTTCGGCCCCCGCACCTGGAGCCCGCCGACTTCACCGGCTGCGAGCTGCTTTCCCTCATCCGACATGACGCGAACTTCCGTGCCCGGCAGAGGAAAGCCGACCGTGCCCGCGCGGCGTTCGCCGTCATAAGGGTTCGAGGTGTTCATGCCGGTCTCTGTCATGCCATAACGCTCGAGGATCGCGTGGCCTGTCCGGTCCCGGAACTCATCGAAGGTTTCTGCCAGCAGAGGCGCAGAGCCCGAGGTGAAGAGTCTCATATGCCTTACCAGCGCCGCATTGAAATCGTCGCCCGCGAGCAGACGCGTGTAGAAGGTCGGCACGCCCATGAAGCTCGTCGCGCGCGGCAGATGCTTCAGCACCAGATCGCGGTCGAACTTTCCGAGCCAGATCATCCGCGCGCCGGCAAGCAAGGCACAATGACAGGCAACGAAAAGCCCGTGCGCATGGAAGATCGGAAGCGCGTGGAGCAGTACGTCATCCTCCGTGAAGCGCCATGAATCGCGCAGCGCAATCCCGTTCGACGCCAGATTACCGTGGCTCAGCATGGCGCCCTTCGGCTTGCCGGTGGTGCCGGACGTATAAAGGATGGCCGCGAGATCATGCGCCGCGAGCTGTGCCGGCGGCACGATATTGCGGAGCTTCGAGAGCGCCTCCATAAGGCTGCCGCGCGCATCCGCATCGAGCGTCATCACATGCGGCGTTGCGCGGCGGCGGGCGATTTCGCTTATGCCTTCCTCCATCGACGGGTCGCAGATGACAAGCGCCGGTTCCGCATTGCCCACGAGATAGTCGACCTCGTCCAGGCGATAGGCGGTGTTCATCGGCAGGAAAACAAAGCCGCCGCGCAGGCAGGCGAGATAGACAGCCAGCGCTTCCGGCGATTTCTCGACCTGAAGCGCCACGCGATCGCCTTTGACGAGGCCGAGCGATGTGAAAAGCGAAGCGAAACGGGCAGCGCCGGTCAGCAGGCGCTCCGCGCTCCATTCGCGGGGACCGTGGGTGCGGTCCGGCGCTTCGAGCACGAGCCGCGTCCGGTCTTCGGGAAGCGAAGCCTCGATCAGGGTGAAGAGGGAAATGCTCATGAACGGTCCGGCACTCTGCATGCCGGCCAATCCGGCTGCCGTCGTTTATAGACGATCCGCCGGGCGCCGCGCCAGCCTAGCCGGCCGACTGCAAATGCAGGTAGTGCATGTGGCGTTCATATTGCCCAAGCAGGTCGGCGATCACCTGATCCTTCGTGTAGCCCAATATATCGTAGCGGAGGCTTCCTTCGCGAAGCGACACTTCCGCTCGCCAGGTCTTGTCCGGCCCGGCGCGCTCGCCTTCGAGCGCCGTCACCGAAAAGCTCGGAACCGCAACGCTGCGCAATGAAATGCCATAGATGAATTCATCCTCCGTGCCATGGGCCACGGTGAGCCGTGCTTCGCGCTCATTGGCTACAACCTCGGCCGAAAGCCCGCGACTGCAGATTTCTGCTGCAACCTCATTCAAGGCGGGCGCCACCGTGTCGTTCATGAAGGCCAGCGCGCGGGCCCGGGTCGGTTGATGCAGCAAGACACCAAGCCGCTGCTTCCAGGGCAGCGCGGCCGCCGCGAAAGCCGGCGTCACAGATTGCAGGCTTGTCTGGCGGTGAACCTCGCCGCGCAAGGCCTTGAAGAGCCCGAAACAGAGCACCAGGAGGATGGCCGCCAGGGGAAGGCCGCCCGCAATCGCCGCCGTCTGCAAGGCGGAGAGCCCACCTGCAACGAGCAGCACACCGGCGATTGTGCCCGCCATGACAGCCCAGAAAATACGCTGCCAGACCGGCGGATTGCCTTCGCCGCCGGAGGTGATGATATCGATCACGAGACTGCCTGAATCCGCAGACGTGATGAAGAACGTGACAATGAGCAGTGTTGCGACGGCCATCGAAATGGTCGCGAAGGGCAGGTGCTCCAGAAACTGGAAGAGCGCAACTGCGACATCGGCCTCGACCGCATTCACCATCTGCGCAACGCCCGCAAGCTCCATCGCGAGTGCGGTATTGCCGAAAGCGGTGAACCACAGGAAAGTGAAGCCGGACGGTACAAGCAGGACGCCGATGATGAATTCGCGCACCGTGCGCCCGCGGGAAATGCGCGCAATAAACATGCCGACAAAGGGCGACCAGGAAATCCACCAGCCCCAATAGAAGAGCGTCCATCCGCCAATCCATTCGTTCGGCTGATAGGCATAGAGCAGGAATGTCTTGCCGACGATATCGCTCAGGTAGGCGCCGGTATTCTGCATCGCCGCCTGAAGCAGGAAGACCGTCGGCCCGGCGACAATAACGAAGAGCAGCAAGGAGACTGCGAGCGCGAGATTGAGCTCGGAGAGTCGGCGGATACCTGCGTTGATGCCTGAAGCGACGGAAATCGTCGCGATCAGGGTGATGCCGGCAATGAGCATGACTTGCGTGCTTACGCTTGTCTCGATGCCGAAGAGGTAATTCAGACCTGCATTCACCTGCATCACGCCGAGGCCGAGCGAGGTGGCGATGCCGGCCATGGTCCCGAACACGGCGAAGATATCGACGATATGCCCGGCCCAGCCATGGATGCGTTCTCCAATCAGCGGATAGAGCGCCGAGCGGAGCGCGAGCGGAAGCCCACGCCGGAACGAGAAATAAGCAAGCGCCAGACCGGTCACCGCGTAGATCGCCCATGCATGCAACCCCCAGTGGAAGAAGGAAAGCTGCATGGCATTTCGCGCCGCATCGATCGTGCCGCCCTCGCCCACCGGCGGCGACGCGAAATGCAGAACCGGCTCCGCCACGCCGTAGAACATGATGCCGATGCCCATGCCCGCGCTGAAGAGCATGGCGAACCAGGAGCGCGTGGAAAAATCCGGCTCCGCTTCGTCGGGGCCGAGCTTGATCGCGCCCATGGAGCTCATCGCGATGCCGATGGCGAAGATGAGAAATGTCGCGACGCAGGCGACATAGAACCAGCCCATTTCATGCACGATCCAGCTCTGGATCGCGGCAAAGACATTGGCTGCAGCAACCGGATCGCGCACCGCGAAAGCGATCGCAGCGAAGATCAGCGCGGTGGATCCGAAAAAGACAGGCAGGTTCGCCCGGAAGTAGCGGGAGGTTCCGCGTCCGCTTTCTGCGTCGGACATGGCGCTCTCCTTTCGGCGGTATCATTGTAATGAGCGGCAGCGGTGAAAATCGCTGCCGGAGCGGGACGAGTTATGTGATTTCACGCAGAGCATTGCATAGCGGGCGCTTCAGTCCAACCCATGAGAAAATCCGTTTCGTCTGGCGCGCTCGGGCGTTATCCTCCACATCGTTTCCATTTCTGTGTGCAGGAGCGTGAATTTCATGCGTCTTATGCGTATCGCCTTCGCCATTCCGTTTCTCGTCTTCGCATTTTCCGCAAATGCGATAACGCTCCGGCTGCCCGAAACCGGCTACAGCGCGACACGCATCGTGAATGCGTCGGGCACGGAAATTTCCGGCAAGCTCTACTCTCAGGACGGCAAGGAACGCTGGGAAACGATGACGAACGGTATGCAGAATGTCGCCATCCTTCTGCCGCGGGAATCGCGCCTTCTCGTCTATATGCCGCATCTGAACATGGCGATGGAAATGAACCCGGAAAGCGCCGCGGAGCGCGGCCTGAGGCCCATGCCGGAGGAAGTGGAAGCGGTTGAAGAAGGGCGCGAGACGATCGATGGCGAAGAGACGACGCGCTACCGCATCCTCCCGGAGGACAAGAATCTCGACGATGTTCGCGCCTGGCTTACCGCGGACGGCATTCCGGTCAAGATTACGGGGCGCTCGACGCAGGGCGAGTTCAGCATGCAGCTGACGGATCTGCAGCGCGGCGAGCAGGATGCCTCGCTGTTCCGCCTGCCGGATGGCGTGACCCCGATGAAGATGCCGATGGGCATGCCCGGCATGGCAGGCGGCATTCCAGGCATGCCCTTCTGACCGCGCCCTGTTTCAGGCGAGCAGCGACAGCGTAACCGCGAGAAACATCGCAACGCCGATCAGGGTGCCGAGCGCGCCGGCAGCAACATGTTTGACGAGTGCCATCTCCCTCCCTCCGGTTGTCCGGATGAGGACAGCATGGCCTGCCCCGCGCTTCTCCACATGACCCAGATGGACCATGCGGGCGCAAATCCTTCTTCAGGGGTTTTCCGTGAGAGAGGCGATGATGTCCTGCTCCAGCGCCCAGAAACGGTCCTGGCCCCAATGGGCGGGCCTCCCATCCACCCGGAAGGACGGCACGCCCCAGAGCCCCGCCTCGAAAAGCGCCTTGCGGTTTTCCTCCACTGCGGCCTCCCAGCTCGGGTCGGCAAGCGCCATGCGCACCGTTTCCTCCGAGAGCCCGGCGCGCCTTGCGACATCCATCAGGCCCCTGTCGCTCGCGATATCGATCCCGTCAGCAAAGACCGCCTTGCAGCCGAGTTCGGCAAATTCCTCGCCTTTGCCGAGCGGGATCGCGTGGTGCAGCACGGCGAGCGCGCGCGCGGCCCCCGCGCCTACCGAATCCACCACCTTGCCGAAGGGAAGCCCCGCGCGCTCCGCCTCGCGCTTGGTATCGCGCACGATATAGAGCCTTTTCGTCAGCGGCACCGGCAGGCCGCGCATGACCATGGGCAGCACGAAGCGCAGCCGCAATTCCGCGTTGTAATGGCGCGCAAGCTTTCGCATGCGCGGCACGGAGATCCATGAATAGGGGCTGCGGAAGGAAAACCAGTATTCGATCACGGGGCGGCGGCTCGAGGCGGGCACCGGCCCCAGCGTGAGGTCGCGCCAGGGCGCAAGCATGGGCTTGCCAGGCGTTCTGTCCAGCCCGGCCTGCGTCAGCCTTTCCTCGAGATAGTTGAGCCGGTCAACGCTCCAGTACCACTCGCCCTCGAAGTGAAACATGCCGCTCAGATAGTGGCCGAGCTTCTTGCGCATCGCCGCCCCTTTCGCGAGCGTTGCTGTCGTCTCCTTTTCGCTGGCCACGCCTTGCTGTTCCTGCAACCGGCCAAGCGCCGCGCCATCGCCCGCCCATAGCGCACGGCCCGCGGCGACAGCAAGCGCCGCAAAGCCTTCCGTGCCGGCCGCCTTTGCCAGCAGCGCCGATGCGCGGCGGACAAGCTGCGGATCGGGCGCCGGCGCGCCTTCCGGAAATTCGAGACCATATTCGCGGGCGACGCGCGCAGCATCGCGGCGGCCATAGGCGGCGAGGAGTTCATATTCAGGTGCTGCAGCCTTGTCAGGCGCGGGCACCAGCCAGGTGACGATCTTCACCTTGTACCGCGCCGAAAGGGCGCTGAGCATCTGCACGGAAAGATGGCTGTAGGGATCTTCCACCTGATGGAAATAATGCACGGCCGGGGTGCGACCTGCGAGCCTTCGGCGAGCCGCATGAAGCCCGCGCCGGAAATTGCGCAGGCCCCGGCTCGTGAGCAGTGAGGACACCTGCCTGCCGATCGCCGCCTTCAACATGAATTCTCTCCCTCGCCGTCAGCGCATTTATAATGGCACAATAGGTGTCAATACAAGAATGGCAAGGTCTTCGCGGAGACGGAGAAGGGTTTCCGGCCTATTTGGCCAGTCCGAAAAGGCCCCTTTCGCCGCTCAATACCCGGAAAGCATCGGAAATGCCGACCACCGTTTCGGCGCCGCCGAGGCAGAGATAGCCCCAGGGCCGCAGCACTTTCGCAAGGCCCGAGAAAACGCGCCGCCGCGTGTTCTCGTCGAAATAGATGAGCACGTTCCGGCAAAAAATGATGTCGAAAGGGCCCATGCCGTTCGCATGAGGATCGTCGAGCAGGTTGTAGCGGCGAAACTCGATCATCTGGCGCAAGGTGTCCTTTGCGCGCCAGCCATCGTTCTCCGGCGTGAAGTACTTGCGAAGCAGAGGATCGGGCAGGCCGCGGGAAACTTCGAACATTGAATATCGCCCGGTCTCGGCGCGCGCGAGCATGGCGTCCGAGATATCTGTCGCCACAATCTCGATCTGCCATCCTGCGGTGAGCGGTCCCATTTCAGCCAGGGTCATCGCCAGCGAATAAGGTTCCTGCCCACTCGAACAGGCGGCGCTCCAGATGCGGATACGGCGCGATGTTTTCGCCGCATTCATGACTTCGGGGAGCAGGCTTGCCTTCAGGCGCTCGAAGGGCCAGCCATCGCGAAAGAAAAGCGTCTCGTTCGTCGTCATCGCGTCGACGATCTGGTTCAGCACCGCTTCGTCCCGCGTTCGCCGGATTTCCTCGATGAGCTGGCCGACACTGCCGATGCCGCGCCGGCGGGCGATCGGCGACAGGCGGCTCTCGATCAGGTAGCCCTTTTCAGGCGTCACAACGAGGCCGGAGCGTTCATAGAGAATCTGCTTCAGATAGTCGAACTCAGGACCGTTCATTTCCCTCACCCCCTGCAATACGCATGATGGCCGGGCCGATCTGTCCAAGCGGCAGAATCTCCCGGCTCAATCCGGCCTGCGCAACGGCACCCGGCATTCCCCAAACCACGCTCGTCTCCCGATCCTGCGCCAGCACACGCCCTCCCGCATGCACCACCGCCTCGCACCCCTTGAGCCCGTCACACCCCATTCCAGTCAGAATGATCGTGAGGAGCCTGTCGCCAAAAATGCGCGCAAGACTCCGGAGCATCGGGTCGACCGCAGGCTTGCAGGAGTTTTCGGGAGGCCCGTCATCCAGCCGGATGATGGTGCCGCCTGCTGCCGCCTGTTCGACAAGGAGGTGCTTGCCGCCGGGCGCGATATAGATGCGCCCCGGCTCGATACGTTCGCCGTCCTGTGCCTCCGAGGCCGTGCGGCCCGAATAGCGCGTCATATGCTGCGCAAGCAGCGCGGTGAAAGTCGCGGGCATATGCTGAGTGATAAGGATCGGCTGGAGCAGCGAGGGGTCCAGATTCTTCAACACCTCGGCAAGCGCCTGCGGGCCGCCTGTGGACGAGCCGATGGCGATTATCTCAGGCCGGGGAAGGAGTTCCTTGCGGCGTGAAGGAGACGAGGAAGGCGCCGGCTTCGCCGTACTGCGTGCCGCTCTTGCGGGGCGCGGCGCAGGCCTCGCCTGAGGCGCCGCGCTGCCATGCTGGCGAACCTTGCGCACCAGCTCTTCGTAGAAGGCATCGGCGCCGCCCAGCCCGGCCTTTGGCTTCTCGACATAGTCGGCCGCCCCCATCGCCATCGTCTTCAGCGATATATCGGCATCCTTCTGGCTCGCCGCCGAGACCATGATGACCTTGAGGTCGGGACGGAGCTCCAGCATGCGCGGCAGGGCGGAGAGTCCGTCCAGTTCGGGCATCTCGATGTCAAGAACAACGACATCGATCTCATGATTGCCCAGCGCCTTGAGCGCCATCAGCCCGTTCGGCACGGAGGCGACAACGCGAATGCCGGTTTCCTCGCTCAGCGTCCGGGTAACGATGCCACGCGCAATGGCGGAATCATCTACCACCATGACACGGCATACGTCATTTCCTTCGTCTTGCTTGCGCTTCCCGGCTTCGCTTTTCATTCGGTGCCGTATCTTCCCGTTACTTGCTTCCACCGGCGAGCAACCTGTCGGCTGCGTCCTGTTCCATTCCGTTGCCTGGCAGAGCCGGTCCATTGAGCAGCCCGGCCGGAGCAGCCGACGAAGGCGCGGATGGCCTTCCCGCTGCGAGACAGTCAAGGCTTCGTCCCACCTCACCGAGCGTTTCCGTCACAAACGTCAGGCGCTGTCCCGTAATGTCCTGAAAACAGCATGCCTCCATGATCTCGTCGCAACAGGCGCTTGTCTGCTGCCGGGCGGCATCCACGTCCGAGAAGTCGATCTCTGCGATCTTCTCGACCGCGTTCATGATCCGGTCGACCGCCAGCTCCATCTCGCCGATCGCGGTCTTCTGTTCGTCATGCGCGCGGTTCAGCCTGTCGGTACGGAACGACGGATCGAGCAGCGGATCGAGAATCTTCCGTCCACGCAGGACCGAACGGCAGAGATCGATGCACTCATTGGTCAGGCGCTCGACGAGGTCGAGTTTTCCCGTCTCTGCCATCAGAAATCTCCAAGTACGGTCTTCAGCTTTGCCTTGAGCACTTCTGCGCTGAACGGCTTTATGATGTAGTTGTTGACGCCCGCCTGGCGGGCGGCGACGACATTCTCGACCTTGGATTCCGCAGTCACCATGACGAAGGGCAGAGACTTCAGGGTTTCGTCCGCGCGCACCTTCTGCAGCAGCTCGTATCCCGTCATCGGCTGCATGTTCCAGTCGGAGATCACGAGGCCGTAATTCCGGCCCTTGAGCTTCGCCAGTGCGTCGGTTCCATCCATCGCCTCGTCGATGTCGGTGAAGCCGAGCTTCTGCAGCAGGTTGCGGACGATACGCAGCATCGTCTTGTAGTCGTCGACGATCAGGATAGGCATCTTCATATCGACAGCCATGTCGATCACTCCTCGGAAATGAGACTCAATGGATCGCTTCGGTGCCAATAGCGCCGAGCACATTGCCGACGCTGAGCACGAGAAGCAGCTTGTCTTCGAGCCGATAGATGCCATGCGACACATCCCGCCAGCGGGGATCGAGCGTTGCCGGCACGGGCTCGCGCCGCGCGGACGGCAAGCTCAGCACCTCACCCACTTCATCGACAAGCAGGCTGAAGGGTTCGTCGTCATGCTCCACCACCACAGCCATCGCCCGCTCGGCGAAGCCGTCGGCCGGAAGATCGAGGCGGCGTCGCATATTGATCGCAGTCACAATACGACCGCGCAGATTGAGCGAGCCTGCAATTTCCGCCGGTGCAAGCGGCACCCGGGTGATTGCCTGCGGGCCGAGTACGTCCCGTACATTCAGGACGGGAATGCCGAATGTCTGACCGCCGATCGTCATCGTCACGTAATCTTCGGCGGGCGCTCCGGAAGTTCTGGCGGCTGCGTGAGCGGATCTGGTCATGCTGCGATCTCCTTTGCCGGTGCGGCGACCGACGTCCGCGACAGGGCGCCGAGAAGCGCCTTCGGGTCGAGCTTCGTCACATAGTCGGTGAACCCTGCCTCCATGCCGCGCTCGATATCCTGCGGGTTGGCATGGGAAGAAAGCGCCACTATCGGCACCTCCTTCATACGGCTATCGGCGCGCAGCTTCCGCACGAGATCAAAGCCGGAAAGGCCGGGCATCTCGATATCGGAGACGATGATGTCGAACTGCGCGCCTTCCTTGCACATGGTCATGGCGGCTTCGCCATGCTCCGCCACGGTTACCGAGTAACCGGCGATCGTCAGCATCGGAATGAGCAGATTGCGGAAGAAGGCACTGTCTTCGACAAGCAGCACATTTCTCTCACTCTCGGCGCCATATGGCTTGTCGGTATCCACCTCGAACCAGTCTGCATCGCAGAGCCGCAGATAGTGGACCGTATCGATGATGTCGGTCGCTGCTCCCGAGACGATCGCGCTACCCAGGATTCCGGGACGGCTGCCGCCGGCGAGCTGGAGTTCCAGCGTCGTTTCCACAATGTCGATCACGCGATCGACAACGAGGCCCAGCATGCGCGAACCATCGACAAAGACGAGGATCGGGTGCTTGCCGATGAGTTCGGGCGCGTTACCGCCGAGATCGATCAGCGGCATCAGCCCGCCGCGATACTGCAGCACGGTTCGCGACCCCGCCCTTTCCGCTGTCGCAAGATCGGCCTCCTCAAGTCTCGCCACGAGCGAAAGCGGCACGGCCTTCGGCCCACCCGATTTCGCTTCGAAGACGAGCAGCGAGACCGCCTCACCGCCATGCGCACCGCGCTCACCTCGCCCGGCTTGCGCCGCCGCTTCTGCATGGGGCGCCGCAGAGACCGCGGAGGCGAGGCCGTTCGGGTCGAGGATCATGATTACACGGCCGTCACCCAGGATCGTCGTGCCGGAGAAGCAGGAAATATGGCGCATGGAGCGCGACACCGGCTTCACCACGATTTCTTCCGTGTCGAAGACCTTGTCCACGATGATCCCGAAGACGAAGGCGCCGACCTGCGAGACGACGACATAAGTACCGTCGGCGCCGTTCTGCGCGCGCGTGCGCTCGGTTTCCTCTTCGGGAAGTCCAAGAATCTCACGCAGCGAGACGAGCGGCAGCAGCCTGTCGCGCAAGCGGTAAACGGGCCGCCCGTTGATATTCTCCAGGCCCTTGGGCGAGTTGCGGCTGATGCGAACGAGCTCCACCACGCTGTTCTGCGGCAGCGCGAAGCGCTCGCCCGAACATTCGACGATCAGGGCCGAGACGATGGCGAGCGTCAGCGGAATCTTGATGATGAAGCGCGAGCCCGCGCCTTCGGTCGACTGAAACTCGATGATACCGCCGATCTTCTCGATATTGTTCCGCACGACGTCCATGCCGACACCGCGCCCGGAAACGCTTGTCACGGCGGCGGCGGTCGAGAAGCCGGGCCGGAAGATGAACTGCTGGATCTGCTGTTCGCTCATCCCGTCGAGCTGCGCCTCGGTCGCCAGCCCGTTGGCAACCACCTTCTCGCGGATCTTTGCGGTCGGCAGACCGCGTCCGTCATCCGAGACAACGACGACGATGTGGCCGCCTTCATGCCGTGCCGAAAGCTCGATGGTGCCATGCTCGGGCTTGCCACGTGCGAGCCTGTCGGCTGCGGCCTCAATGCCGTGATCGGCGGAATTGCGGACCATGTGGGTCAAGGGGTCGCGGATCGAATCCAGGATTTGCCGGTCCAGTTCCGTGTCCGCGCCGGTCATTGCCAGTTCGATCTTCTTGCCGAGTTCCTGCGACAAGTCGCGGACGAGACGCGGCAGCTTGCCCCAGGCATTGCCGATGGGCTGCATGCGCGTCATCATCACGCTTTCCTGCAGTTCGGTGGTCACCTGGTTGAGCCGCTGCAGCGGCGTGGCGAAGGGGTTGTCGCCTTGGCCGCGCATGATCTGCAGCAGCTGGTTGCGCGTCAGCACCAGCTCGCTCACCAGCGTCATCAGGTCTTCGAGCACATCGATATTGACGCGGAGCGTCTGGGCGGGCTGCGCCGCATCAGGCTTCTCCGTTGCTGGCGCCGGCGGCGCGGGCCTTGCCGCCTCGACAGCGATGCCGCCATGCGCATCATCCGTGCCGTTCGCCGCCGCCTCCCCGGATTTTTCCGGGCGGCGGAGAAGGCCGGTCAGCGACGCAATGTCGTCCTCCGCCACGCCGAGCGACCGGAACGCTTCCGCGAGTTCGCCGGCAAGCAGCGAGACGTCACCGTCATTCCAGCCATTGTCGGTGAGGCAGGTCATTACGTCGGCGATATCTATGCCGGGCACCTGCTGCAACGAGACTTCAAATCCCTTGGCGAGCGCGAATTGCAGCTTCAACATGTCGGGCGCGAGCGCCGCGGCCTCCGGCGATTTCGACAGAAATCCGTGGCAGGCCAGCTCGCACGCCGTGTCGATCCCGGAGGCACTTCCGGCGCGCTCGTATAGCGTTCCATGTCCGGGCGCCGCGGCTGTATCCTTTTTCGTTTCCGGCGCGGCGGTGCCTTCCGCCGTACGACGCAGGACGGCGATCACATCGTCGTCGCGACCTTCGGGTTCGCTGCCGCTTGCACCCAACGCCGCCACGAGTTCCTTGATGCGGTCGAGCGCTGCAAGTACCTGCGATATCACGTCGCGCGATACGCCAAGCTCCCCAGCGCGCACCCGCCCCAGCACATCTTCGGCGGCATGGGCTACAGCCTCGAGGCGCGGCAGACCGAGAAAGCCGCACGTCCCCTTGATCGTGTGCATGACGCGAAAGATGCTTCCGAGAAGCGCCGGATCGCCGGGCCGTTGCTCGAGCTCGACGAGTTCGCTGTCCAGCACGTCAAGCGCTTCGCAGGTCTCGGTGAGAAAGTCTGTAAGCAGATCGTCCATTTGCGTGCCCCGTGACATCTTGTGCATTTATCCTGTTGCCGCTGAATTAATTCAGGATGAATGCCGAAATTATTGTCGTTATTGGTTGGGAAAGATTTTCGATCATTCCCTGCGCTAGCGATGCGCCGCTGTTTTCTGCACCGCCAGTCGAACGTCTTCTGTGCGCGCGGGCGGAAAGCGGATTTCGACGCGCGTGCCTTTACCCACTTCGCTTTCGATGCGCAGGCTGCCGCCATGCAGTTCCGCGAATTGCCTGGTGAGCGCGAGGCCAAGGCCGACGCCGTCGTAGCTTCGCGTGAGGTGGCTTTCGGCCTGCATGAAAGGTTCAACCACGCGCGCAAGGTTCTCGGCCGCTATCCCGATTCCTGTGTCCTGCACCGATAGCCGTATCGCCCCTTCGTCGTCGCAGATCGCATCAAGCGTGACGCTGCCGCCTCTCGGCGTGAATTTGATTGCGTTGGAGAGAAGGTTCAGCAGAGCCTGCGTCACAATCCGCCTGTCGCCGCGGAGAGCGGGAAGGCCGAGCGGAATATCCTGGCCGATCGCAAGCCCTGCGGCATCTGCACGCCCCTTCACAGTCTTGATGCAGGAGGCGCACAGCTCGGCAATCGAGATCTCGCTCTCGTCAAGCTCCGCCGCGCCCGCCTCAATGCGGCTCAGGTCGAGAATGTCGTTGACGATGGCGAGGAGATGGTTGCCGCTGTCGTTGATGTCCTTCGCATAGGACTTGTATTGCTCTTCCGTCATGGGGCCGAGAAGATCGCCCGCCATCAGTTCGGAAAAGCCGATAATGGCATTAAGCGGCGTCCGCAATTCGTGGCTCATATTGGCGAGGAATTGCGACTTCGCCCGGTTCGCGCATTCAGCCCGGTTGCGGGCGGCGCGAAGCTCCTCCGTGGCGCGATTGATCGCCGTCGTGTCGGTGACGGTGCCGCGCATACGGACCGGCTTGCCGCCCGCGTCGCATTCGATTTCCGCCCGCTCGAGAACGAATTTTACTGTGCCGTCAGCAAGCACGATCCGGTGTTCGACCTTGTATCCGCCGCCTCTTTCAAGGGCGTCGGCAACCATCGTTTCCACGACTTGCCTGTCATCAGGATGCACATAGGCGAGGAACGCCGGATATGTCATCTCGACCGATTGCGGCTCGAGACCAAACAGACGGTAGGCTTCGTCCGACCATTTGAGCGTGTTCGGTTCGATCTCCCAGATCCAGCCGCCGAGATGCGCAATCCGCTCCGCTTCGGCTAGGTTGTAGGCGCTTTCATGCAGCGCCATGATTGCCAGATGCCGGTCGGTCACGTCGTAACAGCCGATCATGGTCACGCCGTCGCCGCCCATCGTCATCGCCACGGTGGAAACCATGCACCAGATCTGGCGGCCCTTCGCCGTCGTCATGGGCGCCTCGAAGCCTCTGGCGCGTCCATCCACCGCGCTTGCCGCGCTGAGAGCGGCGTCGAGTCCGCCGGGCAAGAAATCGGCGAAATTGCTTCCGTTCAGCGCTTCGGCCTCTATTTCGACAAGCGACGCGAAGGCACTGTTGCAGAAGAGGAGTTCGCCCGTCGACTGCCGCGCGATGGCGAGTCCGTAAGGCATCGCCTCAACGATCATCCGCATCTGGCGTTCGCGGGCGCGCAGCGCCTCTTCCGCCTGCCGCAGCGAGGTAAGATCGCGAACGACCGCAGTGAAGACGGTCTCGCCTTCGATGACCATTCTGGAGATCGAGGCTTCCGCGGGAAATTCGCTGCCGTCCTTGCGGCGGCCTTTCACTTCCGGCCGGCCGCCCATGAGCTGCGTCGGGGCCTTGCCGCGTGCGAAGCGTCCCACCTGGGCCCGGTGCCGAGCTTGAATGCTTTCGGGCAACAGGATCGATAGATCCCTTCCGATCACCTCGCTGGCGCTGTAACCGAAGATCGCTTCCGCCTGGCGATTGAACAGCCGGATGCGGTGGTCGCTCCCCATGGAGACGATGGCATCGCCCGCCGCCGCCAGCAGTTCGTCGAGCTGGCGCCTTGCACTGGTCATCTCCTCGGCGCTGATGCGGCATTTGAGCGCCATGGCCAACCGTTCCGATATGCCTTCAAGCACGGCAAGCGTCAGGCGATCGCGCGGCTTTTCCCTGTCGAAGGCAAAGCAGAGCACAGCCACAATCTCGTCATGTGCCTTGAGGGGGATGGCCGCAGCACCGCTGCGGGAACATATCTCGCTCGCATGGAAAGCTTCTTCGGCAAAGACCGCCGCGTCCTTCTGCCTTGCTGCTGCCGGGCGCGCATGCCGCCGCGCGAGCATGCCGTCCTTCGGCAGCCAGACCGAGCCGCTCTGCCAGCCTGCATAGAGGAGGATTATCCGCAGCACTGCATCGAGCGATTCCTGCAAGGACGTGCCTCGCATCACCCGGTCGATGACGGCCTGTGCGAAGCGGAGCTGGCGCTCCTCCTGCACCTGCCTGGTGACATCGGCGGCAATAAGCGTGGTGCTGGATCCCGGCGTCCAGATCCGGGTGAGAATGAACTCGCTCCCGTCGGGCCGGCGGCAACGCCGCCTCAGCTCGAAGTTGTGCTCATCCTGTCTCTCCCGGCGCTGCGCTGCGGCGACAACTTTGCCGCCGCCCGCTATGCACTTCTCGATGCCGGAAAGCGTCGGCGCGTCGCCCGCCGGCCAGCCGAGCATCCGGAGCAGCTCGCCCGCGCTCGCATTCTGCGAAACGAGCTGTCCATTGGCGGGATCGAACACGAAAACGGCGGGCGAGCGATCCACTTCAGGCGTGAGATGAACCACGGGTCTCCTCCTCCCAGAGACGCGTAGCTCAAGCGGCGCGGGCGCGGTTCAGGAACGTGTCGACCTGCTGGCGAAGCGTCTCGGCCTGCCGGGCAAGAAGATCCGACGATCCGGAGATCTGCGCCGCCGCCGAACCCGTTTCAGCGGCCGCTTCGGCAACCGTCACGATGTTCGAGGACACGTCCTGCGTGCCGCGGGCCGCTTCCTGCACATTGCGCGCGATTTCATTCGTCGCCGCATCCTGTTCGTCCACCGCAGCCGCGATAGAGGTTGCGATCTGGTTCATTTCGGTAATCGTCTGCTCGATCGACTTGATCGCATCGACGGATTCCTGCGTCGCAGCCTGCATTGCCTTGATCTGCTCGGCGATTTCTTCCGTCGCCTTTGCCGTCTGGTTGGCAAGGCTCTTCACCTCGGAAGCAACGACCGCGAAGCCCTTGCCGGCCTCTCCGGCGCGCGCCGCCTCGATGGTGGCATTGAGCGCAAGCAGGTTCGTCTGCGCGGCGATATCGTTGATGAGCGTCACCACGTCGCCGATCTTCTGCGCAGCATCCGCGAGACCCTGCACCTTGCCGTCGGTGCGGTGTGCTTCCTGAACTGCCTGACCGGCGATCTTGGTCGACATCGAGGCCTGGCGCCCGATCTCGGCAATCGAACTCGAGAGCTGCTCGCTCGCCGAGGCGACGGTCTGCACATTGGCGGAGGCTTCTTCCGAAGCGGCGGCGACTGTGGTCGTCTTGGAGCTCGTCTGCTCTGCCGTCACGCTCATCGACTGCGCGGAAGCCTGAAGTTCGGTTGCAGCGGAAGCGACCGACTTGATGATTTCGTTCACCGCGACGTCGAAATCGCTGATTGCGGTTTCGAGCGTCCGCTGGCGCGCGGCACGCTCCTCCACCATCGCGTCCTGATAGGTCGAGATGGCAAGGTCCATGTCCAGACAGACAGCCGTGTTTACCGCACAGATGACCTGCGTCAGCCTGGCCGGGCTCCAGCGGTACTTCTTTACCGCGATGTCGACGAGGCGATTCATCACGAACTTGTAGCCGCCGATATACCAGCGCGGCTCAAGGCCGATGCGGTTATGGGTCAGGCCGATGGTATTGACGCTCTGCATATAGGCTTCGTCGAAAGTGCCCGCAAAGAGCCGGGCCCAGTGCGAGCCCTGCGCCTGCTTCAGGCGAGGGGCCTGCGTGCCCACCAGCCTCGCCAGTTCAGGTTCCGAGCCCAGATGGGCGTAGAAACCGTCCAGGACCGCCGGAAGATGCGGCTCGATCACTTTCCAGAATTCCCGGAGCGCCTCCCCCGTTGTTTCCGATACTTCCATGAAACGCAGGCGCGTTTCCCGGTCCGCAACAGCCTTGTTCGTCGTCATGATTGCCCTCACCAAATGGGCCGGTCGCACCGGCCGATCCCCGTAACGCCCCGGCCGGGAACGACGCATGAGTACTGCGGCGTTATGCCCCGTTCCATTGGACTATTAAGGATGATCTTGATGGTGGACTGAAAATAATTGGTTAATATTACTTCGTTCTCTAAAGTTTTATTATAAACTATACTTATATACTGCATTTATAACTCAGATTAAAAATACGATTTTACCTGAAATAGGCATGGAACCTATTGTTTGAAAAGGGTAATTATCCCATATTGGAACAATGAGTCTTGGCTCAATAGTGCCGCGGGCGTCTGGTGGCGGACAGGTCGAAGTATGAGTGGAAGCCCCATCCGTCAGGATGAAAGCCGGAATCCGTCAGTCAGGGGCACCGGTGCGGCGCCAGAAAGTTGTGCTCCCTGTCCATTCCGGCATGTCGGCATCTGTGCGGCGGTCATGGACGCAAGGTCCGGCAGGCAACGCCGTAAAGCAGAGGGGACCGCCCGCGCGCGGCAGCATATTTTCAGACCGGGTGAGGAGCCGGGGCGTATCATCGTACTTCGGTCCGGCTGGGCAGCACGCTTCACTCATGTGCCCGACGGCCGCCGGCAGGTTCTCTCAGTTCTCGTGCCGGGCGATATTGCGGGCGCCGAACTTGTCATTCAGCCGAGCATCCGTGTTCCCGTACAGGCGCTGACCGACGTCTCCTATTGTGCCTTCGACGTCGCCGATTTGAAGGAGATCGGCGTCGAGGATCCGTCGCTTGTATGGTCCTTCCTCGATATCTGCACCTCCGGACGCAAGGACACCGAAGCGCGGCTCGTCGATCTCGGCAGGCGCAACGCCGAACAGCGCCTCGCCCGCTTTATCGCGGATTTACATCGCCGTCTCCGGAGGCACGGCATCGCCGACGAAAGCTCGATGCCCTTTCCACTCCGCCAGCAGACGATTGCCGACGCGCTTGGCCTCACGCAGGTTCACGTGAGCCGCGTGATGAGCAGCTTTCGCGAAAGCAATGTCCTCAAGGTGATCGGCGGGCGGCTTTTCATCAAGGATCTGGAGGCGCTGCTCGATATCGCCGAAATCTACCGCCGCTAGATGGGAAATTGCCAGGGGCTCGCTCGCAGCGACGCTCTCGGCCGACGACCATTGGTATTCGGATCAGGTCCCAAAACGCCGGTTTCGCCGCGGGCTTTAGTGTCAGGCGGTCCAATTTGACGTCCGGAAGTCCCCGCCGCCAGTTTATCTGAGGGGCCGGTATTGAATGGGAGCAAGGCGGCCATATTTACTGGGCGCCGATCTCAGCCCTCGGCATGTGCTGCACCTATCCGCCGGAATTCGCTCTCCCCGGCAGGCAGGCCACGGGGCGCATTTCCACGACAAATCAAACCAATTTATCCTGTGAAATCACAGCTTTATGAACCGGTGTACATGAAGCTTCCGCCGTTGTAAGCACTTCCACGCCCCCAATCGTCAGGCCGCCGAACATGACCAGCAAGAACCTAACCCATCTGGAGCGCCTCGAAGCCGAGGCCATCCACATCATGCGCGAGGTGGTGGCGGAGTGTCAGAACCCCGTCATGCTCTATTCGGTGGGCAAGGACAGCGCGGTGATGCTGCACCTTGCGCGGAAAGCCTTCTACCCCTCGCCGCCGCCCTTCCCGCTGCTCCATGTCGACACGACGTGGAAATTCAAGGCGATGTACGAAATGCGCGATCGGATGGCGAAGACATCCGGCATGGAGCTCCTCGTTCACCGCAACCCGGAAGCCGAAGCGCGCGGCATCAATCCGTTCGATCACGGCCCCCTGCACACGGATATGTGGAAGACCGAGGGCCTGAAGCAGGCGCTGACCATGTGGAACTTCGACGCTGCCTTCGGCGGCGCACGCCGTGACGAGGAGAAGAGCCGCGCCAAGGAACGCATTCTCTCCTTCCGTACGGCGAGCCATGGCTGGGACCCGAAGAACCAGCGGCCCGAATTGTGGAACCTCTATAACGCACGCAAGAACAAGGGCGAGTCCATCCGCGTCTTTCCGATTTCAAACTGGACCGAGCTCGATATCTGGCAATACATCCATCTGAACGACATCCCGATCGTCCCGCTCTATTTTGCCGACGAGCGGCCCACGGTCGTGCGCGACGGCATGCTGCTCATGGTGGATGACGAGCGCTTTCCGCTTCAGCCCGGCGAAGTGCCCGTGATGCGCTCGGTCCGCTTCCGCACGCTTGGCTGTTATCCGCTGACCGGGGCAGTCGAAAGCACCGCAAAGACGCTGCCCGAGGTGATCCAGGAAACGCTCCTCACCACCACCAGCGAGCGGCAGGGGCGCGCAATCGACAAGGACTCCGGCGGCGCCGGCATGGAAGTGAAGAAGCAGCAAGGGTACTTCTGATGGGCGATCAAGACGTCATCTACAAGGTCGACGCCCTGGTTGCGCAGGACATCGACGCATATCTCGACCAGCACCAGCACAAGACGATGCTCCGCTTCATCACCTGCGGCAGCGTCGACGACGGCAAGTCTACGCTGATCGGCCGGCTGCTCTACGATTCCAAGATGATCTTCGAAGATCAGTTGGCGGCGCTGGAAAGCGACAGCAAGAAGTCCGGCACGCAAGGCCAGGAAATCGATTTCGCGTTGCTTGTCGACGGCCTCGCCGCCGAGCGCGAACAGGGCATCACGATCGACGTCGCATACCGCTTCTTCGCAACCGAGAAACGCAAGTTCATCGTCGCCGACACGCCGGGACACGAACAATATACGCGCAACATGGTGACGGGCGCCTCGACCGCGGACCTTGCGGTGATCCTGATCGATGCGCGCAAGGGCGTTCTGACGCAGACGCGCCGCCACTCCTATCTCGCCCATCTCATCGGCATCCGCCACATGGTGCTCGCGGTGAACAAGATGGATCTCGTCGGCTACGACCAGTCCGTCTACGACGCCATCGTCGCCGATTACGCGGCATTTGCCCGCTCCATCGGGATCGAGAGTTTCGTGCCGATGCCGATCTCGGGTTTCAAGGGCGACAACATCACGGGGCCGAGCGCCAATACGCCCTGGTATACCGGGCCGAGCCTGATTCAGCATCTCGAGACCGTCGAGGTCGACGCTGTTGCGGACCAGACCAAGCCGTTCCGCCTGCCCATCCAATGGGTGAACCGGCCCAACCTCGATTTCCGCGGTTTCTCGGGTCTGATTGCCAGCGGAACCGTCCGGCCGGGCGACGCCGTGCGAGTGCTGCCGTCAGGCAAGACCAGCACGGTCAGCCGCATCGTGACCATGGACGGAGACCTTGATCTCGCGGTCGCGGGACAGTCGATCACGCTTTGCCTTACCGATGAGGTCGATTGCTCGCGCGGCGACGTGCTCGCGCCGGCTGACGCCCCGCCCCAGGTTGCCGACCAGTTCGAAACCACCATCGTGTGGATGGCGGACGAGGCGCTGACGCCCGGTCGCGCCTATTGGCTCAAGCTCGGCACGCAGATGGTTTCGGCCACGGTGCAGGCGCCCAAATATGCCGTCAACGTCAACACGATGGAGCATCTCGCCTGCAAGACGCTGGAGCTCAATGCCATCGGCGTGGCGGAAGTCATCACCGACCGGCCGGTCGTGTTCGAGCCTTATACCGCGAACCATACGCTCGGCGGCTTCATCCTGATCGACAAGATCACCAATGCCACAGTCGCTGCCGGCATGCTGCATTTCAGCCTGCGCCGCGCGCAGAACGTTCATTGGCAGGCGCTCGACATCAGCCGCGAGGCGCATGCCGCACTGAAGAACCAGAGGCCGGCCGTGCTGTGGTTCACCGGTCTTTCCGGCTCCGGCAAGTCGACGATCGCCAATCTCGTCGAAAAGAAGCTTCATGCGCTCGGCCGCCACACCTTCCTGCTCGACGGCGACAATATACGCCACGGGCTGAACAAGGATCTCGGCTTCACCGAGGCGGACCGCATCGAGAACATCCGCCGTGTGGGCGAAGTGGCGAAGCTCATGGCCGACGCGGGCCTCATCGTGCTGTCGGCCTTCATCAGCCCGTTCCGTGCGGAGCGTGAAATGGTGCGGGCGCTGCTGTCCGAGGGCGAATTCCTCGAGGTCTTCATCGATACGCCGCTTGAAGTTGCCGAAAGTCGCGACGTGAAGGGCCTCTACAAGAAGGCGCGCTCGGGCGAGCTCAAGAACTTCACCGGCATCGACAGCCCCTACGAGGCGCCGGAAAACCCGGAGATCCACGTATCGACCGTCAAGGAAACGCCCGAAGACGCCGCAGAGAGAATCGTCGACTACGTTCTCAGCCGCGCCAAGTAATCGGGCAGCGCAAAGTCGAAGCCCGGATGCGCCCGCGCATCCGTCAGGGCTCTGCGTAAGTGCTTGAAATAACTGGAGCGGGTGAAGGGAATCGAACCCTCGTCGTAAGCTTGGGAAGCTTCTGCTCTACCATTGAGCTACACCCGCGCCGGACCTTCTAGTTACGGTTTCGGCGCCTTTTCCGCAAGGGGCTCACCAGCGGTTCCGCACTTCCTCGGCAAAGCCGATGAGATCCTTCACTTCGATCCGCCGCCCGTCATCGAGCACGGCCACGCCCGAGAAGCGGCCAAAGACCTGATGCTGGATCGAGCGGATGAGTTTCAGGTCCACCGCGCTGTTCCGGTCGACCACCGGCTCGAACTCCATCTCGAAGCGGCCATCATTGCTCGTGAAGCGCCAGGGCGCGCCGGTGAACGAGCCTTGCGGCAGGTGGAACCGCACCTGGTCGAACTTGTGCGCGCGGCCATCGAAGAAGATCATGTTCTCGGAAGCCGCCGAAGTGTCGCCGAAGCCATAGCCGATATTGAAGCCGAAGCTCTTTCCCTCCGCCATGCCGGAGGCCGAGCCCCAGTACCAGACATTGTCATAGGTCCAGACGCCGCGTCCCCAGTCGAGCACGCCGAAGGAGGTTTCGGGTGCGAAGGCGAATGTCTCGCCGCCGGTTGTCACCTCGCCATCCGCTGCCATGCAGTTGATCTTCTGGTTGTAATAGAAGGCGCGCGGCGCATCGGGAAAGGGCGTTGCGATCACCATCCGGTCCATGGGCGGCTGCGCGAGAAAGAGATCGGCCTTCATGCCGCGCCCCTTGCCGAAGCCCGGATAAGAAAGCGTAAGCCTGCGTCCGCCCGGCACATGGCGGAAGGCGATGTCCATTTTCGGATGATGCTGGACGATATCGCCCTGATCCGCGCTTTCGGGCAGTTTCATCCGCCCGCGCGGCAAGGGGATGATAATGCCTTCCTCGGTGAAGCCGGGCTTTTCGAAATCGAGCCAGACGGCGTTCAGAAGCCCCATATAGCCATTGTCGGCCACCACGCAGGCAAAGCCGTAGCGGTCATTCAATACGGCGTAGTAATCCCATTCCTTGATGCGGTGCCAGCCGGCCTTGATCGCGGCGCGGCGGTAGCGCCTTGCCTCCTCCGTCGCATAGCCCGCCTCGATGAGCCGTCCCCGCCCGTCGAGAAGTTCGCCCTTCGTCAGTTTCCGCTGCACGTCATGCCCCCTTGTCCGCCCGCGCGGAGATTACCAGTCCTCCCGGAATTGTGAATGGCGAAGCCGGGCGGCAATGATAGGGTTTCGCCCATGAACGAAATCGCCTCGCAGAAATTCCTTCACCCGGACATCACCGCCAAGGGCGAGACGCGGGCCTCCGTCGCCTTTCACCGTCTCGACACGCTCTGGATCAATACGGGCACGCTCTGCAACATTGAATGCGCGAACTGCTACATCCATTCGAGCCCGGTGGATGACCGCCTCGCCTATATCACGCCGGAAGAGGCGGTGCGCTTTTTCGACGAGGCAGCAGCGATCGCCGCAAAGGCCGGCACGGCGCTCCCCGAAATCGGCTTCACGGGCGGCGAGCCATTCATGAACCCCGGCATGATCGAGATGCTGGAAGATGCGCTGACGCGCGGCCATGAGGTGCTCGTCCTCACCAATGCGATGCAGCCCATGCAGCGCCCGCGCGTGAAGGCCGGGCTCATTGCGCTGCACGAGGTGTTCGGCCGCTCGCTCAAGCTCCGTGTCAGCCTCGATCACTATACGGAGGCGCTGCACGATGCCGAGCGCGGCGCAGGCAGCTTTACCAGAACGATGGAGGGGCTTCGCTGGCTTGCCTCCGAGAATTTCGCACTCGCGATTGCAGGCCGCACGACATCGGGCGAAACGGAAGATGAAGTCCGCGCGGGTTTTGCCGCACTTTTCGCGCGCGAGGGAATTGCACTCGATGCGGGCGATCCCGCCGCCCTTGTCCTCTTCCCGGAGATGGATGAGACGGCGGATGTGCCGGAGATCACCACCGCCTGCTGGGGCATACTCGATGTCGATCCCGCGACGATGATGTGTGCGACGAGCCGCATGGTGGTGAAACGGCGCGGCGCCGCCGCGCCTGCCGTCATCTCCTGCACCTTGCTGCCGGACGATCCGCAATTCGAGATGAGCGCAACGCTCGCCGGAAGCCTCACCCCCGTGAAGCTCAATCACCGCCACTGCGCGAAATTCTGCGTCCTCGGCGGCGCAAGCTGCTCGGCCTAGGAAAAGGCCAGCCACAGAAGCGGCAGCACGAGCGCCGTCACGATGCCGTTGAGCGCCATGGCGACGCCGGAAAATGTCCCCTGCACTTCGCTTTCCTGAAAGGCGCGCGCCGTGCCGATGCCATGCGCGGCAATTCCCATGGCAAAGCCTTTCGCGCGCTCGTCGCGGATGCGCAGGAGCCGGAAGAAGGCGGCGCCGAACACCGCGCCCACAATCCCCGTCAGGATGACGAAGGCGGCGGCGAGCGATGGATAGCCGCCAATCTCGCCCGCAATGCCCATGGCGATCGGCGTCGTCACCGATTTCGGTGCGAGCGAGCGGACAGTCTCGACGCTCGCGCCCATCATTTCGCCGACCAGCACGGCGGACACGACCGCGACCGTTGAGCCGATGACAAGTGCCGCGGCCATCGGCAGAAGGGCCGAGCGCACACGCGCGAAATTGCGGTAAAGCGGCACGGCAATGCCAACCGTGGCAGGCCCGAGCAGCCAGAGCAGCGCCTGCCCGCCGCCCATATAGTCGCCAACCCAGATATCCGCCGCCATAAGCAGCCCGATGATCGGCGCGGCGGCAAGCAGCACCGGATTTGCGAGCGGTGTGCCGCCGAGTGCGCGCTGGATGCGCAGCGCGAGGTAATAGAAGAACAGCGTGACGGCAATCCAGAACCCCGCCTCGAAAACGCGGTCCCAGTAAATGAGCTTGATGCCTATATCGCTCATTCGCCGCCGCTCCGCTTTTCCGTCAACCGGGCAACGGCCATGAAGGCGAAGCCTGCCGCGAGCATTGCGAGGAACGTGCTCGCAAACAGCGCCACGAGAATGGGCCAGAGATCGTCCGCCAGCAGCGCCGCATAGCTCATCACGCCGACGCCCGCCGGGATGTAGAGAAAATTCAGATGGGCGAGCAGGAAATCCGTCACGCGGCCGAGATGGCCGGGCACGCGGCGAAGCGCAACGAGCCCGCCAAGCAGAAACAATATGCCGATCACCGTGCCCGGCACCGGCAGGCCGAGCCCCCATGAGACGAGACGGCCCGCCGTATCGCAGGCAACAAGGATCAGAAAGGCGAGAAGGAGCTGGCCGGCAAGGCGCATGGATCGGGCCTCTCCCATGAAGGCATCCACTGTGACAAAAACTTCATAGCCGAGTTCGCCGCTTCTGTCGCTTCCCGCACTGGATTGGGGGCGCGCGCCCCCTTAGTCTTTCGTCCAAAGAATCAATCGCCACATCAGGGAGTCATTCATGTCCGCCAGCATCAGGACCAGCCTTGTCGAATACAGCGACGGAGAAACGGCTTTCGAGGGCTATGTCGCGCAGCCGGCAGGCGGCGGCAAGCGCCCCACCATCCTCGTCGTCCATGACTGGGCGGGGCTCCATGAAGGCGTGCGCGCCCGTGCCGATCAGGTGGCCGGTCTCGGCTATACGGCCTTTGCGCTCGATGTCTATGGCAAGGGTGTGCGCGGCAATACGGAGGGCGACAATTCGCACCTCATGGGTCCGCTCCTTGCCGACCGCGCGCTCCTGAAGAAGCGGCTGCTTGCGGGTCTCGAAGCCGCCAGGACGCATGAGGCGGTCGATGCCTCGAAGATCGGCGCGATGGGCTATTGCTTCGGCGGGCTCTGCGTTCTCGACATGGCGCGCGCCGCGGCACCCGGCCTCAAAGGCGTTGCGAGCTTCCACGGCCTTTTCGTGCCGCCGAATATCGGCCCGCAGGGCAAGATCGGCGCCAAGGTTCTCATCCTGCATGGCTGGGACGATCCGATGGCAACGCCCGACAGCGTCGTCGGCGTGGCGAAGGAACTGACGGATGCAGGCGCCGACTGGCAGATCCATGCCTATGGCCATGCGCTTCACGCCTTCACGGCGGTGGGCGCCAATGCGCCCGAACGCGGCATCAAATATGACGCCGCCGCCGACCGGCGCTCCTGGCAGGCGATGGAAAACTTCTTCGCCGAAGTGCTTGGCTGATTGAGCTAACTCCGGCCGACGGTTGCTCACCGCGAAACTTCTTTACATCTCATCTGCGCTCCCTTGCCTCGCGCAAGGGAGCATCAGTTAGCATTCCCGGACTGCTCAATTTAAAACCAACTTGCCAAGCTAGGCAGATCACCATTCAGCATGCCGTACACAACCGCCGCCACAAGCGTTGCACTTAGCGTAATAAGCCAAGAAAGCAACTGAGGCCAAACTCGCTGCAAAATTTGCGGCTTTTCTCGCTGCAGGAACACCAACACATTCGATACAAAACGCGTATGCAACTGCGCAATTAGAGAAACAAGGCCTACCAACGCGGCGATAAACAAGAAACGCCGTTCAATTGACAGCTCAGGGATTAAGGCAAGCGCGACTAGAGCGAGAACACCGTTAATGTTCAGACCAAACTTTCTGAATGTTGTTGCGAGTGTTTTTTGATACCGCCGCAGAAACAAAGCCAACGACTCGGCCTTGCCGACAACCCATGTCTCCTGAACACCTTGCACTCTGACTTCATTCAACCCATTTGCATTTAGCTCAACGACAGCAAGACGATTAATCCCGTGCGCGTCCGGCTCTTGAATTGCCAACCTGATGTACCGAAGGCTTTCCAGCCGCTCACCGGCATCGATAAAATCATTCGCGTACTTGGATATCTCACTTCCTCCGTCGCGATAAGTGACTATCACGCGAGCCTGACTAAAGTCACGGGACATAAACCCTATCAACTCTTTCAGATCGTCAGCATACAATCTAATCGCCCCGAGAGGACGCGAAGCGGAATGCACTTGCTCTGGCACAGCGCCTTCGGGAACACTCTTTTTGGCAGAGTAATCATGAGGAAAGAGAATAAACGTCCCGCCCGTACCCAAATGAGATGACCACTCCCCCCTCAACTCGCCTTCGGCGGTGAGTGCTCCATTGATACTCACTTTCTCGACTTGAACACCTTCAGGCGCCTGCGACGGCTCGCCCTGGAGAGCCAAAGTAGTTCCGTCAAACTTACCTTCAACCGAATAGACAACCGCCCCGAATTTATCATCCAAGAATCGGATTACACCCGAGACGACATCTCCCTGTTCATTTAACTCAGCCGAAACATTTCCTGTGTTTGTCCCAAACAACTTCCCTGCCCAAAGGCGACCGATTTTCGTCATCTTGGCTACCTGTAGCGTGGCTTATTCACCAGAGCAGAATGCTCTGTGGATATCGAAGTTTTGAAAACTTGAAATGTTTGCACCAAGCAGACTAGACTCTGCGTGAAACCGCCTTCGAGCACAACAGTATACTGATCACTTCACGCGGAAGTGCTTGGAGAGTTTCAGGCCCTGCTTCTGATAGTTCGAGCCGAGGCCCGCGCCGTAAAGCACGGAGGGACGATCCGTCAGCCGCTCCAGCACGAAGCGGCCGACGATCTGTCCGTGTTCGAGGATGAAGGGGACGTCATGCGAGCGCACCTCGAGGACGATGCGGCTGCCTGAGCCGCCAGCCTCGCGCGCGCCGAAGCCCGGATCGAAGAAGCCCGCATAATGCACGCGGAATTCGCCGACCAGCGGATTGTAGGGAACCATCTCGGCGGCATGGGTCGCCGGGATGTGCAGCGCCTCGGCGGTTGCGAGAATGTAGAATTCGTCCGGGTCCAGAATAAGTCCCTTGCCGGGACGCACATGCACCGGGTCCCAGAAGTCGCGCACCTCATAGGCGTTCACCTTGTCGATGTCGATGACGCCCGAATGGCGCTTGGCGCGGTAGCCGACGATTTCGTCCTCGCTTCCCGCATCGAGGTTGACAGTGAGCGCGATGCCGCCGTCGATATCGGCCTCGCCATCGACGAGGCGCAGCTCCTCATGGAGCCGCTTCATCTCGGCATCGGTGCAGGTATGCGTGCCGCGGCGGAAGCGGATCTGGGCGAGCCGCGATCCCGGCCGCACGAGAATGGGAAAGGTGCGCGGGCTGATCTCGAGATAGAGATGCCCCTTGTAGCCGGCGGGCACCTGGTCGAACTCGGCGGAGAAATCCGCGATCAGCCGCGTGAACACGTCGAGACGGCCGGTCGAGCTTTTCGGGTTCGCGGAGGCCGATGTCTTTTCCGACAGCGCCAGCGCCTCGACGAGCGGCACGAGATAGACGCAGCCCGTTTCGAGCACCGCGCCTTCCGTCAGGTCGATCTTGTGGAGCATCAGCTCCTCGACGCATTCCATCACGCCGCGTTCCGGCCCCGGCAGGAAGGAGGCGCGCAGGCGATAGGCGGTCGCGCCCAGCCGCAGGTCGAGACTGGCCGGCTGGATCTGGCTCTTGTCGATCTCGAGCCCGCCCCAGATTTCCTTTTCGCGGATCAGCGTGGCGATGCCATGCGAGGGCAGGATGCCGGTCGTGTGGAGCTGGCCGGGGCCCACACGGCGGGGCTCGTCCTGGTGGTTCGGAAAAAGATCGTCCGCCGCTTTGGTCATTGATTTCAGGGCCTTGCCGCCACGGGCGTGCCAGCCGCCCCGGTGATATGCGACGGTTATAATTGGCGCGGGGCGCGGGGGAAAGCCCGGCCTCGCCCCCTCATGCCTTGACGGCGGGGCCCGCCA
>JAHBYL010000110.1 GCA_019635955.1 Parvibaculum sp.
CCACCTCGTCATTGAGCCCTATGTCGAAACGGTGGTGATCGCCGGTGGTTTCCTGCGTGAAGGCGGCTCGGCCGCACAGCAGGAAGCGCATATTCCCGGCATCATCGGCGGCGAAACGGTCTGGGCCTTCGCCTATGCCGAACCGCAGGGCCGCTACAACCTCGCCGACCTCACTACCACGGCGAAGAAGGACGGGTCGGGCTACGTCATCAATGGTTACAAGGCCGTCGTGCTCGGCGCGCCCTGGGCGCAGAAGCTCATCGTGACGGCCCGCACGAGCGGCGGCCAGCGCGACCGTGACGGCGTTTCCGTCTTCATCGTCGACAAGTCGGCGGCGGGCGTTTCCACGCGCGACTACCCGACGGTTGATGGCCGCCGCGCCTCGGAAATCACCTTCGAGAACGTGAAGGTCGATGCGGAGGCGCTGATCGGCGCCGAAGGCAAGGGCCTGCCCCTCGTCGAGAAGATCACCGATCAGGCAATCGCGGCCCTCTCGGCCGAAGCCATCGGCTGCATGAAGGAGCTGAACACCGCCACAGTCGAATACTGCAAGACGCGCAAGCAGTTCGGTGTGCCGATCGGCAAGTTCCAGGTGCTGCAGCACCGTATGGTCGACATGTTCATGGCCTATGAGCAGTCCGTCTCCATGACCTACATGGTGAACCTGAAGCTCGACGAGAACGGCGCCGAGCGCACCAAGGCCGCCGCGGGCGCCAAGGTGCAGATCGGCAAGGCCGGCCGCTTCGTCGGCCAGCAGGCCGTGCAGCTTCACGGCGGCATGGGCATGACCGACGAACTCAATGTCGGCCACTACTTCAAGCGCCTCACCATGATCGACACCCAGTTCGGCAATGTCGATTACCAGCTGAAGCGCTACTCCGAAGCCGCGTAAGCCACTTCGGGATCGAACGATCAAGGCCGCTCTCCGGAGCGGCCTTTTTCTTTGCTGCTTTGACCTCGCGCGCCGCCGCTTCTAGGCTTTCCGCCAACAAGAAGAACAGGGAGGAAAGCCATGCAGGAACATATCCTTGTCGCGGGCGCCACGGGCCTTGTCGGCTTCGCCGCCATGAAGCATTTCGCCGAGCGTGGCTACAAGGTGACGGCGCTTTCCCGCCGCAAGCCCTTCGAGACATTCGGCGCTACGCATCTCCCGCTCGACCTGACGAACCGCGCGGCCTGCGCAGGCGCGCTTTCGGGCATGAGCGATGTCACCCGTATTGTTTATGCCGCGCTTTACGAAAAGCCCGGCCTTGTCGCGGGCTGGCGCGAGGCCGACCAGATCGAAACCAACAGGCGCATGCTTGAAAACTTCTTCGACCCGCTGGAAAAGGCCGCGCCGCGCCTGCGTCATGTCTCGCTGCTGCAGGGCACGAAAGCCTATGGCGCCCATGTCCGCCCGCTTGCCGTGCCCGCGCGCGAAAACCGAGACGAGATGAAGGAGCAGCCGAATTTCTATTGGGATCAGGAAGACTATCTCCGCTCGAAGCAGCAAGGCCGCGCCTGGCACTGGACCATCTTTCGACCGCAGATCATTTTCGGCTTCTCGCTTGGCGCGGCGATGAATCTCATCCCCGCTATCGGCGTCTACGGCGCGCTGCTGAAGGAAGAGGGCAGGCCGCTCGTTTATCCGGGCGGCGCCTCGTCCGTGCTGGAAGCCGTCGACGCCGATCTTCTCGCCGATGCCATCGCCTGGGCGGGCGTCCGCGACCGACAGGAAAACGCGATCTTCAACGTCACCAATGGAGATGTCTTCGTCTGGAAAAATGTCTGGCCAGCCATCGCAGATGCGCTTGGCATGAAACCGGGCGAGATCGCGCCTATGTCGCTCGGCGCCGAAATGCCGAAGCGCTCGAAAGAGTGGGATGCGATCCGCGCGAAATACGATCTCGCTTCGCCGGACATGACCTCCTTCGTCGGCGAGTCCTTTTACTATGCCGACTTCACCATGGCCTATGGCGCCGAGCGCGATACGCCGGCCGCCATCGTTTCGACCATTGCGCTCCGGCGCGCCGGCTTTCACGAGGTCATCGATACGGAAGACATGTTCCGGAAGTATTTCAAGCTGTTTCAGGAGAAACGGCTGCTGCCGCCGCGCTGAACGTCAGGCGCTGCGCGCCATCTGCCGCTTCGTCCTGAGCCGCTGCGGCGGCATCACGCATTCGGCCTGCGTTCCCTTTCCGAGCGCGCTCTTCAGTTCGAAGCGCCCGCCATGCACGGCGAGCAGGCCCTTAACGATGGACAGGCCGAGCCCGGAGCCCTTGCCCGGCTGGGCAAGGCCGGAAGCACCTTGCGTGAACGCCTGAAGCACTTTCTCGATTTCGCCTTCCGCGATGCCCGGCCCGTTGTCGTGAACGCCGAAGCGCAGTTCGCCGCTCTCTTCCAGTCGCCCAAACATCAGCACCGTGCTGTCCGGCGGTGAGAACTTCACGGCATTGGTCAGCAGGTTGATCCAGGTCTGGCGTAGCGCTCTCGCATCGCCATAGACGACGGGCAGCCCGGTCTCGAACTCGGCGGCAAGATGGACGCGCTGCGCCTGGGCACGGATTTCCACGATTCGGCGGCAATCTTCCGCAAGCTGGGCGATGTCCACTTCCTCCTCGGTGATCTGGAAGCGCCCGGCTTCGATGCGCGACAGGTCGAGCACGTCGTTGATGAGGCCGAGCAGATGCTGCCCCGAACGGTTGATGTCGTGCGCATATTCCTTGTAGGTCGGGATCGCATGCTTGCCGAAGATTTCCGAGGCCATGACCTCCGAAAAGCCGATAATGGCATTGAGCGGCGTGCGCAGTTCATGGCTCATATTTGCAAGGAAATGCGATTTCGCGCGGTTCGCTTCTTCGGCACGGGCGCGCGCCGCATCGGAATCGCGCTTGGCCTTGAAGAGCTGCTCGATCAGTCCCGACTTGTCCTCTCTGAGCGTGATCGAGTGGAGCATGATGCGGTTGAGTCGCGCGGTGAGTTGCGCCAGCAGGATCGTGAAGACGACAAGCACTCCTGCCAGAACCGCATGCAGCGCGTTGGCATAGATGGCGATCTGGATGCAGGCGACGCCCACGATAGGCAACACTGTGGCGTAGAAGGCAGGCAGGTAGCAGGAGGTGATCAGACAGATCGGCGCGAGCACCACAAGCAGCGTCGTGATGACGTAGGACTGCAGCACATAGCTGTCGGGCACCCAGAAGAAATAGGCGGTCGAGGCCATGGAGACAGCAAAGAAGGTGCATGTCAGCACGAACCGCCGTTCCCAATATGCCACATCGGCAACCGTGGGATGTGCTTCGGCAAAGGCTTCGAGCGTTCTGCGGTTGAACCAGTTGGCGAGGAAGACGAGCACAACAGGCACGGCAAGCCAATACCACTCGACGCGGCCGATGAAGCAAGCGGCATAGGGAATCATCAGCAACGGAAAGGCGTAAGGAAGGGGAAGCTGCTGCGCTTCCACCAGCATCCTCATCTGCTCGAGCCGGATTTCGGGCGACAGCTTTTCGCCGTTCGGCCCATGCGCCTGAAACGGCAGCATCATGCTGCGCCAGCTATTCTGGCGCGGCATTTCGGATGTTTGCCGCGGATCGCCGGATGCCATGACTCGCCCTTTGTCGGCCCACCTCTACCCGGCTGTGCGGCCCGAGGGCGGCTGCCGGAATCCTCAAGCGCCAGCCTCGGACAAAAGTCTTAATAAGGTTTTCCGAGACATGGTTAAGGAGCCATAATCCGCTCTCGATCCTGCGATTTTTGCACAGCGGGCAGGCCGTGCGATAAGGCTGCAAGAAAAATGCACAACAGAGAGGCAATTCAGGAATGAGCGATCCGCTGATTTTCGAAAAAGACGGTCCGGTCGTGACGCTGACCATCAACCGGCCCGAAAGCCGCAACCCGCTGGGCGCGCCGGAAGATGCGGAGAACTTCTCCGCAGCCGCGGCCCGCATCAATGCCGATCGCGGCGTGCGATGCGTGATTCTCACCGGGGCGGGAAAAGCCTTCTCGGCCGGTGGCAATGTGAAGGCCATGCGCGAGGGCGGGGACGGCTTTGGCGGCCCCGGCGTCCATATCCGCGAGCGCTACCGCAACGGCATTCACCGCATCGTGAAGTCGGTCTGGGGCATCGAGGTGCCGGTCATCGCCGCGGTGAACGGCCCGGCCATCGGCCTCGGCAATGATGTCGCCTGCCTCGCCGATACGCGCATCGCCGCCGACAGCGCTATTTTCGGCGCGACCTTCCTCAAGATCGGCCTTATCCCGGGCGATGGCGGTGCCTGGCTGCTGCCTCGCGTCATCGGCATGGCCCGCGCCTCCGAGCTCTTCTATACGGGCGACACGATCGATGCCGCCACGGCGAAGGAATGGGGCCTCGTCTCCGAAGTCGTGCCCGCCGCCGAGCTGATGGACAGGGCCAGGGCGCTCGCCGCAAAGATCTGCAATCAGGCGCCGGACGTATTACGCATGACGAAGCAGCTGCTCCGTCAGGGCATGTTGACGAACTTCGACACGATCATGGAAATGTCGGCGTCCATGCAGGCCCTGGCCCACCACACGGACGACCACAAGGAGGCGCTGGACGCCTTTTTCGAGAAGCGGGCGCCGAGCTACAAGGGCTCGTGATCGCCGTCCGAAACTGAACAGCGCCGCTGCGCCGATCGAACAAAGGGCGGCGCGGCGCGCATTGATGCGGGGGCACTTTGCCCCTAAAGTCCCCCGCAACAAATCAGAACAGGGCCCATGGCCCACCGAACACGGGAGCGAAACATGAGCATCATCGGTATCGTAGCCACCCTTCCGGTGCAGGCCGGCAAGGAAGCCGAATTCGAGAAGG
>JAHBYL010000111.1 GCA_019635955.1 Parvibaculum sp.
GCCGTAGCCATAGAGGTTGAGGTTCATGCCGATTTCGCCGGAGCCGCCAAGCGGCAGGAAGACGAACTCGTCGCGGGGGGAGCTGGACGCAGAAATACTCATGCAGGGAGTTTAATGCGCCGGAGCGCGGAAAAACACATCTCCGGCCGATATGAGGCGCAATTCGCCTCCGGAGAGGCGGAGCTGGAGCGCGCCATCGGGCGCGAGGCCCTCGAATGTTCCCTCGATGGTTTCGTCCGAGAGGCGGACGATGACGGGGCCGCCGAGCCCTTCCGCCCGCTTCAGCCAGGCTTCGCGGATGGCGGCAAAGCCGTTCTGGCCGCGCCAGACGGCAAGCCAGCGTGTGAACGAGATATCGAGCGCGGCAAGCGCCTCGTCCGGCGTGACGGGGCCGGCGCCGATGGCGGCGAGCGAGGTGGCCTTGTATTCGAGGCCTTCCGGATGGGTGGCGAGATTGATCCCCATGCCGATCGCGACCCAGGCAACCTCCGCACCCGCGACGCCGGAGGATTCAAGCAGGATGCCCGCGAGCTTCGCGCGATCATGCAGGAGGTCGTTCGGCCATTTGAGGCGAAGCGCCCCGCGCAGCGGCGGCGGCAGTAGACTTTCCACCGCCTCGTGAACGCCAAGCGCGGCGACGAAGGAGAGCTCGCCCGCCTCGCGCGGGCCGCAGCGCGGCGTGAGAAGGAGCGTGCCCATGAAATTGCCGGTGGGGCTTTCCCATGCCCTGCCCCTTCGGCCGCGGCCTGCCGTCTGCCGCCTTGCGACGATCCAGACGGGGCCTTCGGTTCCCGCTTCGCCGAGGCGGCGCGCCTCTTCGTTGGTGCTGTCGATTTCCTCGAAGCGGCGGATTTCCGTCATGGCCCGGTCAGGGGAAGAGCGCGGTGGCAGCAGCCTGAGCGCCCATGATGAGCGGCGCCGGATAGACGAAGAAGAGCATCGTGAAGACGCTCGAGACGCCAAGGACCGCCGCGATCTCGCCCGGCATGGGCTGCTCGAAAGGCTCCGCCGGATCGTCGAAATACATGATCTTGACGATGCGAAGGTAATAATAGGCGCCGACAACGCTGGCGAGAACGCCGATCACGGCGAGCGGGTAAAGGCCCGCCTCGATCGCGGCCATGAAGACATAGAACTTGCCGAAGAAGCCCGCGAGCGGCGGCACGCCCGCCAGCGAGAACATCAGCATGGCGAGCAGGAAGGCGACCATGGGCTGGTGGCGAGAGAGGCCGGCGAGATCGGCGATGTTCTCGACATAGCCTTCCTTGCGGTTCATCGCGAGGACGCAGCAGAAGACGCCCGCATTCATCACCACATAGATGACGAGATAGATGAGCACGCCGCGCAGACCTTCCGGCGAGCCGGCGGCAACGCCGACCAGCGCGAAACCCATATGCGAGATGGAGCTGTAGGCGAGCAGGCGCTTGATGTTTGCCTGGCCGATGGCGGCGAAGGCGCCGAGCACCATGGAGGCGATGGAGATGAAGATGACGATCTGCTGCCACTGGTCTTCCATGGCCGGGAAGGCGCCGAAGAGGACGCGCAGGAGGAGCGCCATGGCGGCGACCTTGGGCGCACCCGCGAAGAAGGCGGTGACCGGCGTCGGCGCGCCTTCATAGACGTCTGGCGTCCACATGTGGAAGGGCACGGCAGAAATCTTGAAGGCGAGGCCCGCCAGCACGAAGACGATGCCGAAGATGGCGCCGATGCTTGCGCCATCAGCCGCGATGACGGCGGCGATGGCCGGGAACTCGACGGAGCCCGTGAAGCCATAGATGAGCGAGGAGCCGTAGAGCAGCATGCCCGAGGCAAGCGCGCCGAGAATGAAATATTTCAGTCCCGCTTCCGTCGCGCGCGTGTTGTCGCGGTGGAAGGCGGCGATGACGTAAAGCGCGAAGCTCTGCAGTTCGAGGCCCATATAGAGTGCGATGAGCCCGTTGGCCGAGATCATCATGAACATGCCGAGCGTGGCGAGGCCGATGAGGATCGGGAACTCGAAACGGTCGAAGCCCTCGCGGCGGATGAAGCTGAGCGACATGACGATCGCCGCGGCGGCCGCGAGCAGCGTCAGCAGCTTCATGAATTTGGTGAAACCGTCCACGACGAAGCTGCCGCCGAAGGCGAGCACACGTTCGTTCGGCTCGACGATGAGGAGCGCGGCAACGAGGACGAACAGGATCAGCGCACCGATCGACGTTTCGCGCGCGGTGCAGCCTTCACGGAAGACACCGAACATGAGAAGCGCCATGGCGCCTACCGCGAGAACGATCTCGGGCAGGGCCGGAAGGATGGCCGGAACACTGGATGCTGCTTCTTCCATTGTCTTTACGTTCCCGAGATCAGTTTCCGGCGAAGAGGCTTGCGACCTCGCCGATGAAGCCCGTGTCGCCCGCGACGCGGTGCGCCTCGATGGCGGCGTTGTAGTTCGATATCAGATTGTCGACCGAAACCGCGGTCACATCCATGATCGGCGCCGGATAGACGCCGAAGAAGATGGTCGCGGCGACGAGCGGCCCGAGCGTGATCATCTCGCGTCGATTGAGGTCGAGGATCGACTTCAGCGTGTCCTTTTCGAGCGCCCCAAAGACGATGCGGCGATAGAGCAGCAACGCATAACCGGCCGCGAGGATGACGCCGGTGGCGGCGATGGCCGCGACCCAGGTGCTGACCTGGAAGGTGCCGACGATGGTGAGGAACTCGCCGATGAAGCCGCTGGTGCCCGGCAGGCCGACATTCGCCATGGTGAGGATCAGGAAGGCGACGGCATAGAGCGGCATGCGGTTCACGAGGCCGCCATAGGCCGCGATCTCGCGCGTGTGCATGCGGTCGTAGACGACGCCGACGCAGAGGAAGAGCGCGCCCGAAATCCAGCCATGAGAGAGCATCTGGAAGATGCCGCCCTGCACGCCCTGCGTATTGGCCGCGAAGATACCCATGGTCACGAAGCCCATATGGGCGACGGATGAATAGGCGATCAGCTTCTTCATGTCCTCCTGCACCAGCGCGACGAGGGAGGCGTAGACGATCGCGATGACGCTCAGGCCGAACACGAGCCAGGCGAGATCGGCCGACGCGACCGGGAACATGGGCAGAGAGAAGCGCAGGAAGCCGTAGCCGCCCATCTTGAGCAGGATGCCGGCCAGGATGACGGAACCGGCGGTGGGTGCTTCGACGTGGGCATCGGGCAGCCAGGTGTGGACCGGCCACATCGGCATCTTCACCGCGAAGGAGGCGAAGAAGGCGAGCCAGAGCCAGGTCTGCATGTTCACCGGGAAATCATGATCGAGGAGCACGGGGATGCTGGTCGTGCCGGCCTCCCAGTACATCGCCATGATGGCGAGCAGCATGAGGACGGAGCCCGCGAAGGTGTAGAGGAAGAACTTGAAGCTCGCATAGATGCGCCGCGCGCCGCCCCAGACGCCGATGATGAGGAACATCGGGATCAGGCCGCCCTCGAAGAAGATATAGAAGAGGACGAGATCGAGCGCGCAGAAGACGCCGATCATCAGCGTTTCGAGCACGAGGAAGGCGATCATGTATTCCTTCACGCGCTTCTCGATGGAGGTCCAGCTTGCGAGGATACAGGCGGGCATCAGGAAGGTGGTGAGGATGACGAAGAGCATCGAAATGCCATCGACGCCCATGTGGTAGTTGATCGCGCCGCCGAGCCATTCCGTCTTCTGGACGAACTGGAAATCGGCCGTGGTGGGATCGAACTTCCACCAGATGTAGAGCGAAACGACGAAGGTGATCGACGTCGTCCAGAGCGCGACATAGCGCGCATTGCGGGCGACCGTCGCCTCGTCGCCGCGCGTCACCAGGATGATGAGAGCGCCGACCAGCGGCAGGAAGGTAATCAGCGAGAGAATGTTGCCGTCGGTCATCGTCATACCCCCCCGACCATGAACCAGGTCACAAGCCCGGCAACGCCGAGCAGCATGGCGAAGGCATAGTGATAGAGATATCCGCTCTGGAGACGGACCACCTGACGCGTGATGTCCTGTACGCGCGCGGCGATACCATCCGGCCCGAGCCCGTCAATGATGCGCCCGTCGCCCTGCTTCCAGAAGACGCGGCCGATCCAGAAGGCGGGACGAACGAAGATGAAGTGATAGATCTCGTCGAAGTACCACTTGTTGAGCAGGAACTTGTAGATCGGCTCGTGAGTCTTTGCGAGCTGCTTCGGAATATCCGGCCGGGCGATATAGAAGAGCCAGGCGGTGGCGAAGCCGACGATCATCATCAGCGTGGGCGCGTAAGGCACCCAGGCCGGTACATCGTGGAAGGCGTGCATGATGTGGTTTTCCGGCCCGCGGAAAATCGCTTCGAGCCAGAAGGCTTCATGGGCGTGGCCGATGAAGAGCGGCGCAAAGACCATGCCCGCGCCAAGCGCGCCGACGGCAAGAACCACCAGCGGGACCAGCATGACGAGCGGCGACTCATGAACATGCGAAAGCACTTCATTGGAGGCGCGGCTTGTCCCATGGAACGTCATGAAGATGAGGCGCCACGAATAGAAGGAGGTGAAGAGCGCCGCCGTGACGGTGAGCGTGAAGGCGAACATATGCGCGGCGTTGTGGCCGGCATAGGCCGCTTCGATGATCGCGTCCTTCGAATAGTAGCCCGCGGTGAAGGGGAAGCCGGTCAGCGCGAGCGTGCCGATCACCATCATCACCCAGGTGACGGGGATCATCTTGAAGAGGCCGCCCATCTTGCGCATGTCCTGCTCGTCGCTCATCGCATGGATGACCGAGCCCGAGCCGAGGAACAGCAGCGCCTTGAAGAAGGCATGA
>JAHBYL010000112.1 GCA_019635955.1 Parvibaculum sp.
ATCACGACGAACGACACTCCCGCGCTGGATTGGACGCGGAGCCATGCTTCTGAGGGGATCGCGGTCACCACGCCGTCGAATTCGATATCGCCGTGATCCCAGTCCCACGTCTTCACGTGAACTTCGTCACCCCGGCGAAACTCATGGGCGAGGACCGGGCGGCCGAGCAGCGCTTCGGTCATGGCCGGCATTGGGTCGAAAGCCATGGCGCCACCTCATGCCGCTGCAAGGTCGATGGTGATGGACTGCCAGGCGGCGTCCGGCGCTGGCCGCTCGTAGAACCGCACGTAGGTCTTCGAGCCAATCACGCGGATGGAATCGCGGATCGCGTCCATGGCACGGCGCCAGCGCTCATCCTCAATGTCGACGCGCAGGAGCATGAACAACTCGGCGCGGTTGATACGGCCCTCCTTGTCCACGTTGAAGGCGCGCGTCACCAGTGAGCGGATCTCGACGCCGCTGTCAGCCGACCATTCAGCAAGGCAGGCATCGACGAGCTTCTTTGCAGTTTGCAGCTCAGGGCCGAAGGCGAGCATGTCGGCCACCTGGATCTGAACCTTCAAGGTGCCGTCGAAGCTGGTGAGCGTGGTGTTACCCTTGGCGCCGCCGACGCTGGCACCATATTCCTGCGCAATCAGTGCCTGAAAGCTTCCCACGTCCTCGAAGGTGTGCCCCTTGAAACGCGCGATCTGAGCATTGAGCTCGCGGGCGAAACCGATCATCTTGCGGACGGTTTCATCCATGAGCTTGTCAACGGGCTTCACGGCCTCGATCGGCACGAGGTTGCCCTTGGCATCCCGAATGTATTGCTTGCCTTCGACTTCGATCGTCTCGGTCAAAACGTTATTCTGCATGGGACATCTCCCCCTTGGCGTCATCGCGCGCGGCGGACATAGATTTCAGATCAGCAAAAAGGGTTTTCTGGCGTTCGATAAGCGTGCGACGCTCATGGTCGACAGGTTTGCGATTGATCGCGTCTGTCGTGTCAACGAACTCCCGCACAAGAGCCGAAAGCTCCGGCGGCGGCCGTGAGATACGCGCCTCGTAGGCCTCAACCGCCCGTGCGAGCACGATCACCTCGTCGAGCGAAACGGTGACCGCGCGCACCTTCGATGAGAGAACGACCTGGGCAACTTCGACGGGGTCGATATCGCGATGGAAGACCAGGTTCTCCCGAACCATCGTCGTTTCCGTTGCCTTGATGCCGGCCTCGATCAGCGCGAGCCGCGCGGCGACCGAGGGATCCTCTTGCCGAAGCCGCTCGATCCTGCGCGCGCCGTGCAGAACAGACGTGTGATCGCGACGAAATACACGGCCGATGGCGGGCAATGACCGATGTGTGAAGCGCTTCGCCGCCCAAAAGGCCGCATGCCGTGCTTCAACGAGCGCCATCTGGCGCTGGTCATTGAGCAGCTGTTCGTATGGCACCTCATAGACCGCGGCGGTGATTTCGCCGCACATCCTTATGCTGACGGTCATGCCGGCTGGCCTCCCTGATAGTGGATGGCAGGCCGGGGCCGGAACGGCACGACATTGGCGGGTAGCGGTGTGCAGGTCAGCCGGTCAGCGGTGCCATGGAGCGCCGCATCGATATTCGACGCCAGCATATGAAGGGTTGTGCTGGTATCGATTTGGCAAGTGACCACGCCATCGAGCACATCCTCGATCTCAGAGGCTCGACGGTGAACATCTGCCAAACGGCAGGACACATCGCTCACCGCCTTCGGCGACAACTCAACGCCGCTGCCGATCCACTCGTCGAACATCGATTTGAGCTGCGAGAGCTCCTCGGAAATCTTCTGTCTCATCAGTGCGAACCCTCACCAGTACGCTTGGCCCAGGCCAACTTGACGTCGTTGGCGGTGACGCGGTTCCCGCCGGCGATTATCGCGGCGAGCTTGATCGTCTCTGAGATCTGCCCGAGCGCGCCGGGCTTGCGGCCTATCGCCCGGCATAGCTTCGCGATTTCGGGATCATCGAAACCCCACGCGTCGACATAGGCGTCGATATCGGCGGTCAGCGGCTTAAGGCGGGTCAATGGTACGCCCACCCTACGGTGGATCTGCCCTTGATGCTGACGTGGGGCAGCACCTGCCCAGCGGTTAGTCACCTCCTCGTTGCCGATCAAGGCAAGGCCGCACTTATAGACGTCCATGTAATGGCGCAGTTCGTTGACCGATTTGTCGGTCATGTTCTGCGCCTCATCGACGATGACGAGCGTATGGCGGCCGTTCCGCTTCAGCTTCTCGCCAATCGCTTTTTCGATCAGGTCATAGCGGCGCTCGCTGAGCCCGAGTTCTCGTGCCAGCTCCCGAATGACGGCCATCGGAGTACTGGCGGTCGGACGGAGCACGATGCGCGTCACATGGGGGGTGTTCATCGCATAGTGGCGGGCGGTGGTTGTCTTGCCCATCCCTGCGCCGAGAGTGATCACGGCCATGGTCGGAGCAGCCTGCGCATAGCGCAAAGCCTGGAGCACTTCGCGGGCCGTGGGTGTTTCGACGAACTCCGGCTCGGCGATCATTGCCGCGACGGTCATTCGCTGCTCTTCCTCCGCGGACAGCCACTTCCGCATGCGCTCTGTCACGTTCGCGTAGTTGCCCTTATAGGTGCCATCGAGCCAGGGGTAGAGGGTGCCGGCCGGCACGCCGGAGCGGCGGCACAGCTCGGGGCGCGACCAATGCTCGCGTGCGGCGACGGCGCGGACAATCTCGTTGGCTTCCTGCCATTCCGCGCGCTCGCCCGGCTTCATCTTGTCGAGGGTGGTTTCGCTGACTTTCTTGTCAACAGCGGACGCGGTTCCTTCGTCCACTTCCGCACTTTCTGCTTGCGTGTTGAACTCATCTGTAGTCATCTTGGGTCCTTCATCAAAACAGCTTCAGGTGGCGTTCACGCGCCGCCTTTTTCTTTTGGCCGGAAGGAAATGACGCCGCTGGCGAGCAGATCCACTCCGCGTCCGAACGCTTCCGCGAAGCGGTCGTCTTCTTCTTCTTCTTGAGCGGTCGCCTTGACCGCCAGATTTCCGAAGATCGGCCGCACAACCTTCGGCTCGACCTTGCGTTCATCCTTTTCGATCGTGGGGAGCGCGGCGACGAGCTCGTCGAGCGACATGTTGATCTCGCGCTGAGCTTTCTCGCGCACGGCGCGCATCCACTGGCGGCGGCCACGAGCATGATCACGAGCGGCGGCCTGGTCGCCAAAGCCCGTCAACTCCACGCACCGCGCCTCGGCGACATAGACGCCGTCGAGCCGGTAGACATGGACGCCTGCGTGCAGGTCTTCCGGATCGAACCGGATGACGACTTTTTGGCCGATGAACTCCAGCAGCTCTTCGCACCAATACTTGTTACCGCTGAGTTCGATATGGGCCGTTTTCCTGACGGTCACGCCTTCAGCCGCGAGCAACCACAAGCGGCGCTGTTCGGCCGTTGCCTTGCGGATCTCGGACTGCGCATAGGAAAGCGCGAAGGCCGTGTCGAAGGACAGTTTGCCCGCACAGACAAGGCTGCGACGCCCGAGCCGGGCATTGTGCTCCGCGATCCCCTCGGCAACGATCTGCTCGAATTGGTCGTATGGCACCGCCTTCGAGCCGTAGTTTTCGGGCTTGGCGTCGGGCTTGTTGCCGGTATAAGCCCCCTCAAAGGCCGGATGCTTCGCTAGCGCTTGAGCGAAGTCGCGAAAGGCCCGCTCGATCGGCTTGGACTGGCCCGAATACGGCGTCGTCCAGTGAACCTCGACTCCCAACATCGTGAGAACGCCTTGCGGTTCGTTCTCCTTGATCTTGAACCGATAGCGATTTGGCGTGCCGCCCGACACCCATTTCGAGGCGAAGTCGCGACCGTTATCCAGGTAGCAGTGCGTCGGTATGCCGTAGGTTTCGACAAGGTCGCCGAAGGCAAGAAGCACTGTTTCCTTGTTGGAATGCTTGTTGAGGCGCCACGACAGGATCTTGCCTGAGTAAAGATCCTGGAAGGCGACCATGGCAGGCCGGCCAACCGTGCCATCCGGAAAGCGGACAAACACGTCCCACACATGCCCGTCCGCATTGACCGCTTCGAGGGCATGATAGGACGAACGATCGCGGACCTGTGCGGGGTAAAGTCGCTTCAGCGCATCGACACCTTCGCGGAAGAAGATGCGTGTCTGTTCCGGGATCGCTGCAAGGCGGCGCTCCAGCGTCCGGGGCGAAGGAAGTGTCCAGCCTTCGGTCCCGGCACGGTGTTGGAGACGACGATAGCAGTCCGTGAAATTCGGCGCGGACGGCCGGAGATAGTCGGCCCGCAGCTGATCCCACGCGGCAGGTTCAAGCTCCACCTCGGCGACACGGCCGACATGCCGGGGAGCAAGTGCCGGAGCCCAATCTGACGGCGCCAAACCCTGCACCTTCTTCTTCCAAAGATAGATGGTGCGGATCTTGATGCCGTGATTGATGGCGATGTGCTGAATCGCGAGATCCGTGCCCATGCCGGTCATTTCGAGGTCGCGGACCGCGCGAAGCACCGCCGCGCAGGCGAGCGCCTTCTCCTTCTTCTTGCTCGAAAGGGTTTCGAACCAACGCCAAAGGTCGTTTGATTCCTGCGCGGTGCCCTGTGTGGGCTCCGCGACGGCCTTCATGTTTTCGAGATAGACGAGACGTTCGCGGGCGACGCGAGGCAGCGCGTCGTAACGATACTCGAATCCGCCGCCGCGGCCGCTCTCGCGCTTGCGCCAT
>JAHBYL010000113.1 GCA_019635955.1 Parvibaculum sp.
GGGACGCGCCGGCATTGCCGTGCTGCGCCTGTCGGGGCCGCATGTGCGCCATGCGGTCGAAGCGCTGACGGGGCGGGCACCGGGGCAGCCGCGCGCCGCGGAATTGCGGCGGCTCAAGGATCCCGAAACCGGCGCGGCGCTCGATCGCGGACTCCTTCTGTTCTTCGAAGGCCCGCACAGTTTCACGGGCGAGGATGTCGCCGAGTTCCATGTGCATGGCGGGCGCGCCGTCGTTGCCGCCGTGCTTGCGGCGCTTGCCAGGATCGAGGGATTGCGGGCGGCGCATCCGGGCGAGTTCACGCGGCGCGCCTTCGAGGCGGGCAAGCTCGACCTCACCGAAGTCGAGGGGCTTGCCGATCTCATCGATGCCGAGACGGAAGCCCAACGTGCCCAGGCGCTTTGCCAGATGGAAGGGGCGCTTGGGAGCCTCTACGAGGGCTGGCGCGCACGGCTGATGAAGGCTCTGGCTTACGCCGAAGCCGAGATCGACTTTCCCGATGAGGAAGTGCCGGGGGATCTCATCGAAAAGCTCGGGCCTGAGATTGCCGCGCTGTCGTCTGAGATTGCCGCCCATCTCGACGATGGCGGGCGGGGCGAGCGGCTCCGCGACGGGGTGGAGGTCGCCATTGTCGGCCCGCCCAATGCGGGGAAGTCGAGCCTTCTCAACCGGCTGGCGAAGCGGGAAGCCGCCATCGTCTCCGACGAGGCTGGGACGACGCGGGATGTGCTGGAAGTGCGGCTCGACATCGGCGGTGTGCCGGTGACGCTGGCCGATACCGCCGGGCTTCGTGAGGCGGCAGGGGCCATCGAGCGGGAAGGGGTGCGCCGCGCGCTTGCCCGGGCCGAGGCGGCGGACCTTCGCATTGTCGTGGCGGCGCCCGATGCCGGCGGCGATTTCGTCCTGGCGCGGGAGGGCGACATCCGCGTCTTCAACAAGCTCGATCTCGCGGGCGCCGTGCCGGACGGCGCCATCGGCGTTTCGGCGCTGACGGGGGCGGGGCTCGAAAGCCTCGAAGCCACGCTCCGGGAGCGGATCGGGATTGCCTATGAGGCGCGCGAGCATCCCGTCATCACAAGGGCACGGCACCGCGAGGGGCTCCGCGACTGCGCGGCCTCGCTTGCCCGTGCCGGGGATGCGCTGGCCCGCGGGCTCGATGCGGAGCTGGTGGCGGAAGATTTGCGCCTCGCCGCCCGGGCGCTCGGGCGCATCACGGGACGGGTCGATGTCGAGGATTTGCTCGACGTGATCTTCCGGGATTTCTGCATCGGGAAGTGAAGGGGCAGCCTCTCTTGGGTCCCTACACCAGCCAAAACTTGGATTGTCACCCCGGCGAAAGCCGGGGCCCATGGGCGGTAGCGCCCCAGTCGTAAGCTCAGATGGATCCCGGCTTTCGCCGGGATGACAGTTTGTTTTGAGTAAGGGCGAGGGGGCCTGCTGTTTCACGTGAAACATGGCCAAGCGCCGAATCCGATTCCCGTACAAGGGCTTGCGCGAGAATCCTCAACTCGGTGGAATCCTCATTCGACTCTGTGGAAAAGTTTGACGCCAACTCCGCGAGCGATTATTGCTCTGCGCGATGTGGCGGCGAATCCGTTCCTAGAGCCACAAGCACTTTTGCTTCTTTGGCACTTTTTCTCCATCCGGTGTTTTCGATGACGCGCGAATTCGATGTGATCGTGATCGGCGGCGGCCATGCGGGCTGCGAGGCGGCGTCCGCCGCCGCGCGGGCCGGCGCGCGGACGGCGCTCGTCACGCACAAGATCGCGACCATCGGCGAGATGTCCTGCAACCCGGCCATTGGCGGGCTCGGCAAGGGCCATCTGGTGCGCGAGGTGGATGCCTTGGACGGCCTGATGGGCCGCGTCGCCGATGCGGCGGGCATCCAGTTCCGGCTGCTCAACCGGCGGAAGGGCCCGGCCGTTCGCGGGCCCCGGGCCCAGGCGGACCGCAAGCTCTACCGGCAGGCGATGCAGGAGGCGATCCTCAATCATCGCAATCTCGAAGTGATCGAAGGCGGCGTTTCCGACCTGATGGTCGAGGACGGGGAGGTGCGGGGCGTCATCACGGAAGACGGGCGCCAGTTCCGTACGCGGCGCGTGGTGCTGACCACGGGCACGTTCCTGCGCGGAATGATTCATATCGGGACAGAGCGCATTCCGGCAGGCCGGGTGGGCGAGGCGCCGGCGCTCGGGCTTTCCGAGCGGCTTTACGGGCTTGGGCTGAAGCTCGGCCGGCTGAAGACCGGAACGCCGCCAAGGCTTGCCGCCGACAGCATCGACTGGGCCTCGCTGGAGGAGCAGCCGGGCGACAATCCGCCGGTGCCCTTCTCCTTTCTCACGCGGGAAATCACCACGCCGCAGGTCTCCTGCCATATCACCCGGACGACCGAGGCCGGGCACCGGATCATCGAGGAGAACCTGAAATTCTCGCCGGTCTATGCGGGCCGGATCGAGGGGGTGGGGCCCCGCTATTGCCCCTCCATCGAGGACAAGGTGGTGCGCTTCCGCGAGCGGGACAGCCACCAGATTTTTCTGGAGCCGGAAGGGCTCGACGACGACACGATCTATCCGAACGGGATTTCGACGGCGCTGCCGGAAGAGGTGCAGCTTGCCTTCCTCAAGACCATCCCGGGGCTTGAGAAGGTCGCGATGAAGCGGGCGGGCTATGCAATCGAATATGACTATATCGATCCGCGCGAACTGACCCCGACGCTCGAGACGAGGAAGCTGCCGGGGCTTTATCTCGCGGGCCAGATCAACGGCACCACGGGCTATGAGGAAGCGGCGGCGCAGGGGCTCGTGGCGGGGCTCAATGCGGCGCTGGCGGCAAAGGGCGCCGATCCTTTCATCATGGACCGGGCGGAAGCCTATACGGGCGTGATGATCGACGATCTGATCACGCGCGGCGTTTCCGAGCCCTATCGCATGTTCACCTCGCGGGCCGAATACCGGCTGACGCTTCGGGCCGACAATGCCGATCAGCGCCTCACCGAGGCGGGGATCGCGGCAGGTGTGGTGGGCGAGGCGAGGGCCGAGGCCTACCGGGCCAAGGAAGCCGCGCTGGAGGCAGCCCGCGCCCTTTGCGGGGGCCTTGCGGCTACACCCAGTGAGCTTGCCCGGCGGGGGCTCAAGGTCAATCAGGACGGCGTTTCGCGCTCTGTGGGCGATCTGCTGGCCTACCCGGATGTCGATATGGCGCGGCTCGGGGCGATCTGGCCGGAACTGCAGGGAATCGAGCCCCATATTGCCGAGCAGGTGGAGATCGAGGCGCAGTATTCGGGTTATCTCGACCGGCAGGAGGCCGATATCAGGGCTTTCCGGAAGGATGAGGGCTTGGCACTGCCCTCCGGCATTGATTATGCCGCCATTTCCGGCCTTTCCATCGAGGTGCGGCAGAAGCTGGCAGCGGCTCGGCCGGCCACGCTGGGGCAGGCGGCGCGGGTCGATGGCGTGACCCCGGCGGCGCTGACGACCCTAATGATTCACGTGAAACAAAAGCGCAGCGCTTGAGGCCTACATCTGGTATGCCCCAACATATAGTGTCTGGTCACTCCCAAGTCGTTGATGCGGAATCCTTTTCCGCCGCGGCACATGTTTCACGTGAAACAATTGCCCTCCTCACGCAATACGAGTCCCTGCTCCGGAAGTGGCAGAAGAGCATAAATCTCGTTTCCGCGAGCACGCTGGACGAGCTGTGGCGGCGCCATATGCTCGATTCCGCCCAACTGGCAGGGCTCGCACCGGAAGGGGCGAGGCGCTGGGTCGATCTTGGCTCGGGAGGCGGGTTCCCCGGGCTGGTGGTGGCCATCCTTCTGCGGGACCGGCCCGGCTTCGAGCTGCATCTGGTCGAAAGCGACCAGCGGAAATGCGTCTTCATGCGGGAGGTGATCCGCGTGACAGGGGCGTCCGCCCAGGTTCATAATATGAGGATCGAGGCCTTCGCCGAAGGGACGGGAACCTTCGACGTTATTTCCGCCCGGGCGCTGGCGCCGCTCGACCGGCTGTTCGGCTGGGCGGCCCCGCTATTCGGGCCGGACAGCCTGGGGCTCTTTTTGAAGGGGCAGGGGCTTCAGGACGAATTGACCGAAGCCCGGAAAAATTGGATATTCGAGGCAGAACATTCCCCCAGCCAGTCGGACCCAGGCGGTTCCGTGCTGCAGGTGAGAGGCCTCCATGGATCAGACCGACAAGACGCTGGTAGCTGACGCGGCCAAGGCCGCTGCTTCTGTCCCCTTCACGCAAGGTACTACCGGGTCCAACCCGCTGGTTGCTCCGTCCACGGATCGTCCGCGCATTCTCGTCGTGGCCAATCAGAAGGGCGGCGTCGGCAAGACGACAACGGCGATCAATCTCGGCACCGCGCTTGCCGCAGTCGGCGAGCGCGTGCTGATCGTCGATCTCGATCCGCAAGGCAATGCCAGCACAGGCCTTGGCATCACCACGGCCGAGCGCAAGGTTTCCGCTTACGATGTGCTGATCGGTGCGGCGCTCATCGAAGATGCCGTCGTGCCGACAAAAGTGCCGGGCCTCGATATTGTTCCGTCCACGATGGATCTGCTCGGCGCCGAGCTCGAACTTGCAACGGTGCAGCGCCGCTCACACCGGCTGCGCGATGCGTTGGCCCGCATGCCCCGCCATGGCAAGCAGCGCGAGACGAGCGAGGCCGAAAAGGCGATGACGGTGCGGCCCTACTCCTATCTGCTGATCGAC
>JAHBYL010000114.1 GCA_019635955.1 Parvibaculum sp.
TGAAGCGTTTGCAGCAGAAGCACACGTTATGTGGACTCGCGCGGGCTTACGGCTCTCTCCACAGCACGAGTGTGCCGAAGAAGGCGAGCGCGCCGGACGCCTCGGAGTTGCCCGCAGGAACCCACGTCATGTTGAGTCCTAGCCCACCCGCGCGATACGTCACCAGCGGCAGCGGAATCACCGGCGTCACGTAGGAGTCCGAATCGAAGAGCAGCACACCGGCGCCAGCGCGTAGCCCTCCGATGACCCGGTACTGCCAAACGGGCCCGGCGTACCAGGATTGGTTGTACATCGAGTCCTCGTAGCCGCCCGCCTTGAGCATCCAGACGTGCCGCCCGCGTTCCCCCAGCGTGACGTGCAGGCCGGCGCCCAGATTGCGCCCCTGATAGCGCCGCGTCTCAACTCCGTCGAAATACGTGTCAGAGCTGTAATGCCAGGAAACACCGAATAGATCGACGCCAACCTCGCGCGGCCGTTGGGCTTGGCTCTCGGCCGCGACCACGAATAGGAAGGCGAAGACATGCACCGCGCAGGCACGCATCGTCCTCGTTATCGCCCAGTTCGGATTTGGCATCGGCACTAGTGTACAGCGCGCGCGCCGACGGGGCCACATAACGACGCTTGCTGCCGATGGCCGCGGGTGCGGAATGGGTTGGGCGGGGCGTCCGTGATGGGCCTAGGCTTGGTTGCGGACGCCCCGCCCAACCCTCTTATTGGAGCGTCCACAGCAGAAGCAGACGTTAGGTCGACAATCACGAATCGTCTTTATGCGAGGCTGATAATGGAAACCGATGATCCCGTTGGCTTGGCGATCGAAGAGATGCTCCAAAGGGACCCATATCGAAATCCCGAAAGCGATTTGAGCCGCCGGATCCGAACGGCGCTAACCGACCTTAAGGCAAGTCGCAAACGGTTGCGCACGAAGCTAGCCACGCGCTTGGCGCGTGAGGATTCGTCCGCAGCCGAAAATCAGCAGCGCGCGGTCGCCGAGGCTCAGTCCTCCCTCCTCGATTCGCGGAATCACCTCGCGGAGATGGAGAGCAAGGGAATGACTGCTCTCTTGCCGGGTGCTAGAGCACTCGTAGAGGCCGCGGAACTGCACTTGGCCAGCGTTCAAGAGGGAACCCTCTATCGGACTGTGAGGTCAGCCGCGACTCGGGGAGAGACGATACTCTTGGAGTGGCATCACGGTTTGGCGAAGGCGATTGTCGCCCTCCTCGACGACGACAAAGTCGAAGCGCAGCTCGTGATCCTCATTTCGGGAGGGGTTACTCTAGCCGCCGTTGTCATCGGCCCCGCCGCGGCGACTGCCGCCGCTGTTGCGTCCGCAGCCCTTCTTGCGCGGGAACTTCGGCAGTCCGGCACCCAGCGCAGCAGCCGAGACTCTGACGAGGCTCGTCGAGAGCGAGCGGCGGCTTACTTGACGTTCGCCACGGGAATAAGCGATAGCTGGGAGCGCGCGCTCTAGACACTACTATCATGTCTCGGCCTGAGTGCGACCTAACGACGCTTGCTGCCGATGAACGCGGTGCGGATTGGGTTGGGCGGGGCCTCCGTGATGCCCTAGGTTGGTTGCGGAGGCCCCGCCCAACCCTTCTTATTGGAGCGTTCACAGCAGAAGCGTACGTTATAGCGACCTACCGGAGTCCGCTTGGCTGAAAGTGTCATCCTCACACATTCGCCGGCGGTGCACTATCTCTGCCGAGGGGCATTCCTTCAACACCCCCTTGAACTGGCCACCGACGTTTTCGCAACGCCGCTCGCTCCGATCGGCTTTCGTTGTGAGGCCGCCTATGCTGCGGAGTACTCTCGGATAGCGCTGGGCAAGCAGCTTCACGATGAAGACTTCGCTCGTCTTGTCGCGCTCGGTGACAATGAGCAGCCGTGCCTCGTGGTTACCATCGTCCGCTCGATTGATGCTCCAGGCGAAGATCTCATCAGCGCCACTTGGGAAAGCTTCGAGCGCGCTCGCAAAGTGCTCAGCTGGCAATGCAGCGAAACGCCGGAACTCTTCGCAGTAGTTCCGAATCGCCCTGGTGGGCCGGAGTTCTCTCTTCGTCCGCCGTTCAGTCGGCGTAAGCAGCGCTTTGTTCTTCTAGGTGACAGTGAATCGCACCGGAGCACGCCGAAGCAGCTATACGCAGCGGCGGCCGCGGATGATCGCTATGCATTTGCGCTGACCATGTATCGCGACGCGCTCCGCGACGTGGACACTGAGTTCCGCATTAGTCGCTTCTTCATGTGCCTCGAGTCCCTAGCGTTCCGCCTGAAGTCCGCAACCATCGGCTCTCGGACCGCCGTTCGGCTCCTTCTCGGTATTCAGAACGCAGAGATTTCGCCGCACACCCTGCCCGACGGGCGCGTGGTTAAAGTCGACCGTGTGGAGATAGGCGGGCGTGTTCGAGACAAGATCTTCCACGGAATTCCCTTCAACACCACAGCGCTCAACGACGACGCTGCCGCCTACTACGAGTGGGCCCGGACGCATCCCGGCTACCTGCGTGATTTGCTCGCCTCAGACTGCGAACTCGAGCTTACGAAATGGGCGAACGGCACGTCACTGGGCCTGCCTCCATCCGCGCCGGCGCTATAACGACGCTTGCTGCCGATGAACGCGGTGCGGATTGGGTTTGGCGGGGCGTCCGTGATGCCCTAGGCTGGTTGCGGACGCCCCGCCAAACCCTTCTTTTTGAGCGTTCACAGCAGAAGCACACGTTATCGCGACGTGGCGCGTGGCGAAGTCGTCGGCTCCGGGGTATCTTCCAGTTATGCGCCTGTCTTTCGAGCTTACCGAGGCCCAGCAGGGCCAGCTCAACGCCATCGCCCAGCGGCTGAACGTGCCTGCTGATGCGCTGGCGGCCGCGGCGCTGCGCGACCTTCTCGATCGCCGCGAAGCTGCCTACGAGGCCGCCGCCGCGCACGTCGTCGAGAAGAATGCCGAGTTGTATCGCCGGCTCGCCTAATCGGGTCGCCCGTGGCGACTCGGTTTCTCTCGCTCGCTGAAGTTCTCGATCTCTACGGCCGCGTCCTGGTGTCAGGCGGCGGCTCCTCTGCACTTCGTGACCTCGGTGCGCTCGAGGCTGCACTCGCGCAGCCCCGAGCCACCTTCGACGGCGTCGAGCTCTACCCCTCCTTGGTCGAGAAAGCCGGAGCGCTCGGGTTTGCGCTTATCCGGAATCATCCATTTGTCGACGGGAACAAGCGTATCGGACACGCTGCGCTCGAAGTTTTCCTCGCGTTGAACGGATATCAACTTGACGCATCCGTCGGCGATGCGGAGCGTACTATCCTGGACGTCGCATCGGGCGCTATGGACCGCAGTGACCTTACAGGATGGATTTTCACGCACCTGACAGTCTATCCGGACCCGTGAGCGCTCCGACAGGCGCGCGATAACGACGCTTGCTGCCGACAAGCGCGGATGCGGTAGCGGTTGTGGGGCCGCCGCTTCACTTTACGGAAGGTCTGCAGCGGCCCCACAACCGCATCTTATTGGAGCGCTTGCAGCAGAAGCACACGTTATGCGCACAACGCTGGCTCTGGCGTGATCGAAGAGAAGTCGGTACATTATTCTGTACTGACTTTCTGGAGCCCTGATGCCGAAGCTCAAGCCCTCCCGTGACATCCAGCCCGTCACGGAGTTCCGCGCCAACGCCGCGCAGGTCATCGAGCAGGTCCGCGAGACCGGCGCGCCCGTTATCCTGACGCAGCACGGCCGCGGCGCCGCCGTCCTGCTCGACGTCGAGGCCTACGAGGCCATGGTCGACGAGCTCGAGCTGCTCCGAGACGTGCGGACCGCCGAGGCCCAGGTCGCCGCCGGCAAGGGCCGCAGTCACGCCGCCGTCGCCAAGTCCCTGCGAGCACGCCTGCTCAAGTGAAGGTCATCTGGTCGCCTCTCGCGGAGCAGCGCGCCGTCGAGGCCTTCGAGACCATCGCCGCCGATCGCCCTGAGGCCGCGGCGCGCTGGCTCCGCGAGCTCCTGACCAAGGTCGGCACACTCGATCGCTTCGCCAAGCGCGGCCGCCCGGTGCCCGAGATCGGCAGGCCCGCGTACCGCCAGCTGCAGCACCACCCTTATCGCATCGTCTACCGGGTCGACGCGAAGCAGGTGGTCGTCTTGACCATCCGGCATGGGCGACGGGACTGGGATCCTGATGAGATCGTGCACGGCGCATAACGACGCTTGCTGCCGACGAGGGCAGCTAGTGTAGCGGTTGTGGGGCCCCAGCCTCATCTTTTGGAAGGTCTGCTGGGGCCCCACAACCGCATTCTGTTGGAGCGCTCG
>JAHBYL010000115.1 GCA_019635955.1 Parvibaculum sp.
TGTGACCTCGCCCGCGCAGCCGACCGATTACACCTACAACGCGCTCGGCAACCTGACGCAGACCTCGCAGACGGGAGTGCCGAACGGCGGCGGATCGTCGATCACGCAGACGCGGACGTTCAACTACAGCAGCCTCGGGCGGTTGACCTCGGCCGTCAATCCCGAGAGCGGAACGATCAGCTATCAGTACGACGCCAACGGCAACCTGACGAAGAAGACCGATGCGCGCGGCCTCTTCATCGACTACACCTATGACGAACTGAACCGCAACAAAACGCTCGATTACAGCAATACGGCGGTTTCGCCCGACATCACGCGCATCTACGACAATGCGACGGCGGGCGCATTCGGGAAAGGGAAGCTCTGGAAGGACTACGCCGGAGGCGATCAGACGAGCGGAACGGAAGTCGAGCACCGCGAGTATGTCTCATACGACGCGCTCGGACGGCCGCTTTCGGTCAAGCTGTCAATGAAAAATGAAAAGTGATCCAAAGTGAAAAATTAAAACTGACCCACCCCGCAGGTCGGCGGAGACATTGGTCAAAGAACAATAACCTGGTGTCGCGGCTCGCTACCCGTTTGGACCGGCGACTTGGATTGTTTCCGGGCAATCAGGGAGTCGCACTATGACTCGCTTCCGGCGATTGGTGTTGTCTGCCGGCGCGCCTCGCCGCCTGTAGGGGAGACCGAGTTTGGCGCGGACTACCGCACACAACGTCACCTCTTCTTCATCGGCGATCGTCTGGAGCGGAGCCATTTCTTCTTCCGTCAGATAGATCGTCACTTTTTTCAGTCGCATGTTCGTCGCTCCTTTCCGTGCTGTTATTCGTGAACAGCGTCCGATCAAACTACGGCAGTTTGATCGGACAAGAGGCGGCTTGACGGCCCTCTGTTTTGAGATGGCGCCGCCGGTTCAACTAGCGCCGCCTCGGCCGCCGAGTCCGCCGCCATCGTCGCGGCGCTCAATCGCTCGCGCAGGCGATAGCTGTTGCCCTTGATCGAGAAGACCTGTGCGTGGTGAAGAATGCGATCCAGGATCGCGGTCGCCAAGGCGTGGTCCCCGAAAAGATCGGGCCATTCGCTGACCGCCTTGTTCGAGGTCAGGATCAAGCTCGATCGCTCGTATCGGGCCGCGACGACCTGGAACAGGTAATTCGCTTCGGCTCGATTGAGCGGCAAATAGCCGACTTCATCAATCACCAGCAGCTGTGACTTGGTGGTGAAACTCTTGAGCTTGTGCGCGAGTTTGCCGGACGCATCGGCCGCCGACAGCGCGCGGATCATCGAGTCGAGCGACGTGAAGTAGACGCTCGCCCCGTGTTGGCAGGCGCGCACGGCCAGCGCGATCGCCAAATGCGTTTTGCCCACGCCGGGCGGTCCGAGCAACAAGACATTCTCCTTCCGCTGGAGGAAGGTGAGGGCGGCCAGGTCCATCACCCGCGCTTTGTCGAGCGAGGGCTGGAAGGCGAAGTCGAAAGCATCGAGCGTTTTGAGAAAGGGAAAGGCCGCCAGTTTGAGCGCGTTCTTGATCCGGCGGGATTCGCGCGAGGCGATCTCTTCTTCCAGCAGATGATCGAGCAATTGCAGGTGTCCCCAGCTTTCGGTTTCGGCGCGCCGCAAGGTCTCGCTCAAGCCGGTATGAACGTGCATCAGCCCCAGGCGCCGGCAATGATCGAGGATACGATCGAGTTGAAGTTCATTCATTGGGCCACCTCCTCGATCAGATTGACGTAATCGGCAATGGGGCGCGAGGCGACTGGAACCTGAGGCCAGGCCACCAACTGCGGCGCGGCGGATTGAGCTGAACTCGCCGCCCTGGTGGCTGGCGACCCCGCTCGGCGCAGGCGATCCCAACGAGGCCGCCGCAGTTCGGCGATGTGCTCCTCGACGATCACACGCTGCCCCTTGGCCGCCTGCTGATGAGTGGCAACAGCATCGGCGCCGTCAAAAATTTCAATCTGGCCGGTTCGCGGATCGCTTTTGACCGTCAGCCGCTTGCCGACGAGTTGATGGGGGACGCAATAGTAGGCGGCGTGATAGGAGATCGTGCAATCCGACAGCACGCGCCGAGTCTCGGGCAATCGCGGATCGAACGGCAGGGCGGGGAGCGGAAGCAGAAATGGACGCTCGCGTTCGAGCCGGGCGAGAGGCGTTTCGCCGGTCGTGGTATGAAGGCGCAGGTTGTATTGTTCGTCGGCCCGATCCAGCGCCCATTGAATCTCGACCGGATCGGCGTAGACCTGATGAAGCAAGTCGGATTCGGCCAGATCGCGGAAGGAGCGTTCGGTTTTGCCCTTGCGTTGCGGCGAATAAGGCAAGGCCGGCGCCGGTTCAATCCCGTAATGATCGCAAAAGTCCGCAAAGAAGGGATGGAGCCGTAAGTTGGGCCGCGGTTTGAGTACCGCCGCTCCGAAATTATCAAAGACCAGACGTTGCGGCAGACCGCCCAGAATCGCCAGCACGTCCATCAAATCCGCCAGCACCGCGGGCAGGGTTTGGAGTGTGACCAGACGGGTGATTCGATAGCGCGAGTAGCCCAACACCAGGCGGAAGAAATAAAGCTTCCGGTTTGGCGCCGAAGCGAGTAAACCGCTCACCGGGCCTTTCCAATCGAATTGGGCCTCCTGGGCGGGGGCGGTTTCAAAACGAACACAGGCGCGGCGAGCGGCCTGTTGTTGTTGGCGTAAGCTTCGCCATTGAACTTTGACCAGTTCGTAGCAGCCGCCGTAGCCCTGGGGAGAAATTTCGCGATAGATCTGCGCGGCGCTCACCCACGGGCGCTGTTCCAACTGGGCCTGCAGGTAATCGAGATAGGGCGCGATCTTTTGCGGTTTGGCCCGACGGGGTTTGTAGTCCGGCGGAGTCTTGGCGGCGAGGGCTCGCCGCACGGTGTTGCGCGAAAGCCCGGTTGCCCGGGCGATGGCGCGAATGGACATTCCTTGACGAGAAAGCAATTTGAGATCCATCCAAAGCTCCTGAGTGATCATGCGACAGCCTCCTTCGGCAGCGTTTGTTCCGCAGCGAGCTGCGGAAGGAGGAAGTCTGGTTGACAATCACCTCCGGCGGAACCCCGACCCACCAAGGTGGGTCAGTTTTCATTTTTCGGAATGGATCACTTTTACATTTTCGTTCACAATGGGTGCGCGCATCGCGGCGCTGCGGCGAAATGCGGGACTGTCACAGGCGCAATTGGCCGAGGCGCTCGACATTCCGCAGCGCACGCTTTCATTCTATGAGCGCGAGGCGGGCGACATCCCGGCGGGACTGGTGTCGCAATTGGCCAGGGCGCTGGACGTGTCAGTGGAAGAAGTGCTGGGTGTGCCGCAGGCAGCGGCCAAAAAGCGCGGGCCGAAATCCCAACTGGAAAAACAACTGGAAGCCGTCGCCGAATTGCCACGCTCACAGCAACAGCGGATTCTGGATGTCGTTCAAGCGCTGATTGCCCGGGCGCAGGCTTCAGGCTGAGCGTCCCTGAAGGGCAATCAGAAAGAGCGGGTTACCCTCCTGGGCGATGGAGCACTACGCCATCAGCACCAACGATCCAGCCTGAGTTCTTCACAAAATGGATGTCAAACAAATCGCTTGATGTTCCACTAGGCTGCGAATTCCAGTTCTGCCCGCCATTCTTTGTATAAAGGATGATGCCATTTCCTCCCACCACCCAACCAACATCTTGGCTGACGAAATGAACTCCATAGAGATCTGTTTGCACACTGCTACTCTGTGCCACCCAAGTTTTACCCGAATCAGCCGAATGGAGAATGATTCCCTTATCGCCGACAGCCCAGCCGTTTTGCTCATTAATAAAATGAACATCACGCAAGCTGCTTTTGACCCCAGTATCCTGGCGCTTCCAGTCAGTAGTCCGCTCAGTAGAGATGTTTGAAGCAGCAAGCTTGCTTAGGCCCTCATCAGCTGGTCTCAATAATCCAAAGCCGGTAACCGCGAGGAGCAATAATGACGCTAGCAACCTTTTCCTAATCAGAGTATTCATCTGTCCTTAAAGTTTTGCCTCGTTCTTTCCTCAATTTGCCCTAGCAGTATGTCAAAAGGGTCACCAACAATA
>JAHBYL010000116.1 GCA_019635955.1 Parvibaculum sp.
TCGCTGGCGCTGATCGCCGATGCCGGCCACATGCTGACCGATACCGGCGCGCTCTTCCTCGCCTTCATTGCGACGCGGCTAGCGAAACGCCCGGCCGACGGCGCGCGCTCCTATGGCTACGCGCGGGCCGAAATCCTCGCCGCCTTCACCAACGGCCTCGTGATGATCGGCGTTGTCGCGTGGATCTTTTTCGAGGCCGTGAGCCGCATTCTGTCGCCTTCGCCCGTCATGGGACTGCCCATGCTCGTCATCGCGCTGGCGGGACTCCTCATCAATATCGCCGCCTTCAAACTGCTCCATGGCGGCGAGCAGACACTCAACATGCGCGGCGCCATGGTGCATGTGCTGGGCGACATGCTCGGCTCCGTCGCCGCCATCGTTGCCGCCCTCATCATCATGGGAACCGGCTACACGATTGCCGATCCGCTCCTCTCCGTCCTTGTCGCGCTTCTCATTCTCCGCAGCGCCGTGGCCATCGTCCGCGAAAGTGCACACATCCTCATGGAAGGCACACCCGAGGGTGCGGAAGGCGAACGGATTGCGGAAGACCTCATCGCGCATGTGGAGGGCCTCGCCGATGTTCACCACGTTCACGTCTGGTCGCTCGGCTCGAACAGGGCGGTCGCCACGCTCCATGCCCGCCTTGCGCCGGGAACGGAACCACCTGCCGCGCTCGGCGCGATCAAGCTGCGCCTGCACGAACAATTCGGCATCGGCCACGCCACCGTTCAGATCGAGGAAGAGAACTGCCCGGATCATGCGCCCGGACACGCCCAACAACCGCCCCTATAAATATTCCGCCGCTTCATGCTGCAATGCGGTATAATTCCACCATAGCGTGAAGGGGCCTTCCATGACTGATACCGGCGGCTATTGGAATGACGGCGCGGGGCGCGAGCCCGGCTGGCTTTCATATTTCGGCGAGCTGCGCATCTTTGCCGAACTCGGCACGCTCGCCCCTGCCATTCCCGCCCTGCTCTCGGCTCCGCGCGGCGATGGCCATGGGGTGCTGGTCCTGCCCGGCGTGCTGACAGGCGATGAATCGACCGTCGTGATCCGCCGTTATCTGGAGGAACTCGGCTATGCCGCCCATCCCTGGAAACAGGGCCATAACTGGGGCCCGAGCCGGGAACTGCACGAAAAACTCCGTACACGGCTGAAAGAGCTTCACGCGCGCTATGGCCGCCGCATCAGTATCGTCGGCTGGAGTCTGGGCGGCATCTTTGCGCGGGAACTGGCGCGGGAATTTCCCTTCGCCGTGCGCCAGGTGGTGACGCTTGGCAGCCCCTTCGGCTCGGACATCGCGATCGACGGCAGCCGCAAGCCCGAAGCCGCCGCGCGCCGCCGCCTGCCCCCGCCGGTGCCCTGCACTTCGATCTACTCGAAGAGCGACGGCATCGTGCCCTGGGAGGCCTGCCGCGAACTCCCCTCATCGCGCACCGACAATATCGAGGTGCCGGCGACCCATATCGGCATGGGCTTCAACCCGCTGGTGCTCTGGGCGATTGCCGACCGGTTGGCGCAAACCGAAACCGACTGGTCCCCCTTCGACCGCTCCGGCTGGCACGGGATGATCTACGGATAGGTTCTGGTCTTTATCGGTATCCAGAATCACTTGGAGCGAACTTGAACTGGTAGTCGGAACTTTATCCGACTCACCGAAGAACTCTTTGAGATATCAGATCGCTCACCGTCTGCCCCCAAAAATGAAAGCACTCTGATGCCTCCCCCAAACTTTGAATTCTCTGAATCTTCAGCGGTCAAAGCAATGTCAAAATCAACCAGAGTAGCGTAGTTCGCTCCTCCATCCTCTCCCCATCCAGAGAATATAAGACCAACGTTAGACCACTCAGAGGTTTTCACAGAAGTTTGAAGTTTCGGATTGGTTGTTGCGCCAATCGCTTCATGTTCTTTCGAAAATTCCGATACTGCCACAACGATCTGAGACAGCGTTTCCTTGATAAAATCCTTCAAAGTCAGCAATGCATCCTCCTGCATCTATACGACAGGTGTGTAATCCTCATATCAAGCCGAGCGATGACAACTCCAATCTACAATTTTTGCAGATCATCCTCTGGAAACGTGTCGAGGAATGTTGGCTCCTTCTTTGCCACCCGTGAACTCTCTTCAGACGGTAGTGCAGTCGTCGGTCGTAAATAACTCGACGACAAACTTTCTTCATTCCTTGATGATGCCCAAGAGGCGACAGCAAAAAAGGCGATCGACGGAGCGAATAGCACCAAAGTCCAGGTCGACATTCCGACCCTTACCCAAAACTGCCAGCCCTCCCAAAACCCATTTTGATAACCCGTGAATATCGCCCCACCTACCAGAAACAAAACCACGATGCTGATCCAAGCGTATGCAGCACCACGAAATGCCGATGATAACAGCCTCATACCGTTACTCCATGGTCGCTCCAAATATTGGTCAGCATACCACGCGATTTTGCGACTCAAAAAGCAGGATTCCTCGCTCAAACACGAGCCCAGAACACGAACTACGATCCAACCTGCGCGACGCTTTTCTTCTTCAGACTTGGTTTAAGTACGATGACAATCGTGGTTTAGTGTTTCCCAAAACATAAAGAAAAAGGGAGACACCCATGAGCCTGACCGACACACAGAAGCAGAACATCGAACGTTCCATCGAGCGCGTGGCGGAAGTGGCAGGCGATCCGACCGGGCTCGTCTATGCGCGGCTTTTCGCCGAGCAGCCGGAGATGAAATCTCTCTTCGTGCTCGACACAGACGGCAGCGCCAAGGGGCATATGCTCACCGAAGCGCTCGACTGCGTTTTCGATCTGCTGGGGCCCCGCGCCTATGCGCCGGTGCTGATCCAGAGCGAACTCACCAATCACCGCAATCTCGGCGTACCGCCGCGAACCTTTGCGACATTCTTCCGTGTCGTGAGGGATTGCTTCCGCGACAGCCTCGGCAGCGAATGGGACCAAGCGACGGAAGATGCGTGGGAAGCCATGCTGCACGACATCGACGCCTTCATCGCGGAGCAGGCCGCGAAATACGGAATGGAAGTGGGTTAAGGGATTTCATTCCCACACTCGTCACCCCCGGGCTTGACCCGGGGGTCCAGAGCGACAAACGGCAGCGCAAGCGGCTCCTGGATGCCCGGGTCAAGCCCGGGCATGACAGGGTTGAATTGTTGGTTCAAGCAGCCTCTCGCCCTCACACCTGCAATCCGCGCCGCTTCCTCGAAACCGATGCGCGGGCTTGAGAGAACCGGCGCGGCGAGCGCACCGGCAAGCGGGATCGCAGGCGCCATCGAGGCCTGCGCCAGCACCAGCACATCGGCGTCGCGCGCCGCCTCGCCCAGCCGCGCGGCGATGCCTGAGTGATAGTCGGCGAGACGGCCTGCGCGAAAGGCGGACCAGACATCGTCGAACAGAAACTCGCGAACGGAAACATCGCGCTTTGCCCGCGCCGCCGAACTTTCGATCAGCGCGCGCGTCGGCGCGAGCGTCGCGCCGAGCGCGGCGCAGATGCCGATTCGGGCGCCCATGCGCACCGCGCGGTCGGCCATCGGCCGGTCGATCCGCATGACGGGGATTTCCGCCTCGCGCGCGGCCTTTTCCGCCTCGCCGCCCAGCGTCGAGCAGGTGCAGACAACGACGCGTGCGCCGCCTTCCGCCAGCGCAAGCAGCGCCTCCTGCGTGTCGAGCGATACGGCGGCGGTCACCCCGCCCGCCTTCTCCGTCGCCGCGAGAAGGTCCTCGCGCACGGCATGATAAAGCCTGAGACCCGGCGCGACCTCGTCACGCAGGCGCTCGAAGGTTTCGATATGCAGCGCCGCCGTATGCAGAAAGGCGATGGCGGCGCCGTGTGGAGCGAATGATGGAGGCATGAGACCTCTCCAAAAGAGAAGGGCCCTCCGCGCGATCTGCGCGGAGGGCCCAACATGTAAGGGGCTGTTCGCGAGATCGCGTCAGTTCTTGGCCTTGTCTACGAGTTTGTTC
>JAHBYL010000117.1 GCA_019635955.1 Parvibaculum sp.
CGTCTCCCACCCGGACGTGAAGGAGTTCATCCGCGCCAAGCGCGAGGACGGGCGCCTGCGCCAGTTCAACCTCTCGCTGCTGATCACCGACGGCTTCATGGACGCGGTCAGGGACGATGCCGACTGGCCGCTGGTGTTCCCGGTGCACATCAAGGAACAGCACGAGATCGACCTCGCCGACGCCGCCAGGGTGATCTGGCGCGAATGGCCGACCACCAAGAACTACGTCGTGCGCGACGACGGCCTGGTCGCCTGCAAGATCTACGGCCACATCCGCGCGCGCCACCTGTGGGACATGATCATGGTCTCGACGTACGACTACGCCGAGCCCGGCTTCATCCTGATCGACCGCGTCAACGAGATGAACAACAACTGGTGGTGCGAGCACATCCGCGCGACCAACCCCTGCGGCGAGCAGCCGTTGCCGCCGTACGGCTCGTGCCTGCTCGGCTCGGTCAACCTGACCACCTTCGTGCGCGATCCGTTCGGCCCGAAGGCGCGCTTCGACGGCGAGGAATACAAGGAGGTCGTGCGCGTGTTCACGCGCATGCTCGACAACGTCGTCGAGATCAACGGCCTGCCGCTCGAGCAGCAGCGCGACGAGATCCTGAGCAAGCGCCGCCACGGCATGGGCTTCCTCGGCCTCGGCTCGACCCTGACCATGCTGAAGATGCGCTACGGCTCGGCCGAGGCCTGCGCCTTCACCGAGGAGGTCGCCCGCGACATGGCCGTGGCCGGCTGGGAAGTCGCCCTGGGCCTCGCCAGGGAGAAGGGCCCGGCGCCGATCCTCGCCCGCGAGTTCGCCGTCACCGGCGAGATGCTGCGCAAGCGCCCGGAGATGGTCGCCGACGGCTGGAAGATCGGCGACATGATCCCCGGCCGCCTGCTGCACGCGAAGTACAGCCGCTACATGCAGCGCGTGGCCGAGGTCGCCCCGGAACTGGTCGCCGAGCTGGCCGAGGTCGGTGCGCGCTTCACCCACCATTCCTCGATCGCCCCGACCGGCACGATCAGCCTGTCGCTGGCCAACAACGCCTCCAACGGCATCGAGCCGAGCTTCGCCCACCACTACAGCCGCAACGTCATCCGCGAGGGCAAGAAGTCCAAGGAGAAGGTCGAGGTCTACAGCTACGAGCTGCTGGCCTACCGCGAGCTGATCAACGGCAAGGCCATGCCGTTCTCGGACAAGCCCGAGGAGAAGCTGCCGGACTACTTCGTCGCCGCCGACGACATCAGCCCGGTCGAGCACGTCGACATCCAGGCCGCGGCGCAGAAATGGGTCGATTCCTCGATCTCCAAGACCGCCAACGTCCCCACCTCGTACCCCTACGAGGACTTCAAGGACATCTACCGGTATGCCCACGAGCAGGGCCTGAAAGGCTGCACCACGTTCCGGTTCAACCCGGCGGCCTTCCAAGGAGTGCTCGTGAAGGAGCATGATCTGGAGAACACCCTCTACCGCTTCGAACTCGAGGACGGCACGACGGTGGAGGTCAAGGGCAACGAACAGATCGAGTACGACGGTGAAGTGCATACCGCGGCCAACCTGTTCGATGCCTTGAAGGAAGGCTATTACGGCAAGTTCTGAGCCGGCAGCGGACGCGACGTTGATGCCGCGCCGCCGCCGGGCATGTCGTCAAACCACGGGTACCCACCAGTAGCGGAGAGGGGAACATGAGCAACGAAAGCACCATCGACGAGATCAAGGAAGGCGCCAGCCAGATGGGCAGCGCGATCGCGGACGCGGCCAGCAGCGCAGCCACCTTCGTCAGCAACGTCGCCAGCGACGCCAAGGACGCCGTCGTCGCCACCGGCAAGAAAGTCGCCAGCGGCGTGAAGAAGGCGAAGAAGCAGGCCGCGCGCACGGTCAAGACCGTCGTCGCCAAGGCCAGGAAGACCGAGGAAAAGGTCGAGAAGAAGGCCGCCAGCGCCACGAAGTCGGTGAAGAAGGCCGTGAAGAAGGCGGTCAAGAAAGCCAAGGCCAAGGTTGCTTCGGTGAAGAAGGCGGTGAAGAAACCCGCCCCGAAGAAGGCGGCGAAGAAGGTGGCGAAGAAGGCCGCCCCGAAGAAAGCCGCGAAGAAGGCCGCCAAGAAGGTCGCGAGAAAGGCGGCTCCGAAGAAGGCTGCGCGCAAGGTCGCGAAGAAGGCCGCTCCGAAGAAGGCGGCTAAGAAGGTCGCAAGAAAGGCCCCGGCGAGGAAAGCCGTGAAGAAGGCCGCGAAGAAGGCCGGCAAGCGCAGGTAAGCCGCGCCCGGCGCACGTCATCGGCCGGCCCTGCGGCGCCGGCCGATGACGTCCATGCCCCAGCCGCAATGGAGTCGTGCATGGCAACCAAACGTACCGTCCTGCGCAGCAGTGCAGGCAAGAAGCTTTACGCCGTCCGCAACGCCGACGGCACGTTCAAGGACATCCAGGATTACGCCCGCGCGCACCGCGCCGACCTCGCCCGCAAGAGCAAGGCCGAGAAGGAAGCCGACGCGAAGAAGGCAGCGAAGAAGTCGGCCGCCAAGAAACCCGCCGCGAAGAAGGCGGCGAAGAAGCCGGCTGTCAAGAAGGTCGCCGCGAAGAAGGCCGTGAAGAAAGCGGTCCGCAAGGTGGCGAAGAAAGCCGTGAAGAAGGCCGCGAAGAAGAAGGCCTGATCCCATTCCCCTTGCCTGCAGGGGCGTCCGCGCGGCGCCCCTGCGGCGGTATCCACCACCCTGCCGCAGACCACAGAATGAAGATCACCAAGAAGATCACGGGCTACAGCGTCGTCAAGCCGGACGAACCCGCCAAGGCCGCCCCGGCCGCCGCCGAGAACCCCGCGCCGGCCACGCCGACCGCCGAAGTGATCCAGATGCACGAAAAGGTCGAGCGCCCCGAGACCCTGATCGGCGCCACCTACAAGATCAAGTCGCCGCTGTTCGAGCACGCCCTCTACGTCACGATCAACGACATCGTGCTGAACCAGGGCACCGAGCACGAGCTGCGCCGCCCGTTCGAGGTGTTCATCAACTCGAAGAACATGGACCACTTCCAGTGGATCGTGGCGCTCACGCGCATCATGTCCGCCGTGTTCCGCAAGGGCGGCGACGTGACCTTCCTCGTCGAGGAACTGAAAGCCGTATTCGACCCGCGCGGCGGCTACTTCAAGGCCGGCGGCGTCTACATGCCGAGCATCGTCGCCGAACTCGGCGCCGTCATCGAGCAGCACATGAAGATGATCGGCCTGCTGCACGACCCCGAACTCGACGCCGGCCAGAAGAAGCTGATCGCCGAGAAGCGCGCCGAATACGAGAACCGCGCAAAAAAAAAGTTTGAAGTGAGCGAAGGCGCGACAGCGCCTTCCTCCGAAGAAACGTCATCCCGGCGAAAGCCGGGACCCAGCGCCTCTGCTTCAGACTCCGCCTCCGCCGCAACGGCCGACAACACCGACACCTCCGCCGCCTCCTTCCCCCCTGGCGCCACCCTCTGCCACAAGTGCAACACCACGGCCATGATCATCATGGACGGGTGTGCGACGTGTTTGAATTGTGGGTATTCGAAGTGTGGGTGATTGACTGAAACATGAATGGCAGCAAGAAGTCTCTTCGCAGCTCACACCATCGATCTGGGGAAGCACATGTCACTCTGGACTGACCTACTTAAATGTCTGCGAACATTGATGGTCGCCGCTGTCGTCGTAACGGCCCCATCCTGTGCTCTCGCAGCAGACATATCCGGCAGCGCACCCTCTTCAACCGCCCTCGCAGCAATACTTACGCACCAAAGCCGAATCGGAACCTTTCGCATCGACATCCCCGGGAAGTATGTCAGCGTTCGCAAGAACGACCTGACCTATCTCTCAGTATTTCAATCCATGTTGAAAGACTTGGAGATACTGGATGTCTTAGTTGATCGCAGCGACGGTGGACCGGCCAGCCTTTCGTAGACATCC
>JAHBYL010000118.1 GCA_019635955.1 Parvibaculum sp.
AAAGAAAATGACTGAGACGCTTGAATCGATCGCGCAGGCCATGGTTGCGCCGGGCAAGGGCATCCTCGCCGCCGACGAAAGCTCGGGCACGATCAAGAAGCGCTTCGACGCGATCAATGTCGCCTCGACGGAAGAGAACCGCCGCGACTATCGCGAGCTTCTGTTCCGCACCGAAGAGGCAATGAAGAACCACATCTCCGGCGTGATCCTCTATGACGAGACGATCCGCCAGAAGGCAAAGGACGGCACGCCGCTTGTCGACCTCATCAAGAAGTCGGGCTCGATTCCGGGCATCAAGGTCGATGCCGGCGCAAAGCCGATGGCGGGTTTCCCGGGCGAAACGGTCACCGAGGGCCTAGATGGTCTCGCCGATCGCCTTGCCGAATATTACGACCTTGGCGCCCGCTTCGCGAAGTGGCGCGCGGTGATCGATATTTCGGAGACCATCCCGACCAATGCCTGCATCGGGGCGAATGCCGAAGCGCTCGCCCGCTATGCCGCGCTCTGCCAGCAGGCGAAGATCGTGCCGATCGTGGAACCCGAAGTGCTGATGGACGGCGCCCATACCGCCGACCGCTGCTTCGAGGTGACGGAAGCGACGCTCCGCGCTGTCTTCAACCGCCTCGCGCTCCACAATGTGAATCTCGAAGGCACGATCCTGAAGCCGAACATGATCGTCGCCGGCAAGAAGTGCCCGAAGCAGGCCGGCGTGCAGGAAGTGGCGGAGAAGACCATCGCCTGCTTCAAGCGCACCGTACCCGCCGCGATCCCCGGCATCGTCTTCCTTTCGGGCGGCCAGTCGGACGAGGATGCCACGGCGCATCTCGACGCCATGAACAAGATCGGCGGCTTCCCCTGGAAGATGTCCTTCTCCTATGGCCGCGCCCTTCAGGCCGCGCCGCAGAAGGCTTGGAGCGGCAAGGCGGAGAACGTGCCCGCCGCGCAGAAGGCCTTCCTGCACCGCGCGAAGATGAACGGCCTCGCAGCCCTCGGCAAATGGGACAGCGGCCTCGAAAAATCTGCCTGATCCAGGCAAGGAGATGAAACCGAAACACCCCGCTTTCAAAAGCGGGGTGTTTTGCTTTTGGCCGGGCCCAAAGCTAAAACATCGCCATGTCAGAACAGTCCTGCCGCCTCTATCTCATCACCCCGCCCCGCTTCGAGCCCAGAGCCTTCGCGGACACGCTGAAGGCCGCACTCGATGCAGGCGATGTCGCCTGCTTGCAGTTGCGGCTGAAGGGCGAGAACGAAGCTCCGCCTGAGACCGATGCGATCCGCCGCGCGACCGAGGCGCTGATGCCGCTGGCACAGGCGCGCGAGGTTGCCTTCCTGATCAACGACCGACCGGACCTTGCCGCCGAACTCGGCGCCGACGGCGCCCATATCGGCCAGACCGACATGGCCTATGCCGAGGCGCGCAAGCTGCTCGGGCCCGACCGTATCATCGGCGTCACCTGCCATGCCTCCCGCCACCTTGCCATGGAGGCGGGTGAGGCGGGCGCCGACTATGTTGCCTTCGGCGCCTTTTATAAAACCGACACGAAAGAGCCTATAAGTAGGGCCCAACCCGACATCCTCACCTGGTGGTCCGAACTCTTCGAACTGCCCTGCGTGGCGATCGGGGGCATCACTCCGGAAAATGCCGCCCCTCTGGTTCGGGCTGGCGCCGATTTCCTTGCCGTATCGTCGGGAGTCTGGTCCCATGAAGACGGACCGGCGGCGGCCGTTCGCGCCATGAACCGGATCATGCTTGAGGAAAGTACCGGCCGATGAGGCACCTGTTTCTGACTCTGGCGTTTCTGGCGGCGTTCTTCGCCGGCGCCTCTGCCACCCTTGCCGAAGACCCGATGAAGCCGGCGATGGACGCCTATCGGGAGGGCCGCTTCGGCGACGCATTGGCAATTGCGAAACCGCTCGCCGAAGCAGGCGACATTCCCGCCCAGTTGATGCTGGGCTCCATCTACAACAACGGCGAAGGTGTGACGCCCGATACGGACGAGGCCGCGCGCTGGTTTGCGAAAGCTGCCGCCCAGGGCGATGCCAACGCGCAATATACGCTCGGCATGATGCATGAGTATGGCGGCGTTTCGGACGCGAGGCCTGAAGAGGCGCTCCGTCTTTTCACAGCCGCCGCCGAGCAGGGTCATACCCCGGCGCAGACCGAGCTCGGCATGATGTATGCCTCCGGCCGGGGTGGCGCGCAGGACCTTGCCGCCGCCGCGACCTGGTTCGAAAGGGCAGCCGAAAAGGGCAACGCCAACGCCCAGTATTACCTCGGCACCTTCTATGCCTCCGGGCGCGGGAAGCCCGAGAACCACGCGGAGGCCGCCCGCCTCTTCGCCCTCGCGGCCGATCAGGGCCAGCCGGAAGCGAGCTTTCAGCTCGGCCTCATGCATCAGGACGGGATCGGCGTCCGCAAGGATCAGGCGGCCGCCCTCGCCCGCTTTCGCGCGGCTGCGGAGCGGGGCGTTCCCGGCGCCCAGACCTCGCTCGGTTTTGCCTATCTGGGCGGTGAGGGCGTGGAAAAGAACGATACGCTGGCCGCGAAATGGTTTGCGGAAGCCGCCATGCGGGGGGATCCGCTGGCGCAGGACCGGCTTGCCCGCCTCTACTTCCTCGGCCAGGGCGTGACACGCGACATCGCGGCGGCGCTTCTGTGGCAGACGCTGGCCGAAGAGGGCGGCGTGACCGACGAAACCCTCAAGAACGCCATGGAACCGGAAATTACCCCGGAAATCCGGGCCAAGGTCGCCGCCGAACTGGAGAAGCTTTCGGCTCCCGCGGGCCCGCAGACGCCCTGAAAGCGACGGGTAGCGGCGCTCCGCCGCTACCGGACGGGCGAAATACCCTGTCCAACAGGGATGCATGATGCTATCAGAGCGCCGGCCGCGATGCCTTTGGCCTCCCCGCGCCTCAACGAACCCAATTCAAGAATTCGAGCGTCCCATGAAGATCAACGGCAATGAAATCCGTCCCGGCAACGTCATCGAGCATGACGGAGGCCTGTGGGCAGCCGTCAAGGTACAGCATGTGAAGCCCGGCAAGGGCGGCGCTTTCGCACAGGTCGAACTCAAGAACCTGGTCGATGGCCGCAAGCTCAATGAGCGCTTCCGCTCCGCCGAGACGGTCGAGCGCGTGCGCCTCGAGCAGAAGGACTACCAGTATCTCTACGAGAATGACGGGATGCTGACCTTCATGGACAACGAAACCTACGAGCAGATCGAACTTGCCCGCGACTGGGTAGGCGACCGTGCCGCCTTCCTGCAGGACGGCATGAAGGTCACCGTGGAAAGCCACGAAGGAAAGCCGCTCGGCATTTCGCTTCCCGACCAGGTCGTGCTCGAAATCACCGAAACCGAACCGACCGTGAAGGGCCAGACCGCGGCAAGCTCCTACAAGCCTGCGCTGCTCGAAAACGGCGTCCGCGTGATGGTGCCGCCGTTCATCACCACCGGCGAAAAGATCGTCGTGGACACGAACGAAGTGACTTATCTCCGCCGCGCGGACTGATACGAAAGCGACCATGTCCCGCCACACCCCTTCCATGAGCGTGATGGTTGCCGCTGCCCGCAAGGCGGCGCGCGGCCTGCAGCGCGATTTCGGCGAAGTCGAAAACCTGCAGGTCTCGCTGAAGGGCCCGGCGAATTTCGTTACCGCTGCTGACAAGAAGGCGGAGAAGGTTCTCTTCCAGGAACTCTCCAAGGGCCGCCCCGGCTATGGCTTCCTCATGGAAGAAGGCGGCGTGGTCGAAGGCGCGGACAAGTCGCACCGCTGGATCATCGACCCGCTGGACGGCACGACGAACTTCCTGCACGGCATTCCCGTCTTCGCGAT
>JAHBYL010000119.1 GCA_019635955.1 Parvibaculum sp.
CCCGGCCAGCACGGCCAGCGCCGCAAGGGCAAGCTCTCGGACTATGGCGTGCAGCTGCGCGCCAAGCAGAAGCTCAAGGGCTTCTACGGCAATATTTCCGAAAAGCAGTTCCGCGGCATCTACAAGGAAGCCAGCCGTCTGCGCGGCGATACGGGCGAAATCCTGATCGGTCTCCTCGAGCGCCGTCTCGATGCGATCGTCTATCGCGCGAAGTTCGTGCCGACCGTTTTCGCCGCCCGCCAGTTCGTGAGCCATGGCCATGTGCTCGTGAACGGCAAGCGCGTCAATGTGCCGAGCTACCGCGTGCGCGAGGGCGACGTGGTGGAAGTGCGCGAGAAGTCGAAGCAGCTTGCGCTGGTGCTTGAAGCCGCGCAGTCGGCCGAGCGCGACACGCCGGACTATCTCGAAGTCGATCACGACAAGATGAAGGCGACCTTCGTCCGCACGCCGGCCTTCGCCGATGTGCCTTATGCGGCGCAGATGGAACCGAACCTCGTCGTCGAATTCTATTCGCGCAGCTAATCGCAGCGCGGATCGCGAAAACGAAAAGGCCGCTCGAAAGAGCGGCCTTTTTGTTTGTGCTTTCCCTAGTTCGTCATGGCCCGGCTTGTCCGGGCCATCCACGTCTTTGCTGTATAGAGAAAGTAAAGACGTGGATGACCCGCCCTCCTTTAAAATCAAATGGGCGGGTCCTGACGATATGGGGATTGGTGGGGGGCGGGGAGATTGGCGCCGTTACGCCGCCTGGGTCTCGATGCCCTTTTGCGCGAGGTAGTCGCGCAGTTCGCCTTGTTCGAACATTTCGCGGACGATGTCGCAGCCGCCGACGAACTCGCCCTTCACATAGAGCTGGGGAATGGTCGGCCAGTCGGAGAATTCCTTGATGCCCTGGCGGATTTCCTCATCCTCCAGCACATTGATGCCCTTGAAGGGGACGCCGAGATAGGTCAGCACCTGCACGACGGCGTTGGAAAAGCCGCATTGCGGGAAGACGGGCGTGCCTTTCATGAAAAGCACCACCTCCTCGCTCGCCAGTTCGCCCTTGATGCGGTCGAAGACCGGGTTCTCGCTCATGGTTTCACTCCTTCGCCGTGCGGCGGTTCAATCCTGCGGCGCGCTGGTCTGCAGCGCCAATGCGTGAAGTTCGTTGCCCATGCCGCCTTTCAGCGCGGCATAGACCATCTGGTGCTGCTGCACCCGCGTCTTGCCCTTGAAGGCGGCCGAGATGACGTTCGCGGCATAGTGGTCGCCGTCGCCCGCGAGATCGCGGATATCGACGACCGCATCGGGAAGCGCTTCCTTGATGAGCCGTTCGATTTCCGACGCCGTCATGGCCATGCAGCAGTTTCCTTGCGCTTCTAGAGCTCTGCGCCAGCCGCCATATAGGCGGGCAGCCAGCCTTCGTGGACATCCTTGATTGCCTTCAAGGATATGGGTTTGGCGCCGTCCAGTGTCAATTCCGTACCGCCGGTCGCGCCGATGCGCGCGGCCGGGACGCCGGCCTTTGCGGCGCGGTCGAGGAAGGCCGCGGCGGCGTTTTCCGGCAGCGTCACGAGGTAACGCGCCTGATCCTCGGCAAATCCCCAGACGTGAAGGGGGAGGGGGGTATCGGGCTTCAGCACCGCGCCGATACCGCCTGCCATTGCCATCTCGGCCACGCCGACAAAGGCGCCACCGTCCGAAAGGTCATGCACGGCGGTGAGGTTACGGCTGCGGATTTCGCCGCGGATGAAATCGCCATTGCGGCGCTCCACGGCAAGGTCCACCGGCGGCGGTGCGCTGGTGTCGGGTTTGCCGGCGATGTCGCGCATGAAGATCGACTGGCCGAGATGGCCCTTCGTCTCGCCGACAAGGATGATCGCCTCGCCCGCCGCCTTGAAGGCGATGGTGGTGCGAACCGCGAGGTCGGGCAGGAGGCCGACGGCGCCGATGGCGGGCGTCGGCAGGATGCCCTTGCCGTTCGTCTCGTTGTAGAGCGAGACGTTGCCGGAGACGACCGGGAAGTCGAGCGCGCGGCAGGCTTCGCCGATGCCTTCGATGCAGCCGACGAACTGGCCCATGATCTCGGGCTTTTCGGGATTGCCGAAATTCAGATTGTCGGTGATGGCAAGCGGCTCGGCGCCGACGGCGGTGAGGTTGCGCCAGCATTCGGCGACAGCCTGCTTGCCGCCTTCCTGCGGATCGGCGGCGCAATAGCGCGGCGTCACGTCGAGCGTGAAGGCGAGGCCCTTGGGTCCATCGCCGATGCGCACGACCGCGGCATCGCCGCCCGGTCCGATCGCCGTGTTGCCCTGAATGAGGTGATCGTATTGTTCCCAGACCCAGCGGCGCGAGCACATGTCGGGCAGGCCGAGCATTTTCGTCAGCGCATCGGAGATATCGTTCGGTGCGGGCACGTCGGAGGGCGCGAGCGGCGCGGGCTTTGCCGCCTTCACGAAAGGCCGGTCATATTCCGGTGCCTGATCGCCAAGCTCCTTGATGGGGAGATCGGCCATGACCTCGCCATGCTGCTTGATGCGGAAGCGCAGATCGTCCGTCGTCTTGCCGATGATCGCGAAGTCGAGCCCCCATTTCACGAAGATCGCCTCGGCGTCCTTTTCGCGCGCGGGGTCGAGCACCATGAGCATGCGCTCCTGGCTTTCCGACAGCATCATTTCATAAGCGGTCATGCCGGTTTCGCGGCAGGGCACCTTGTCGAGATCGAGTTCGACGCCGAGATCGCCCTTGGCGCCCATTTCGACGGCGGAGCAGGTGAGGCCCGCGGCGCCCATGTCCTGAATGGCGATGACCGCGCCCGACGCCATCAATTCGAGGCAGGCTTCGAGGAGCAACTTCTCGGAGAAGGGATCGCCGATCTGGACAGTGGGGCGCTTCTCTTCGGAGTCCTCGCCGAATTCGGCGGACGCCATGGTGGCGCCGTGAATGCCGTCGCGGCCGGTCTTGGAGCCGAGATAGACGATGGGAAGGCCGACGCCTTTCGCTTCCGAGTAGAAAATCTTGTCGGCATCGGCGAGGCCCGCCGCAAAGGCGTTCACAAGGCAGTTGCCGTTGTAGCTCGGATCGAAATTCACTTCGCCGCCAACGGTCGGCACGCCGAAGCTGTTGCCATAGCCGCCGATGCCGGCGACGACGCCGGAGACGATGTGGCGCGTGCGCGGATGATCCGGCTCGCCGAAACGCAGCGCATTGAGCGCGGCGATGGGGCGCGCGCCCATGGTGAAGACGTCGCGCAGAATGCCGCCCACACCCGTCGCCGCGCCCTGATGCGGCTCGATATAGGAGGGGTGGTTGTGGCTTTCCATCTTGAAGATGATCGCCTGTCCGTCGCCGATATCGACCACGCCCGCATTCTCGCCGGGGCCGCAGATGACGCGAGGGCCGGTGGTCGGCAGCGTGCGCAGCCATTTCTTCGACGACTTGTAGGAACAATGCTCGTTCCACATAGCCGAGAAGATGCCGAGCTCGGTCAGCGTCGGCTCGCGGCCGATCAGGTCGAGAATACGCTGGTACTCGTCGGGCTTGAGCCCGTGTTCGGCGACGAGTTCCGGCGTGATGGCAATATCGTTTCTCAGCATAGGGTTCGGCTCTCGAGCCCCTCCCCTTGACGGGGAGGGGTTGGGGTGGGGTGAAGCGGCGCGTGAGTGTGCAGGATGGGTTCAGCCCCCCACCCGGATCGCGCCAGCGCGATCCGACCTCCCCGCGAGGGGGAGGTGAAGGGCGAC
>JAHBYL010000012.1 GCA_019635955.1 Parvibaculum sp.
CCTGAACTTCCCCGTCACGGAGGCCGAGGACATGCCCTCGATCGCCGCGGATGCACCCGCCATCGCCTTCGGCGATTTCAAACGCGGCTATCTCATCGTCGACCGCCTCGGCATCCGCGTGCTGCGCGATCCCTACAGCGCGAAACCCTACGTGCTCTTCTACACGACGAAGCGCGTCGGCGGCGGCGTGCAGAACTTCGAGGCGATCAAGTTCCTCCAGTTCTCGTCGTGAGGTGGCCCATGCGCGACATTCACAACAGCCTGAAGGCGATCCAGACGCTCGATCCCGCGCCCTCCACGGCTACGCGCTACGGCGCGCCCGTCGATGGCAGGGGCTTCCAGGCGGTGGAACATCTGGTGCTGATCGGCGCCGCGGGCGAAGAGCTTTCGGAAGAAATCTCCATCGCCTGCGTCCTTCAGTCCTCGGAGAATGGCGGCGACTGGCTGCCCGTCACCGCCGCGCATGAAGTGCTGGGCGCCCCGCCGGACGAGGCAGGCATCTTCGCCCGCGTCGAAAGCGCGGACGGTGATCTCTGTGTCTGCCGCACCGGCTATGCCGGCCCCGCGCGCTACACGCGGGTGGGCGTCCTCTTCATCGGGGAGCACGAGGAGCCCACCCCCGTCGCCGCCCTCGCTCTCCTCGGCGGCGGGCATCTGGAGCCGGTGAGGTAGAAGTCAAAAAAACGACGTCATGACCCGGCTTGTCCGGGTCATCCACGTCTTTCTTCTTGATCGCGGCAAAGACGTGGATGGCCCGCATGAAGCGGGCCATGACGAATTTTATTAGCCTTGGAACCACCACACATGACCCTCTCTCTCATCGCACCCCCCGCCGAAGAGCCGGTGACGCTCGCGGAAGCCCGCGCCCATCTCCGCCTCGACGCGGCGGAGGAGAACGCGCTGCTTGCAGCCCTCATCACCGCCGCGCGCACGGCCCTCGAAGCGGAAACGCGCCGCGCCTTCGTCACGCAGCACTGGTGCTACACGATGGACGACTGGCCGTCGCGCCCCATCGAATTGCCGCTCGCGCCCGTCGCGGAAGTGACGGCTGTGAAGGTCGCGCTCCTCAGCGGCGCCATGCTGACCATCGACCCCGCCTTCTACGAGGTGGACGCGAAGGGCGAGCCGCCGCGCATCGCCGCAAGGCGCGGTCAGGCCTGGCCCATGCCCGCGATGCGCCTTGCCGGCATCGAGGTGGAATTCACGGCGGGCTATGGACCCGCCGCCGCCGTGCCGCAGCCGTTGAAACAGGCGGTGCTTCTTCTCGCCGCGCACTGGTTCGAAAACCGCGCGCCCATGGGCGAGGGGGCGGAACTACCGCTCACCGTCTCCGCGCTTGCAGCGCCCTACCGGAGGCTCCGTCTTTGAAAAACAATCCGATCGGCGGCATGCGCGAACGCGTCACGCTCCAGTCGCCGCTGCTCACGGCCGATGGCGCGGGCGGCGCGAATATCGCCTGGGAAGATGAGGCCACCGTCTGGGCAAAGGTGGAGGAGCTTGGCGGCGATGAGCGCGTGACCGGCGAGCGCCTCGCTGCCCGTGCGCGTCTTCGCCTCACCATCCGCTATCGCGAAGGCCTCAATGCCGCCATGCGCGTCATCTGGAAGACGCGCCCGCTCGACATCCGCGCGATCCGCGGCCCGGACGGGCGAAAGCATCTTCTTATTCTCGATTGCGAGGAAGCCGCATGAGCGCCGATCTCGAACTGCAAAAGGCGATCTTCGCCCGCCTCGCGTCCGATGAAGCACTCGCCGCCCTTGTCGGCGCCCGCATCCACGACAATCCGCCGGGCGATGTCGCGCATCCCTATCTCACTCTCGGCGAGAGCGAGACGCGCGACTGGCCGGCCGGCATGGAACATCGCCTCGCCCTCCATTGCTTCACCCGCGGTGGTGGCAGGGCCGAGGCAAAGACGATCCTCGAAGCCGTCCGCTTGGCGCTCCACGACGCTGCCCTCGCGCTCGAAACCCATAGCCTCGTCAATCTCCGCTTCCTCGATGTGCAGACGCGCCGCGAGCCGGACGGCCTCACCTGGCGCGGCACCATCCGCCTCCGTGCGGTGACGGAGGAAGGGTAGAGGCGGGGGCGCCAGTAATCGCTCCACCTTATTCGTCACCCCCGGGCTTGACCCGGGGGTCCAGAGCGGCTGGCACAGAGCGAGCAGTTCCTGGATTGCCGGCCTCCTTGAAGTTTCAAAAGAGGGCCCGGCAATGACGTTGTAGTGAAAAATGGAACACAAAAAGGACCATCCGAATGACAGCCCAGAAAGGCAAGGACCTGCTGCTGAAGCTCGACAGCACGGGCGAGGGAAGTTTCATCACCGTCGCGGGGCTTCGCTCCCGCGCCATCGCCTTCAATGCTCGCGCGGTGGACGTGACGCACGCCGAGTCCGCCGGCCGCTGGCGCGAGCTGCTGGAAGGCGCGGGCGTCCGCTCCGCCGCCATCACGGGCCGCGGCATCTTCCGCGATGCGGCGTCGGATGCGAGCGTCCGAGACATCTTCTTCGCGGGCGCCATCCGCGCCTGGAGAGTCGTCATCCCCGATTTCGGAACCGTGACCGGCCCCTTCCAGATCACCGCGCTCGAATTCGCAGGCGACCATGACGGCGAAATCACCTTCGACCTTGCGCTGGAGAGCGCCGGCGAGATTGCCTTCGCAGCGGCATGAGCTAAAGGATAGTGCCCGGCAAGTCCGATTTCGGAACGACGATCTCGCCCGTGGCTGCGTCCTCGATCCAGATCGTATGGGTATGTATCCGCAGGCCACCGGATCGCTTCAAGGCAAAATCGAACTTGACGACATAGGCCGCGCCCGGCTTCGCATCCAGAAGAACGGGAAGATAGCCTTCGTACAGGCCGGTGCGCGCGAGGATCGCGATGGCCCGCGTGCCGGGCGCAAGGGCGACGGACTTCGTCGGTTCCCACAGCGGCGCGACCCACACGCCGCGTTCCCTGTCTTCCGGCACAATCTGCCCGTCGACAGCGATGGGATAGACGCTGAGGCCGCTCTCGTGGACTGTGCCGCGGATCGTCGCCACATCGGCGCCGGAGGGTGGCCGGTAGCGCCCCTCGATCGACATAAGGAGATCCGGCGTCTTCGGCACGACGATTTCGCCGGTCCGCTCATCCTCGATATAGAGCCATGTGCGGATACGGTTGTAATTGAGCCCGTCCGCCCAGTTGGTGTCCTCGGCTCGTTTGACGACATAGCGGCCGCCCGGCTTTGCATCGAGCATCACGGGAATGGAATCGCCGCGCCTGCCGACGATATAGCCGATGGTGAGCGATTGGGGGCCGGGCTTGAGTTCTATCGGCACGTCGAACTTTTCGTCTTCAAAGGCAACCTTGCCATTGATGGCGAAGACACCGACGGCATAGGTCGCGCTGCCGACAAGGCCCGGCTTTTGCGAATAGCTGCCGCGCAATGTCGCCGGTTCTGCAATGCCCGTAAGGTCCGGCTTGTAGGGCTGAAAATCGGCGGGCGGCAGTGTCTCGAGCTTCGGCGCGCAGGCGGCGAGCGAAAGGGCGAGAGCGGCCAGGACAAAGGAAAGGAATCTTTTCATCGGATCATCCTCGGCAATTTTAGCGCACGCAGCGCGCTCAGCGGTCTCTCTCGCACCATTGCTTCGGCTTCGGCGGCGGTCGCTTTGCTTTCTTGTCCGTGAACGACGTTTGCGTATCGTAGGATACGCCCGCGAAATAGGTTGCCCCGCGGTTGATGACATTGAGGGCAACGGGAAGACCGGACACGACATCCTTGCCCGCTGTCTCGTCATGGATCGAGATGACAACCTGCCCGTTGAAATTGCCCATGCGCAACTCGCCCGGCCGGATCACGTAGCTGTGCCCGGGCTCGAGGTCGAGCAGTAAAGGAAAGACCTGCCACCAGCCGTACGAGCCGGATGGCGAAATGACCAGGGGTTGCATGGAAACGGGAAAGGCCGACGACGCATGCGATATCATGAAGCTGAGCGCGCGGGTTCCGGGTTCGACGGAGGTTGATGTCGTTTTGTCCGTAAGGCGATTGCCATCGACCGTGTAGAGATTAGCGCTTCCCTGCTCGACCGACCCGGCGAGCAGGGTTGCAATTCGCGCTTTCTCGATTCTGATTGTCGCCGCATCCGCGCTTCCCGGCGCACTTGCGTTCGGCGGTGCTGATGTCTGGGAGATAATGGCGCCAGACCTTGTCTCCCTGATGAGAATGTTGTCCTTGCCCGCCTTCTCCACGACATAGACGTCTCCCGCCGAAACATCGAGGCGAATGGGGAGAAGGGCCCTGCCATTGGCGACCACGATGGAGTGGGGGCCGGGCGCGAGGTCATGGCGGGCGCAGCTTGCCTCAGGGCCGAAAATGGTCCTGCCGTTGATCGCGGCGATCCGCGTACCGGAACTGCCGAACGTGCCATGGATGACGTCTCCGCGAATGGTCGCCAGAGACGGGTCCTGCGGCGGCGGTGCGGGCTCGCGCTCCTGCGCATGGGCGGTGGTGGCAGCGAAGATCGCGATGGCGGCAAGGCGTAGAAGTTTCACGAACGAAGTCCCCCGGTGTTGCGCTTCGGGCGAAGCGCGGCCCCGGGGAAAGGATAGCCGCATTCGGGCGGCAGGCTCCAGCATCAATGAGGTGGAAATGGCAAACAGGCACAGAGGCGAAATCGAGGCCTTCCTCGATGGCGAGCGCATGACGCTGGTCTTGACGCTCGGCGCGCTTGCCGAGCTTGAGCAGGCTTTCGGCGGCGAGGACATGCTGGCGCTGGCGATCCGTTTCGAAACGGGCCGCATCGCCGCCGCCGACGCGGTGAAGATCATCGGCGCGGGCCTCCGCGGCGCGGGTCATCAGCATAGTGACGAAGATGTATCCCGCATGACGGCGGAAGGCGGCGCGGCGGGCTTCGTCGCCATCGTTGCGGAGTTGCTCTCCGCAACTTTCGGCGGAAGCGGCCAGTGAGCGCGCCGCGTTTTCCCTGGGACGAAGCCATGTCGCTCGGCCTCGGCCAGCTGCGCCTGCCGCCGGAAATCTTCTGGCGCCTGACGCTCCCCGAACTCGCCGCCGCCGCCCGCGCATTGCGGCCGGTGCGGCAGCACGGAATGAGCCGGCAGTCGCTGCGCCGGATGATGCTGGCCTTCCCTGACGAGGGGTGTGAATCCGGTCAATAATCGGGTCTATAGAGACTTTGATTATTGCACATCGAAATTTTGATTGTACCATTCGACTTGGGTGCTGGCGTTGTAAGTCGGCGGTCATTGGGACTTTGGGGGGACCAGATGAATATCTTGAGCCGTATCGGCGTGGTTGCGGCCGCGCTGCTGATGCTTGCCGGTTGTGCGACCCAGCCGGCCATTCCGTTCGACAGCTCCTCGGCAGGGCAGATCAAGACAATCGGCATCCTGACGCCGGATATTCCTACGGGTCCTTCGGCGATCCTCGCGAGCAGCGTCGGGCAGAGTTTCGGGCTGATCGGCGCTCTGGTCGATGCCGGCATGCAGTCCTCGCGCGAGAGCGATCTGAAGTCCATGCTGAATTCGCGCCAGTTCGTGGCTCATGACAAGCTGATGGCCGGTGTGACCGCGTCGCTCGAGGCCCAGGGCTATGAAGTGCGCCGTGTCTCCGTCGCGCGCTCGGAGCGCGGCGAATTCCTGAAGACCTATCCGCTCTCCAACACCGAGAAAGTGGATGCCTATCTCGATATCGTGATGAGAGGCTATGGCTATATCGCTGCGGGCATTACCGACGGCACGCCCTACCGGCCGATTGTCGAAACGCGTGTGCGTCTCGTCAGTGCGAAGGATTCAAGCGTGTTGATGGAAGATGTCATCTTCTACAATCGCCTCAACGCCACTTACGAAACGACCAACGTCACGATTTCGCCCGACCCGGCCTATTCCTTTTCGGACTTCTCGTCGCTGGAGCGCGATCCCGACAAGGCGGTGGAGGGGCTCGATATCGCCTTTGCGAAATCGACCGAGGCAATCGCCACCTTGTTGCGCTAGGAGCAGCGCATGAACAAGTGGAAATGCCTCGCAGTGGCGTCCGCGGGATTGCTCGTCGCCTCCTGCGCAAACAACGCGCCCGACCTGTCGCCGCTGGTGCAGATTGCGCCGGCCTCCTGCACGCAGGAGCCCAATCTCGGTCGCGCCCTGCCAGTCAGCTTCAGCGCCGAAGGCAAGATCGAGGCCGTGAGGGCGACGATCTCGGAGCAGAGCCCCTGTCTCACCGTCGGTGAGAAAAAGAGCCTCTACGAGGTCTTCGCTCTGCCGGAAGCCGGTCAGCCGATCATCGTCACGGTGCGGAGCCTGCCGAGTACACGCGGTATCCTGCCGCCGCGGATCGTGGTGCTGGACAAGGAGGGCAAGGTTCTGCGGCAGATCGACCGTGAGTCCATCCATTTTCGCGGTACGGCTCTCACCGCCATGCTGCGCACGCGGCCGGGCGATCGCTACCTGGTGGTCTCATCCGATCCTGATGTGGTCGGCACCGACATTTCCCGCGTGAGCGGCAATGTCAATCAGCAGATGATTTCGACAGGCGCCTTCATGGTGCCCGTTTACACAGGCTCGGAATCGACCGCCAGCATGACCTATGCGCATAACGGGACGGTGGATGTTTCCGTCCGGGCTATCCCGGTGGCCAGGTAGCGGCCACCATCCGGCACGAAACCGAAATGCGCTGGCCGATGGCCGGCGCATTTTTCGTTTCAGGCCCGGCTGTTCTGATCGGAGAAGAAAATGACCCCCGACACCGACCCCGAAACCCTCACCCGCGCCATGGAGCAAGCGGGCGAGGCGGCGCGTCTCTTCGCGCTCGACAGCGAACGCGCGCTGAAAAGTGTCAGCGCCGAGCTCCGCCGCACCACGCGTGACGGCCGCGATTTCGGCGATGCGCTGGCCTCTGCTTTTGAAGGCGCGGCGTTGAAAGGCCGCTCGCTTTCCGACACGCTCAGGAAACTCGCGCTCGATCTGTCGCGCATTGCGCTGGACGGCGCGCTGAAGGCCGTCACGGGTGCTGTCTCCGGCGGCATCGGCAATGCCATCGGCTCTCTCGTCATGAATGCCGATGGCAATGCGATTGCCGATGGCCGCGTGCTGCCCTTCGCGAAGGGCGGCGTTGTCTCGAGCCCCATGCTCTTTCCCCTGCGCGGCGGCACCGGCCTTGCGGGCGAAGCAGGCGCGGAGGCGATCCTGCCGCTCCGTCGTGGCGCGGATGGCCGCCTCGGCGTCGCGGCGGGCGAGGGCGCCCCGCCCATGCAGATCACGTTCAACGTAACGGCAACAGACGTCGCGAGCTTCCGCCGCTCGGAATCGCAGATCGCGGCGATGCTTGCCCGCGCCGCTGCGCGCGGCCGCAGAAACACTTGAATGAGGAGTATCTGACATGGCCTTCCACGACATCAGGTTTCCGCTCGAGATCGCGCTCGGTGCGAGCGGCGGGCCGGAGCGGCGCACGGAAATCGTCACCCTCGGCTCCGGCCGCGAGGAGCGCAACAGCCCCTGGGCGCTCTCGCGGCGGCGTTACAATGCGGGCTTCGGCCTGAAGCGGCTCGACGACATTCACGCGCTCATCGCCTTCTTCGAGGCGCGTCACGGTCGTTTGCACGGCTTTCGCTGGCGGGACCGCGCCGACTGGAAAAGCGCCGCGCCGTCGGCCGCCGTCTCCGCCCTCGATCAGGCGCTCGGGCAGGGCGATGGCGAGCGCATATCGTTCCAGCTCGTGAAGACCTATGCGTCGGGCGGCGCAAGCTACACCCGCGAGATCGCCAAGCCCGTTGCGGGCAGCATCCGCGTCGCGATGGCAGGCGCGCCGTTGGAAGGGGGCGTCGATTACACCGCCGATCCCGCAACCGGCCTCGTCACTTTCACGTCGCCGCCTGCGCCCGGCGCGGCGGTCACCGCCGGTTTTGAATTCGACGTCCCCGTCCGCTTCGACACCGACTTCCTCGACATCAACCTCGCCGCCTTCGAAGCCGGCAGCGTTCCGGACATTCCGGTCATCGAGATCAGGTTATGAGCGGTCTAGAAGAACTCCGGAAAATCGGCGGAAAGCCGCTTCTCGATCGAATCGACCCGTGCGAGTGGGTCGCTCTCGGCCTGATTTCGCCCGGGCAACGCCCTGCCGAGGTCGTAGAAGAGCCATGCCGTCGGAATTTCAAAGGAGTAGGTAAAGTGATCGCCGATATCCTTATAGAAGCTGCCGACATAGGGATTGCCCAGTATGGCGTCGCGATGAAGGCGGCGTGCGTCTTCGGGCCTTGTGCCTTGCGCGTTAAGTCCGTTCGCAATGAACGCGCCGACCAGATATCCGTTTGAAAGCAAACTCGTGTCGATGCTCTCCCGCTCTCTTGTTGCGGCTGCAGGGTCGGACTGTTCGATACGGAACGAGTGAAGCAGCGCGCGGCCGTTTGGATCGCGTTCTGCCGCCTGAACGATCTTCCCGAATGGGTGGCAAGCGGTTTCGCTGGAGGGACAAGTAGAAAGATTATCCCCGTACTGCAGCGAAAGCTCCAGCGCAAGGGCCAGCGCCTGAAAGGATTGTCCAGCGCGCATGGCATTGTCGATAGCCGATTTGTAATTGGAAACGCTTTGCGGTCCGGAACCATGGCGCCCAGCTACGGCGTCGAGCATCACGGGCATCAACTCGCGCAGGATTTTTGCTCCGGGTCTTTCGAGCGGCGCGACGGCACGATCGGGTCTGATATCGGCTTTGAAATCGGCTGGAAGGGGATAGCTGGGTGTCACCGGGCCTGCGGAGATCAGGACAAGAGTTGTGTATTTGAAACCCCCGCTGTTCTTGGCGCGAACATAAGCGATTTCCTGCGGGACGGTGCCGCCCGACGTCATGGCATCGAGAATGGCCGGATGAACCGAGGTAACCTCCCGCATCCCCTGGACGAACCGCTTCCGCAGGGCAACTGGAACCTGTGTCGTCGAGAGGGTGAAGGAGGAGACCTCCGAACCGCCATAGCTGAACCGGACAATGTCCCCATCGTCGCGCCTTGACGCAATCGCATCCGGCGCCGTGCGATCGGGGACCCGGAGTTCCACGGCTGCCCAGAAGGGATTCACCGACGAAGGAGGATCGTTGACGTTCATGGACTCAAGCGTGCGACGCAGGTGTTGGCGATTTTGCATTTCGTAGGCGCGAAATGCGATTTCCCCATACAGCGAGTAATTTTCGAAGCTGCGCTTGCTCCGGTCGATGCGAATGCTTCGTCTTAGCTTGAAATCGATAAGACGAAAATGCGCTTCTCTCGCGGTTTCGATGAAGTCTTCAGCGAGGGTCAGCGTCACCTGTTCCTTGCTGCCGCCATCTGTGACGCTTTCATAGACAATACGAAACCCGGTTGGGCTGATCGGGCCGTGCGCTTCGCGAAGTTCGGTTGCCGTGCGCTGCGGTCCGACAACGCTCGGCTGACTGGCGAAGGTGCTGCCTGCCGCCCCGGTCAACGCGCTCATCATTGTCGAGGCAATCAGAATGACCCTGGCTGTGCTTTTCATATTGCCTCCCGAAAGACTGGCGCTGTGGCTTGAGAGCCGGACGCTGACCCTTGTGCTCTTGTCCATGACCTATTGATCGTAGACGGATAAACAGGAATTTTCGAATGAAAACCATCTCCCCCGGCCTCGCGGCGCATCTTGCTGCGGGCGTGACCACACTTGCCTGGTGCTGGAATCTCACGCGCCGCGACGGCGTGGTGCTCGGCTTTACGGAGCATGACCGCGATCTCGCCTTCGGCGGCGTTATCTATGAGGCCGCCGCGGGCTTCACGGCGTCCGCCATCGAAAGCACGAACGGCCTCAACCCCGGCAATCTCGATGTCGCGGGCGCGCTTACCTCCGCGCATCTCGACGAAGGCGATCTCGCCGCCGGTCTCTATGACGATGCCGAATTCGAGATCTGGCGCGTCAACTGGCAGGACGTGGACGAGCGCCTCCTGATGCGCAAAGGGAATCTCGGCGAGGTCTCGCGCGCGGGCGCCGCCTTCACGGCGGAACTCCGCGGCCTCGCGCATAGGCTGAACCAGCCCGTCGGCCGCCTCTATCAATATGGCTGCGACGCCGATTTCTGCGATGCGCGCTGCGGCCTCGCGGCGGCGGACTGGACGGCGGAGGCGGTGGTCGCAAGTGCGAGCGCCGACAGGGAAGTTATCGCGATGGAACTCGCTGCCTTCCCCGCCGGTCATTTCACGCGCGGCAGGCTCCGCTTCACGAGCGGCGCGAATGAAGGCGCGGCGATGGAGGTGAAAGCGCATGGCGCGGGCGGCCGCATCGAGCTTTGGCGCGCCGCCGCACGGCCGGTCCTCGCCGGAGACACATTCGAGGTGACGGCCGGTTGCGACAAGCAGTTCGCTACCTGCCGTGACCGCTTTGCCAATGCCGCGAACTTCCGCGGCTTCCCGCATATGCCGGGCAATGATTTCGTGATCGCGACGGCGGGTAACTGACATGACGGCGAGAGATGACATCGTCGCCGCCGCGCGCGGCTGGATCGGCACGCCCTATCGCCATCAGGCAAGCGTGAAGGGCGTGGGCGCCGATTGCCTCGGCCTCTTGCGCGGCGTCTGGCGCGAAACCATGGGGCCGGAGCCGGAAGCCCCGCCCGCTTATGCGCCGGACTGGGCGGAAGCCCCCGGCACGGCCGAGGCCATGGCGGAAGCCGCACGCCGCCACATGGTGGAAATTGCGGCCACTGAAGCGCGCGCGGGCGATGTGCTGCTCTTCCGCATGCGCCGTCACGGTCCCGCCAAACATGCCGCCATCGTCAGCGGCGTCGATCGCATGATCCATGCCTGGTCGGGCCATGCCGTCGTCGAAACCCATATCGGCCGCTGGTGGCGCGCCCGCGCCGCCTTCGCTTTCCGCTTTCCGCATATCGAGGACTAGAAAATGGCGACACTCGTTCTTTCGAGCGCGGGCTCCGCGCTTGGCAGCGCGTTGCTGCCTTCCGGCCTGAGCTTTTTCGGCGCGACGATTTCCGGCGCCGCGCTCGGCAGTGCGCTCGGCTCCCTCGCGGGCTCGATGGTCGATGCCCGTCTCTTCGGCAGCTCGTCGCATGTCGAAGGCCCGCGTCTCGGCGACCTCCATGTCATGGCGTCGAGTGAAGGCGCGCCGATCCCGAAGCTTTACGGGCGTGCGCGCCTCGGCGGGCAGGTCGTCTGGGCGACGGACTACAAGGAACATCGCCACACGCGTTCGGCTGGCGGCGGCAAGGGTGGCGGCTCGTCGGCAAGCGTCACCGAATACAGCTACTCCGTTTCCTTCGCCGTGGCGCTCTGCGAAGGCGAGGTCGCGCGCATCGGCCGCGTCTGGGCCGACGGCAAGCCGCTCTCGCTGGCGAATGTCACCTGGCGGCTGCACCGCGGCGGCGAAGACCAGATGCCCGATCCGCTGATCGAAACAATCATGGGCGTCGCCCCTGCCTATCGCGGCACGGCCTGTATCGTCTTCGAGGACTTCGATGTCGCGCCCTTCGGCAACCGCATTCCGCAACTGAGCTTCGAGGTCTTCCGCACGCTGGATGGCGTGGAAAGTCTCGTGCGCGCCGTTACGGTGATCCCCGGCGCCGGAGAATTCGTCTACGACACGGAACCGCGCCGCGAAATCCTGAGCGAAGTCTCGAGCCGTCCGCTCAACATGCATATGGCCTCGGGCGTCGCTGACTTCACCGCCGCGCTGGACGAGCTTCAGGCCGCGCTCCCCAGTGTCGGCGCGGCGCTCCTCGTCGCGTCCTGGTTCGGCGACGATCTGCGCTGCGGCTCCTGCACCATCCGCCCCAAGGTCGAGACGCGCCACAAGATCACCTGGCCGGAGCCGTGGAGCGTCGCCGGGCTCCCCCGCCATGCCGCCGCCGAAGTGAGCCGCATCGACGGCCGCCCCGCCTATGGCGGCACGCCCTCCGACGCGAGCCTCCGCCGCGCGCTCGCCGATATGAAGGCGCGCGGGCTCGCCACCGTCTTCTATCCCTTCGTGATGATGGACATTCCACCGGATGCGGAGCTGCCCGATCCCTCGGGCGAGGGCGCGCAAGGCGCTTATCCCTGGCGCGGCCGCATCGCGCCCGCAGGCGACACGGCGGCGGATGTCGCCGCCTTCTTCGGCAGCGCCGCGCCCGGTGCGAGCGAATGGTCATACCGCCGCATGGTGCTGCACTACGCGCAGCTCTGCGCGTCGGCTGGCGGTGTCGATGCCTTCATCATTGGCTCGGAACTGCGCGGGCTGACGCAGGCGCGCGATGGTTCCGGCAACTATCCCGCCGTCGCTGCATTGATGCAGCTTGCGGCGGATGTCCGCGTGATCCTCGGAGCCGATACGAAAATTTCCTATGCCGCCGACTGGTCGGAATATCGCGGCCATGACAGGGGCGAGGGCCGCTTCGCCTTCCATCTCGATCCGCTCTCGGCCGATGCGAATATCGACTTCATCGGCATCGATATGTACGCCCCGCTCACCGACTGGCGCGACGGCGATAACCATCTCGATGCGCAGGACTGGGCCTCGATCTACGACCTCGGCTATCTCCGCTCGCGCATCGCGGGCGGCGAGGATTATGACTGGCATTATGCAAGCGACGATGACCGCGCCTTGCAAATCCGCACGCCGATTACCGATGGCGCCTATGGCAAGCCCTGGCTCTGGCGCGCGAAAGACCTGAAGAACTGGTGGTCGAACGCGCATCATGATCGCGACGATGGCACGGAAGCGGATGCGCCGACGGCCTGGGTGCCGCAATCGAAGCCGATCTGGTTCACCGAACTCGGCTGTCCCGCGATCGACAAGGGCACGAACGAGCCCAATCGCTTCGTCGATCCGAAATCGGCGGAAAGCGCCGTGCCGCATTTCTCGCGCGGCACACGGGACGATTTCATCCAGCGCCGCTTCATCGAGGCGCAGGTGAGCTACTGGTCGCCCGCCCATGCCGACCACGTTGTGGGCACAAACCCGGCCTCCGATATCTATGGCGGGCCGATGGTCGATCCCGCGCGCATGTTCTTCTGGACATGGGACGCGCGGCCTTTCCCGGCCTTCCCGGAGCGGAGCGATGTCTGGGCGGATGCGGCGAACTGGCGGCTCGGCCATTGGCTGAACGGCCGCATGGGCGCAGCGCCGCTCGCCGCGCTCACGGCTGCGATCATGCGCGAGGCAGGCTTTGACGATTTCGATGCCGACGGCCTCCACGGCGTGATCGACGGCTTCGTGATCGACCGCATCATGTCGCCCCGCGCCGCCATCGAGCCTTTGATGCTCATGGGCTTCTTCGATGCGGCGGAAACGGAAGGCCGCATCCTCTTCCGCCATCTCGATGAGGGCGCAACCACGGCGCTCACGCCGGACATGCTCGCGGTCGGCGACGACAGCGCCGCCCCCGGCTGGAAGCTCACCCGCGCGCAGGAGACGGAACTCCCCGCCGCGCTGAAGCTCACCTATATCGCTGGCGGCATGGAATACCGTCAGGCAGCGGTGGAGGCGCGCCGTCTCGCAGGCGGCAGTCAGCGGGTCGTGACGGCGGCGCTGCCCATGGTGCTGACACAGATGGATGCCCAGCGCATCGCCGACCTCTGGCTGCAAAAGACATGGGAGGAGCGCGAGCGGGGCGACTTCGCGCTGCCGCCAAGTCTCCTCGCGCTCGATCCGGGCGACACCGTCTCGCTTGATCTCGGCCACCGCAGCGCGCGCTACCGCCTCACAGGCATTGCCGATGCAGGCGCGCGGGAAGCATCTGGCGTCTCGGGCATGCCGGGCCTCTTCGCGCCTTCCGATGCGCCGCCGCGCGACGCCGTGCCCGCCGCGCCGCGCGACTATGGCCTGCCGCTTGCGGTCTTCATGGATCTGCCGCTCATCACCGGCCATGAAACACCGCATGCGCCGCGCATCGCCGTCGCCGCCGATCCTTGGCCGGGCGGCGTTGCGGTCTGGCGCGACAGCGGCGCGGGCGTGGCGCTCGATCGCGTGGTGACGGCGGCGGCTACGCTCGGCCGCACGGTGTCTACGCTGCCGCCGGGCCCCGCCTCGCGCTGGGACGAGGCGAACGAACTCACGGTTGCGCTCGCAAGCGGCGCTCTGTCGAGCGCGTCCGAAGGCGCGGTGCTCGGCGGCGCGAATGCCGCCGCGCTCGAAGCGCCGGATGGCACGTGGGAGGTGATCCAGTTCCGCGAGGCCGAACTCGTCGCGCCCGCGACATACATGCTGCGCGGCCTGCTGCGCGGTCAGGCGGGCACGGAACGCGCCATGCGCGCCCCGCTCGAAGCGGGCGCACGCTTCGTCCTGCTTGACGATGCCGTGAGCGAACTCGGCCTTCTCGATGCCGAACGTGGCCTTGCCCGCCAATGGCTCTATGGCCCCGCGCCGCTGCCTTACGACGACCCGTCCTATGCGAGCGTCACCCGTGCCTTCGATGGCGTCGGCCTTCGCCCGCTGTCGCCCGTGCATCTTCGCGCCCGGCGCGTCGAGGACGGCACGATCCGTCTTTCATGGGTGAGGCGCACACGCTTGGGCGGCGACAGCTGGCAGGGGCTCGATGTGCCGCTCGGCGAGGAGCTGGAAGCATATGAAATCGAAATCCGCGATGGCGATGCCGTGAAGCGCATCCTCGCCACCAGCGAACCGCAGGCCACCTACAGCGCCGCTGAGCAGAGCGCCGATTTCGGCCATACGGATTTCGAAAGTCTCGACGTCACCATCTATCAACTGAGCCGCGCCTTTGGCCGCGGCAGCGGAAGGAGCGCGCATCTTCATGTCGAATAGTTTTCATCTCGGACTTCCCTTCCTCGAAGCCGCACAGGCGCAGAAGCATGTAACGGTGAACGAGGCGCTCCGCCGCCTCGATGCGCTGCTGCATCTCTCCATCGCCGCGCGCGATCTCGCCGCCCCGCCCGAAGAGGCGGAAGAAGGCGCGCGCTATATCGTCGGTGCGGAAGCGGAGGGCGCATGGGCAGGCCATGAAGGCAAGCTCGCCGCGCTGATCGACGGCGCCTGGACCTTCTTCGCACCCCGCGCCGGCTGGCAGGCTTTCGATGAAGCGGCCGGCGTCATGCTCGTCCATGACGGCGCGGGCTGGTCCCCGGCGGGCGGCAGCGGTCCTACCGGCGCAAGCGGTGCCGCCACCGCGCTCACCTTGATCGAGGGCGAGCATGAGCTCACGGCGGGTGCGATCTCGGAAACCGCCTTCGCGATCCCCGACCGCGCCATCGTCCTGGGCGTCACCGGCCGCGTCATCGAGGCGATCGCGGGCGCCACGACATGGAGTCTCGGCGTCGCCGACGATCCCGCGCGCTATGGCAATAGCATCGGCGCCATGCTGGACGCGACAGTCATCGGCGTCTCCGGCACGCCCTGTGCCTATTACGGCGCCACGCCGCTGCGCCTCACGGCGGCGGGCGGCGACTTCACCACCGGCCGCGTCCGCCTCGCCATCCATTGCCTGGAACTGACCGGCCCCGAGGCCTGAAATCCTCGTTCTTGACAATGTTCCTAATATGTTCTCATATGAAGGAATTAAATCCTATTTCATGGAGTCCGGCAGGCATGAGTTTGCGTCCCGCCACCAGCCTCACTTTCAGGCGCCTGAAGCCGCTTATCCGCCTTGCCGAAGAACTGGCTCTCATCGCCGACGGCGAGACGGAGGAGGCCCGCCGCGCGCTCGCCCATGCGCTGGTCCATCGGCTCAAGGGCAGGGCGGACCTGCCCGCACGGAACGATCTTCTGGCGCTCGCCGCCATCTGCCGCGCGGCGGCCGATGCCGGTCCCGGCCCCGCCCGGGGCGCCACCCGCTTCCATCCGCATACGGAGTGCCCGGACTGGGCCCGCCGTGAGACCCCGCTCGCCCTGATCGGCGGGCATTTCTTCTACGCCCCGTCCCCGGGGCACCAACCCTGAAAGGACATCCCATGGAAACCCTGCTGACCGGCCTCTTCTCCCAGACCATCGCCCAGTGGATCGAGGCGGCGCTCGCCATTGTCGGCGCCGCCTCCGCCGTGGCCGCCGCCACGCCCACGCAGAAGGACGATGCGCTGGTGGGCAAGATCACCCGCGTGATCGACATTCTGGCCCTGAACATCGGCTTCGCCCGCCGCCGCTGAGGCGACAGGTCCGGAAAGACGGTCAAATTCTAGGTTTTACTTTTAGGAATTGGTAAAGCCTGAACCGTCATACTCGCCATAACCAGCAGCCCCGCCCGGCCCTCCGGGACAGAAGGAAAGGGGACCGTCATGGCGAGGAAGATTTTCTATCACCGCAGGTCGCGCCGCCGCGCATTGGCGGCGGCGGGGCTTGTCCTGTCCGCGGCGGTCCTTTTCGCCGCCGGGCTCTATACCGGTCTCGCGCTCGCGCCGCTGTTCACGCCCACGCAGATCGCCGTCACGAATGAACCGCCCGCGGTGCTTGCCGCAGCGGAATTCTGACCCCGCCAGAGCCACACGAAATTTCGCCTGCTTTTTGCAGCGGCAACGCGCCGCCGCAGCCGGACAGGCGCGCGCTTTGCTGCTAGAAAAAACGCCGCACAGGAAACGGCGCATAAGGGCGGGCAGCAGATGGATCTACAGCTCAAGGGCAAGCGCGCCCTCGTCTCCGGAAGCCATCGCGGCACCGGCCGCGCCATCGCCCATGCGCTGGCGCGCGAAGGCGCAGACGTGATCGTCCACGGCTTCGAGATCGCCGCGGCGGAAGAAGCCGCCGCCGAGATCCGCGCGCTTGGTTTCTCCGCCGCCGCGGTCGCGGGCGACATCTGCACCGATGCCGGTGCGGCGGAAGTAGTCGCCGCCGCCGGCGACATCGATATTCTGATCAACAATTACGGCACCGCCGACGCAGGCTCGTGGAGTCGGACGGAAACCGATGGCTGGATCGATGCCTATGAAAAGAACGTGCTCTCCGCCGTGCGCCTCACGCGCGGTTTCATGGGTGCAATGAAGGCGAAGGGCTGGGGCCGGATCGTCATGCTCGGCACCATCGGCTCGACGGAGCCCGCCGCCCGCATGCCGCATTACTACGCCTCGAAAGGTGCGCTCGCGACCATGACCGTTTCGCTCGCAAAGGAACTGGCGGGCACGGGCATCACCGTCAATCTCGTCTCGCCGGGCCTCATCCGCACGAAGGAAGTGGAAGACCGCTTCCTCGCGCAGGGCCGCGAGCGCGGATGGGGCACGACATGGGAAGAAGTGGAGCCCCATGTGCTGAAAAGCTTCATGGGAAATCTCACCGGCCATATTCCGCTGCCGGAGGAAATTGCAAACCTCGTTGCTTTTATCGCAAGCCCCCTTTCCGGCGCGGTGGATGCGCTCAATATCCGGGTCGACGGCGGCACCACCGCCCTCGTGACGTAAGAAAAGAAGACAGGGAAGAGAAGACCATGCAGCCTTTCAGGTTCGATCTTTGCGAGCTGCCCGGCGAGACGGAGGGCCTCCGTCAGGAGATCCGCGCCTTCCTCGCGGAAGAATTGCGCCATGTGCCGAAAGTCACGCGCGCGCAGACCTGGTCGGGCTCGGACCCGGAGTTCAGCCGCAAGATGGGCGCGAAGGGCTGGATCGGCATGACCTGGCCGAAGAAATATGGCGGCCATGAACGGAGCTTCTTCGACCGCTATGTGATGCTGGAAGAAATGCTCGCCGCAGGCGCCCCCGTCGGCGCGCACTGGATCGGCGACCGCCAGTCCGGCCCCTTGCTGCTGCGCTTCGGCACCGAGGAACAGCGCCAGTCCATTCTGCCGCGCGTTGCGAAGGGCGAATGCTATTTCTGCATCGGCATGTCGGAGCCGGATTCGGGTTCCGACCTCGCCGCCACCCGCACCCGCGCCGACAAGGTCGAGGGCGGCTTCCGTGTCAACGGCACCAAGCTCTGGACCTCGGGCGCCCATACCGCCCATTACATGATCGCGCTCTTCCGCACGGATTCAGCACCGGAAGCGAAACATTCCGGCCTGACGCAGTTCCTCGTCGACCTGAAGACCACGCAAGGCGTCACCATCCGCCCGATCAAGGATCTCGCGGGCAATGCGCATTTCAATGAAGTCGTCTTCGAGGATGCCTTCGTGCCGGACAACATGATGGTCGGCACGCTGGGCGGCGGCTGGGGCCAGGTGACGGCGGAACTCGCCTTCGAGCGCTCGGGGCCGGAACGCTACCTATCGAGCTATCTGCTCATGGTCGAGATGATCCGCGAACTCGAAAAGCGCGGCGGCGATGAAGGCGCCGAAACGATCGGCCGCCTCGTCGCCCATCTGCTGACGCTGCGCCAGATGTCGCTCTCCGTCGCCGGCATGCTCGAAAAGGGCGAGAACCCGGCGCTCGAAGCGTCCGTGGTGAAGGACCTCGGCGCGATCTTCGAACAGGACATGCCGGTCATCGCGCATCAGCTGCTCGGCATCGCCCCCACTATCGGCGGGGGCAGCGACTATGAGGAAGTGCTCGGCTATCTGACGCAGACCACGCCATCCTTCTCGCTGCGCGGCGGCACGCGCGAAATCCTGCGCGGCATCATCGCGCGCGGTCTTGGGCTTCGCTGAGGAGAGACGACGATGAACGAATTGCAGACGATCCTTTCCGACAGCGTGAACGGCCTTCTTTCCGACCGCGTCAACAAGGCGCTGATCCAGAAGGCGGAGGAGGGCGCCTTTCCCGCCGCGCTCTGGAGCGAGGTGGAGGCGAACGGCCTTCCCCGCGTGCTCGTGCCTGAAGAGCAGGGCGGTGCGGGCGCCACATGGGTGGACGCCGCCATCGTGCTGAAAGCGGCGGGCGAGCATGTCGCGCCCCTGCCGCTCGCTGAATCGATCCTCGCCAACTGGTTTCTTGCCGAGGCGGGCCTGGACGTGCCGGAAGGCGTGACGACGCTGCTCGATGGCGAGTTCACGCTTTCGGACGGCAAGCTTTCCGGCGAGGCAAAGCGCGTTCCTCATGGCCGCGACGCGGCGCATGGCGTCGCCATTGTGAAGGGCGAGGTGGTGCTGGTGCCGCTTGGCGGCGCGCAGATGACCCCGGGCATGAATGTCGCCCGCGAGCCACGCGACCATGTCGTGCTGAAAGACGTGGCTGCGAAGAGCGCGAAGGCAAATCTGCCCGCCAATGCCATGCGGCTCTACGGCGCGCTGACCCGCGCCTGCCAGATGGCAGGCGCTCTCTCCTATCTCTCGGCCCAGTCGGTTGCCTATGCGAATGAGCGCACCCAGTTCGGCAAGCCCATCGGCAAGTTCCAGGCGATCCAGCAGCAGCTCGCCGTGCTCTCGACGCAGGCCGCCGCCTGCGGCGTCATCACGGATTTTGCCTGCGCGCAGGTGGTGAAGCGCGGCGCCGATGCCGCTTTCGAAATCGCCGCAGCGAAAATCCGCGTCGACGATGCGTCGAGCATCGCCACCTCGATTGCCCATCAGGTGCATGGCGCCATCGGCTTCACCTATGAACACGGGCTTCATTTCGCGACGCGCCGCCTCTGGTCCTGGCGCGCGGAATTCGGCTCCGGCGCGGAATGGGCCAGGGGCCTTGGCCGCGAAACCATCAAGGGCGGCGCAGATGCGCTCTGGCCGCACGTCACCGCCCGCTGACATTCGACACCAGACAAGGAAAAGCCCGATGAAAGTTTCCGAAGCCCTGAAAAGCCGCATCACCTGCCGCGCTTTTCTCGACAAGCCGGTGCCCGAGGCAACCGTCCGCCAGATTCTCGAGGAAGCGAAATACGCGCCGTCGGGCGGCAATCTGCAGCCCTGGCATGTCTATGTCGTGACGGGAAAGAAGCTCGAGGAATTTCTCGGCATCATCGCGGAGAAGCAGAAGGACAACCCCTTCGGCGAGGGCACGGAATACGACATCTATCCGAAAGGCCTGACCGATCCCTACAAGGCCCGCCGCTTCAAATGCGGCGAGGACATGTATGCCTCGATCGGCGTTGCCCGCGAGGACAAGGCCGGTCGCCTCCAGCAGTTCGCCCGCAACTTCCGCTTCTTCGATGCGCCGGTCGCCATGTTCTTCGCCATCGACCGGCAGATGGGCCTCGGCCAGTGGTCCGATCTCGGCATGTTCATCCAGTCGGTGATGCTCGCCGCCCGCGAGCACGGCCTTCACACCGCGCCGCAGGAAGCCTGGGCCATCTGGTACAAGACCGTCTCCGAGTTCGTGAACATGCCGGAGGAGCTGATGCTTTTCTGCGGCCTCGGCCTCGGCTATATGGACGAGAGCGCCCCGATTAACCAATTGCGGACGGATCGCGCACCGCTCGAGGAATTTGCTACGCTCAGCGGGTTCTGAGGGCGCTTCCTGAAGATTCCTTGCCGGGATCGTTCATCCCGGGTTCAGCGTCCATGGCTTAGGTACGGGGCATGACGCAGAAAACCACATGGATCGCCCTGACGATCGCCTTCTTCCTCGCGCTGGGGCTCGCCCCCGCGCGGGCGAACGATCTTCTTGTGCCGGCCCAGTGGCATTCGGAGCAGGACCGGGCGCGCGATGCGGTCCGCTCGGGCCAGGCGATTTCGCCCGGCCAGGCGAAGCAGGCGGCGCTCGGGGCCTATCCGGGCCGGTTCCTCGATATGAGTTTCGGCGGTAACGCCTATTACGTGAAGATCATGACGGCGCAGAACAGGGTGATGGTCGTCACCGTGGATGCCGCCAGCGGCCGTGTCATCGGCGCGAACTAGGCTCAGGGGAGAGAAAGAATGCGGCTCCTTGTCGTCGAGGACGATCCCGATCTGAACCGCCAGCTCGTCTCGGCGCTGGAGGAAGCAGGCTATGTCGTCGACAGCGCGACGGATGGCGAGGAAGGGCACTTCCTCGGCGACACCGAGCCCTATGACGCGGTGGTGCTCGATCTCGGCCTCCCCGAAATGGACGGCGTGACGGTGCTGGAGAAGTGGCGCCGCGACGGCAAGACCATGCCCGTGCTGATCCTCACCGCCCGCGACCGCTGGAGCGACAAGGTGGCGGGCTTCGATGCCGGCGCCGACGACTACGTCGCCAAGCCCTTCTACATGGAAGAGGTGCTGGCCCGCCTGCGGGCGCTGCTCCGCCGCGCGACCGGCCATGCGACCAGCGAACTTGAATGCGGGCCTGTTCGGGTCGACACGAAAAGCTCGCGCGTGACCGTGAATGGCCGCGCGATCAAGCTCACCTCGCTTGAATACCGCCTGCTCGCCTACATGATGCACCATCAGGGCCGGGTCATCTCGCGGACCGAACTTGTGGAACATCTCTACGACCAGGATTTCGACCGCGACTCCAACACGATCGAGGTCTTTGTGGGGCGCCTTCGCCGCAAGCTTGGAAAGGATGTAATCGAGACCGTGCGCGGCCTCGGCTACAGGCTGTCGGCGGCGGAAGATGCGGCGTGACAGTCTCGCATTCCGGCTGATCGCGGGGGCGGCTCTATGGAGCGCCATCGCGCTCGTCGTGGGCGGCCTCATCCTCTCGGCGATCTTCCGCAATTCCGTCGAGCGCAGTTTCGACGGCCGGCTGAACGTGCTGCTGCACAGCCTCATTGCCACCACCGAAATCAACGACCAGGGCGAGATCGAGCGGGGCCGCGGCCTCTCCGAGACGCGCTTCGACCTCGCCTATTCGGGCTGGTACTGGCAGATATGGCCGGTGGCGCAGCGCCCGGCCTTGCGTTCGCGGTCGCTGTTCGACCAGTCGCTCGATCTCTCGCCCGCCGAACGGGTCGATCGCAACGAGGTCGGCCTCAAGGTCTTCGATGCCGTGGGTCCGGAAAACCAGCCGCTCCGCGTGGTCGAACGCCGCGTTACGCTGCCCGGCTATGACGTGCCGGTCTCCTTCGCGGTGGCCGCCGATCGCTCCGAGATGGATGAGGAAATCCAGGGCTTCAACGTCTGGCTCTTTGCCTCCATGGCCGCGATGGGCGCGGGGCTTCTCGTTGCGCTGCTTATCCAGGTACGCTTCGGCCTCCGCCCGCTGGAGCGCGTGCGCAAGGCGTTGGCCGAAATCCGCAGCGGACGCGCGACGAAACTCGATGGCGAGTTTCCGGCGGAAATCGAGCCGCTGGCCGATGAGCTGAACGGTCTGCTCGAAGGCAACCGCGAGGTGCTGGAACGTGCACGAACCCATGTCGGCAATCTCGCCCATGCGCTGAAAACGCCCCTCAGCGTGCTGACCAACGAGGCGCGCAGCCACGACGGCCCCTTCGGCGAGACCGTGCGGCGGACGACGATGCAGATGCGCGAGCAGATCGACCGTCATCTCGCCCGTGCGCGCATGGCCGCCTCGGCCAATGTGCTCGGCGCCAACACGCCCGTGAAGCCGGTGCTGAAGCGTATTGCCAATGCGCTCGAACGCATCCATGCCGAACGCGGCATCGCCATCGAGATCGACTGCGCCGATGACACGGGCTTTCGCGGCGAGGCGCAGGACCTCGAGGAAGTTGCGGGCAACCTGATCGACAATGCCTGCAAATGGGCGGAGGAAAATGTCCGCGTCACGGTAACGGCCGCGGGCATCGAACGGCGCAATCGGCCTTTCCTCCTGATTTCGGTGGAGGATGACGGGCCCGGCCTGCCGGAAGACGCGCGCAAGACCGCATTGAAGCGCGGCGCACGTCTCGACGAGACGAAGCCGGGCTCCGGCCTTGGCCTCTCCATCGTGACGGAGATTGCCGAGCTCTATGGCGGCGAACTGAAGCTCGAATCTTCCGCCCTTGGCGGTCTCAAGGCCGAGCTTTACCTGCCCGCCTCGGCGGCGTGAGGCGAAATCCCGGCCTTTCCGCGCCTCCAAGCTGAACGCCATATGAACGGTGCATTCAGGCCTCGCTCAAGGGCGATTGCCTATCTTCGTGACCATCGGATCAACCCAAAGGGAATGGGGTACGTGTCATGAAGATCAAATCAGCACTTCTTGTTGGCGCTCTTGCCGTCGCCCTCGCGGGTTGCCAGACCGGCAGCCCCTACGGATATGGCGGTGGCTATGGCGGCGCCGGACCGAAGGAAGGTTTCGGCACGCTGGCCGGCGCGGTTGCCGGCGGCCTTGCCGGTTCGCAGATCGGCGGCGGCTCGGGCCGCCTCTGGGCCACGGGCGCGGGCGTCCTTGTCGGTGCGCTTGTCGGCAACAATATCGGCCGCAGCCTTGATCGCGCCGACCAGGCCTATCTGCAGCAGGCGTCCTACGGCGCGTTCCAGACCGGTCAGCCGCAGCGCTGGCACAACCCGCAAAGCGGCAACTACGGCTATGTCGAGCCGGGCCGCTCCTACCAGAGCGCGGGCGGTTACTGCCGCGAATATTCGCAGACGGTCTATATCGGCGGTCAGCCGCAGAATGCCTACGGCACCGCTTGCCGCCAGCCGGATGGAAGCTGGCAGATCGTGAACTGAGTTCGCGACGACGAGATGGACGGTCCCTCAAGGACCGTTCGGCCTCACCCCTGGTGAATTCCGTCCCCCGACCAGCGCCTGGGTGAGGCCACTTTTTCGAGACGTGAAAAGGCCGCCGCTTTCCTTTTGGAAGGCGGCGGCCAGTTCGGAACGGCAGCGACGCGGTCGCCATGTTGTGTTTTACGGGACCGCCCCGTTTGCACCAATCCGTTTCATCCGCAGAGTCACCGCGCGAGGCATGCCCGCGTGGCGAAATAGGTTAAGGCTCAGGCAGGAAGGTCCCTGGAAGTATCCGACCAAACCCGCCTCGCCACACGACCCTCTGTCGAGATCGAAACTTTGGCGATGGCAAACGGTGTCACCAGACCGTTAGACATCGGATCACCTCCTTTCAATATGTTGAACCTAGGATCTTCAGCGTGAATCCTGCGCGCCGCCGCGTCAAGAAAATGTATGTGACGGATTGCCGTACACAGCATCCGGTAGCCGCATCCGGCGCGATTGCGCGCTTTTCGGGCGCGTGATGGAAGGTGAAGCCGGGCATGCGAGAAGCTGCCGGTGTGGGTAGCGCGCCGCGCGATGCGCAAGAGATGACGAATCAGGTCTTGCCGCTGACCGCCGTGTCCCGCTTTTCCTCCTCGGCCGCGATCAGCGAGGCGATGGTCGTCTCTCCGGCAAGACGGTTTTCCTGATCGGCAAGCGCCGTGAAGAAAGCCTCGACCCGCGGTTCATGGGCAAGCGTCTCCTCGGCGACGGCCCGGGCATAGCGATAGGCGCGGATGGCGGCAAAGACATCCGAAATGCTCGTGCGCGTAGCCGGCCGGCCCGGCACCATCCGGCTCGGCGTGCCCGTCGAATAAGTGAGAAGTCCTGCCTCGCAGAGTGCGCCCGAGATTTCGCCCATCGCCTCCATCGGCACATGCAGCCGCTTGGCAAGCGTATCCGCCGTCCAGGGCGTCTGGCCCTTGTCGAAGGCTTCGTGAACGAGCACTAGCGCCTGAACCGACATGCGGTCGAGCTGGCGCAGCGTGAGCAGGCTCACACCCGCATAGGGCGAGAGATAGGCGCGGTTCTGGTAATAGAAGGCGATGGCGCAGCCGCCGAGCAGGATGAGCCAGGCGGCATAAAGCCAGATCATGAAGAAGACGAGCGTCGCGAAGGCGGAATAGATCGCGACATACTGGGCGGACTTCACGACGAAGGTGGCGAAGGTCCAGCCTGCGGCGCCCCAGGCGATCCCGGCGACCGTCGCGCCGACCGCCGCGGCGGCGAGCGTCACCCGCGTATTCGGGATCATCACATAGATGAAGCCGAAAGAGGCGATCAGGATGGCATAGGGCAGCAGCCGGCTCGACTGTTCGATCACATAGCGCACGGCATCGTACTCGGCGAGCCCGCCGAGATAAGAGTTCGACAGCGCACCCGCCATGATGCCGAATACGGAGAGCACGAGCAGGGGACCCAGCACGCTCATGCTGACGATTTCGGTGAATTGCCGCGCAAAGGAACGGCTCGCTTCCACGCGCCAGATCGCGTTGAAGGCCGCCTCCACCTTGTTGATGAGCGAAATCACCATATAGAGCAGGAAGGCAAAGCCGACCGTGCCCAGAATGTTGACGTTCACTCGCTGCACGAATTCCATCATCTGCCGCGTGATGGCATCGCCCTCGTCGCCGAGCGGCGCAAGAAAATCCGCCACCATGGTCTCGAGATAGGCGTCGAAGCCGAAGGCCCGGAAGATCGCAAAGGCGATGGCGAGCGCCGGCACCAGCGAGAGCAGCGTCGTATAGACGAGGCTCATCGCCCGCAGGCTCAACGTGCCGCTGAGAAGATCGCGCACCACGGCCCACCCGATACGGGCGGCGAGATAGAGCGAGCGCTGCCAGAAAGGCAGTTCGTCGATCGCAGGTCCCCAGATCAGGGCATGCGCGCGCTCGAGAAGGGAGTCGGAGCCGAACATGGTCACCATGCTAGACCGCCCGGCAATGATCGGCCAGACCGGCGGGCGGAAAGAGAAAGGCCCTCCACCCGGAAGGTGGAGGGCCCTGATTGTCTCGAATACGGGTGCGCGCCCGATCCGCTGATGCCGGTATTAGCCGAGAACCAGATTTTCGGCGGAGAAGCGGCCGTTGCGCCCCTCGACCAGTTCATACTGGATCTGCTGACCCTCCTGCAGGGATTTCTGGCCCGCGCGCTCGACGGCAGAGATGTGGACGAAGACGTCCTTGCCGCCATCCGCCGGCGCAATGAACCCATAACCCTTAGTGGCGTTGAACCACTTCACGACTCCGCTAGCCATAGTGCCTTGAATGCCTCGCATAGAGAAAAAGATCGAATACCGGCGAAAACCGGCATCCAGCTAAAAACGCTACCACCGAATTTTCCCCCGGCATATCGAAAATCCACCGTCACGATTGAGTGATTTAACGGTTGGGTTACGGATAAATCCGCGGAAATCAGGCTTCCGGAACCAATTTTTAAGCATGGCTGGCTAGCTTCATAGGCAAGGGAAGGGCCGTGAAAGCCCGCCGAAGGTCCGGGCCTTGGCGCAGGGCAGACCCGTTGTGCCGGAGATGCGATGACGACGGAACCGCAAGCCTCGATCAGACAGAAGCTCGCCATCTATCTGGCGCAGCTGCCGCCGCCTGCTGTCGTGAAGCTCGCATCGGGCCTCGAACGCGAAAAGCTGCGCGGAACGAAAGGCCTGCCCTACGAAATGATCCTGTCCGGCCTGCGGCCGCTGCTCGCGGGTCTTCGCGGCGAGCGTCCCGGCATGCCGGATGCGCTTCGCCAGTTTTGCGAACCTTTCGAGGACATGCTGATAGACGGCGACGACGATGGCCGCCGCAAGGGCGCCATTGCGCGCGGCACGATGAGGCGCGTCTGGGACTGGCTTGGCGAGGAACTGCTGCCCGATGCGCTGGCCGATCTGAAACAGCGCATTGCCGACCACACCCTGAAGAACGACAAACTCGCGCTGGAAGCGGCGGTATCCGTTCTGCACGCCTCCGCAGCGCAGGCAATCCTTTCGGCGATCGAAGAGGCGCGCGGCGACGCCGGCCGCCGCAAGCAGGTTGAACAGCGTCTGGGCGGCGAGGGCGGCATCGAGGACGCACGGGAGATCGGCGCCATCCTCTCGATCGCGCCAGCCATGCTTCAGCTTCAGAACGAACTTCCGAAGCCGATACTGAATTTCAGCGACGAAATGGTGACGGCGCTGAAGCGGATTTATGACGAGACCTGCGAGACGGCGCCGGAGGAGGCGATCTATCTGCCTTTTGCCGCAATGTACCGGCTGTCGGAACCGTCCCAGATTCTCCGCTTCGTGCGCAAGGTCGCCCATCAGCGAAATGACGTCGTGATCAGCCGTTGCGAGCTCGCCGTCTTCGGCGAGGTGCTTCTCGGCGAAATGGAAGAGATCGCGCGCCGGGTGGACACGCAGCGGCCCGGGCATACCGACCTCGAGGCCATGCTGCTCGATATCCGCCGCTTTGCTCATTTGTCGAAGGGCTTCACTGCGGAAATCGATCTCCGCCGGAACGGGGATTGGGGCCAGCGATTGCTCGCTGCCCGCGGCCGCGTCTCCGCCGCCATCTCGCAGGAGATGTCGCGCTTCGAAACCGAACTCGTGCGGGCGCTGCCCTTCCATCAGATCGGCCAGTACGGCCGTGGCGGGCCGATGAAGCCCGACCTCGCCAAGGCGCCGGACCGCGCCCGCGAGGAGCGGATGAGAAGGTGCCTTCGCTTCATGCATGGTCTGCAGTCGATTTGCGATGCAGTCGGCGCGCAGAGCCACAGCCGCAGCATTCGCCAGCAGATCGAAATCTATCTGTCGTCCTACGAGGACCGGCTGCTCGAGGAATTCCGCGTGGCGCAGGGCGCGGCCCGCATCAATGCCGAAGCCTTTGTCGAAGTGGCCGCCGGCTTCCGAGAGGCGATGGGCGAAGAGAAGCAGGCGGATGTTCTCCGCCGCCGCGGACAGGTTGCCGCACGGGGCTGAACCGCCTCATTCAGGCGAGAATTCTTCCTCATAGGCGAAGAGGCCCGGCATTCCACCCGTATGAAGGAAAATCGCGGCGTCCCGGTCGGAGTGCTCGCCCGCCAGAAGCTGCGCGATGAAACCCGCCATGCCCTTGCCCGTATAGACGGGATCGAGCAGCACGCCTTCCACGCGCGCCACGAGCTCGACGGCGCGGCGCATGGCGTCTGTCGGCAGGCCGTAGCGCTCGCCGAGATGTCCGCTGTCGAGAACCACCGCGCCGGGCGCCGGCGCGGGCGCCTCCAGCAATGCCGTTGTCTTGCACGCCAGCGCATGGATGGCCTGTGCCATGGGCTCGTGATCGGTGCGATAGACATTGACGCCGCGCACTTCGGGGCCGCCGCCGCGCTCGCGGGCGCCGGCGATGAGCCCGGCCTGTGTCCCGCCACTCGACGAGGCGTGGACGAGGACGGTGTCGCCGAGTTTCAGTGCATCCGCCTGATCCGCGATCTCGCGATAGGCATTGACATAGCCGAGCGAGCCCACGGCGCTCGATCCGCCGACCGGTACGAAATAGGGGTTGCGCCCGGCGGCGGCGAGTTCATCCATTGTGGCAGTGAAGATTGCGCCGGCATCGGCATCGCCCGGAACGATCCGGACCTCGGCGCCGAGCACCCGGTCGAGCAGGAGATTGCCGGATTGCCGGTAGCTTCGTCCACGATAGGGCACGGTGTCGAAAAGAACGAGCACAGAGGAAAGTCCCGCCGCGGCTGCCGCCGCTGCGGTTTGCCGCGCATGGTTCGACTGGACGGCGCCGGTCGTTACCACCGTATCGGCGCCTTGCGCCAGCGCTTCGCCGATCAGGAATTCGAGCTTGCGCGTCTTGTTGCCTCCGCCGGCGAGCCCGGTGCAATCGTCCCGCTTGATGAAGAGGCGCGGCAGCGCCTTGCCGGTTTCCCGCGACAGCGCCTCGCGCAGCCGCTTCATCTCGGCAAGCGGCGTGGGGAGATGCGCGAGTGGAAAGTACGGAAAGCGGCCGGATAGAGACGGCATGGTTCAGATGATCCCCTCGTCGCGGAAGGCGGAAATCTCCGCCGCCGAATAGCCGAGTTCGCCGAGAATGCTTTCCGTGTGCTCGCCGAGCACGGGCGCGCGATGGCGGAGCGTTCCCGGCGACTGCGACAGGCGCAACGGTGTCTCCATGATCGGCGCGGGTCCGGGCAGGCCGGGAAAGTCGACGGGTTTGAGATAATTCATTGCCTTGATATGCGGATCGTCGAGCGCCTGTTGCGGCGAATAGACGGGGCCTGCCGGGATGCGCGCCTTTTCGAGTTCGGCGAGCGCTTCCTCGCTTGTCCGCTCTGCCGCCCAGCGCGCCGTGCGCTCGGAGAGGATTTCGCCGTTGTCCCCGCGCGAGAGATCGTCCTTGAAGCGCGGATCGGTGAGCCAGTGGTCCTCGCCCATGAGCTTCGCCCAGCGTTTGAAGAGCGGCATGCCGATCACCTGCACAAGAATCCAGCCATCCTTCGTCCGTACGATGTCGGCGGGCCCCGCATAGGGAGAGCGATTGCCGATGGCAACGCGGTTGGTGTGGCGAAGCTGCTGCTCGATGAGATGGAAGTTGAAATAGGCAAGCGCCGTGGAAAGCAGCGAGCCCTCGACCACCTGGCCCTTGCCGGAGCGCGCCCGCTCCATCAGCGCCGCCATGGTGCCGAAGGCGGAAAGGGAAGCCGTGCCGAAATCGACCCAGGGGGCATAGCTTTTTACCGGCTCTTCCGGATGGCCGGTGAGATAGGCCGCGCCCACCATGGACTGCGCCACGCCATCGAAGCCTGTGCGTTCGCTGTAGGGCCCGCCATGCCCGAAGGCAGAGACGGTAGTAAGGATGATGTCGGGCTTTGCTTCGACCAGGCTTTCATAGTCGAGACCCATCGCCTTCAGCGTCGAGGGCGGCAGATTGGCCACGACCACATCCGCGGTGGCGACGAGGCGGCGCACGATCTTCCGGCCGGTATCGGTCATCGGGTCGAGCGTGAGGCCGCGCTTGTTGCGGTTCATCTGCAGGAACATCGCGCCTTCGCCGCCCTCGCCCGAGCCTGCTCCGGGAACGATGGGTTGGACGAAGCGGTCCTCGCTGCCCTCCCGCTTCTCGATGCGGATGACGTCGGCGCCCATGTCGCCGAGAAGCGCCGCGCAGTAAGGGCCGGCGATGTAGCGGCCGAAATCGAGGACGCGCACCCCCGCCAGAATACCTTGGGGGGCGCCGCTCTGTTCCGTCATGTCTTCAGTCTCCGAATTTTCTGTTCCGTCCTGATTTGAGACACCGGACGGCTGGACAAACGATAGGCTTTGTCGCGAGGGCGAGGAAGCCTGCAATCGGAATTTTGCCTTTTATTTAAGCTTTGCCCCCTAGTCTTGCGCGCGGGGATTGGAAAGAGCGCGAAGGCGCAGTTCGGAGGCTGGGTGAGGGGGTCGCAAGACGCCATCGGGGCATTGCCGCAGGAAACGCCGCAAATGCCTGAAGAAGCTTATGCTTTTCGCTGGACCGGCGAGTTCGCGGATGCGCGTCTCGAAGCCGCCTATATTCGTGCGAGCTGGGATGAAATCCGCTCGCGGCTCAATGCCGTCCTCGTAGCCGTATATGTCTTCGCCGCCTGGGCTGTCTTCGACTTCATGGCGCTTGGCTTCGGCTGGGAATTTGCCGCGCTGCTTGCCGGCCGGCTCGGCGCGCTCGCGGCTATCACCGTCGCTCTCAGGATTTTCAAGACCGCGGATAGCCAGCGCAGCTTCATGCTCAGCGCCTTCGTGACGCAGCTCTGCGTCGTGATCGTGGCGCCGGTATCGCTGTATCTGGGAGAGGTCAACTTCGCGGCGGCCCTGCTCAGCATCGTCGTCATCCTGTTTGCTTTCTATATCGGCGTGCCGACCCGGCTCGCGCCGAACCTCGTGCTCGCCTCGGCGCTCTGTCTCGGCTTCGTGGCCATTGCCCCGGCGCTGACCGAAATCGACACTTTCACGATGATGCAGATATGCCTGCTTTTCGCGGTGGTGAATGCGATCGGCGTCGAGATGGTGCGCGCGGCAAACCGCCTGCGGCGCAACGGCTTCATCACGCTCATGCACCAGCAGGAGCTCTATGAACGTCTGAAGAAGGAAGCCGAAGGCCGCGAGGAAGCCGAAGCGAATGTGCGGAACACCGAGGAAAGCTTCCAGAGCCTCTTCCACGCAGCGCCAACGCCCATTGCCCTTGTCGATCCGGCCACGTTCAATGTCATGCAGGCCAATATGGCCGCGCTTCACCTCTTCGGGCTCAAGGAGGAAGATCGCGCGACAACCGACGTCCGTTCCTTCTTCGATGCCCAGGATTTGCCGTCGCGCATCGAGACGCTGCTGGCCAGCAGCCGCGCGGGCACGCCGGTCGAGTTCCGCATGAAGCGGATGGACGGCAATGTGATCCATGTGATCGTCTCTGCGGCGACCGCGCACTTTCAGGGACGCAGGGCGCTTCTCATCGGCCTTCAGGATGTGACGGCGCGCCGCAAGGAAGCCGAAGCGCTGCGCGACGCGCGCGATCAGGCGACTGCGGCCAGCCGCTCCAAGTCCGAATTCCTTGCCAATATGAGCCACGAGCTTCGCACGCCGCTCAATGCGATCATCGGCTTCTCCGAAGCGCTGGAGCGCGAGCTCTTCGGCCCCATCGGAAGCCCGCGCTACCGCGAATATGCCGAGGATATCCACGACAGCGGCGTACATTTGCTGAGCCTCATCAACGACATTCTCGATCTATCGAAAATCGAGGCGGGGCATTTCAAGCTGCATGAGGACGAGGCGGACCTCAACCACATCGTCGGTGCCGCGACGCGCATCGTGCGTCATCGGGCGCAGCAGGCAAATATCGCGATCGAACTTTCGCTGCCCGAGCCCTCCGTGACGCTGGTCGCGGATGAGCGCGCGCTCAAGCAGGTGCTGATCAACCTCGTGTCGAATGCGGTGAAGTTCAGCCCCGACGGCAGCCTGGTGCGGATCGACGCGCAGATCAGGCCGGATGCGCTCCGCATCTCGGTAGCCGATGAGGGAACGGGAATTGCCGAGGCGGATATTCCCCTCGCGCTCACGCCCTTCACGCAGCTCGATGGGTCGCTCTCCCGTGCGCATGAGGGCACGGGCCTCGGCCTTCCATTGGCGAAGCACCTGACCGAGCTTCATGAAGGAAGCCTCACCATCGAAAGCACACTGGGCAAGGGTACGACGGTGCATGTCGACCTGCCGCTCTCGCGGATCGTCGGACACACGGCGCCCGGAGAGCGCGCCGCTATGTGATCTCTAGCGTGCCGCCCGCGCTCCGGGCCGGTAGCTTTCCTCCACGTGACCTTCAAGCTCCTCCGGCGTGAAACGGACAGGCTTTGTCTCCATCCCGACAAAAAGCGGGGACTGGTCGGCATAATGCGGCGAGCTGCGGTCGAGCGTCGCCGAGCCGAATGGGTGGATGCTCTCGGAACGCAAGCGACCGGCGCGATCCCACTCGACAAACATGATCAGCGTATCGCCGCCCCGCGCCGTGAGCGTGCCGTCCTCCACCGGGAAGCCGTAGATCGCGCGAAGAATGTCCGGCCCGCCATCGACGGGCAGGTCGACCGGGCCGCGGCGAAAACGGTTGACCGTCCCCCATTCGGGATCGAGGCGGCCGAAATGAGTTTTCAGATAGGACATCGTCTCGCGGAGCTTCGTCACTGCTTCGGGTGGCGTCTCGCCGCGGATTTCGGCGGTGACGACGGGCTCGGCTGTGCGCACGGCAAGGGCTGCACCCCGATTGGCGATGTCGGTACGGCGGTCCCAGGCGCGGAGGATCTCCTGGGCTTCGGCAAGCTCCGCGTCGTCTTCCGCATCGAGCGCGAGCAGCTCCGCGACGATTTCCGCGACGCGTGAATCTTCGCTATAGGCCAGATCGTATTTGTAGGCGTGGAAGGCCTCGCGCGTGATCGAGCGGTCCGCCCCATATGTTTCCTCGAGCCGCATGGCGCGGTTCGTCATGTCGGTCTGGATGCCCATCCGCGCTGGAAAATCGTCCGGCTTCGGATTGTCGTTTGCCGCGCTGGCGCGGAACGGCGTGTTGTTCGCATTGTAGACGAAGCCTGAATTCGGATTGTAGAGCTTCGGCACCAGATCGAAGGGCACGTAATCGCGCCAGATCAGCGATGAATCGTCGCCCGGCAGAATGCCCGACCAGTCCGGCCCCTCCTTCCGGTCGGGGAACTGCGCGTTGTAGACATAGGCGATATTGCCCTGCCGGTCGGCATAGATGTAGTTGATGCTCGGCAGCGCCTGCAACTTCATCGCCTCGATCCACTCGGAAAGGTTCTGTGCCCTGTCGAGCGCGAAATATTGCTCGACCTGCCTGATTTCGCCGAGCCCCGCATAACGCACCGCATAGGCGCCATTCGGCGAACGAAGCACCGGCCCATGTTCGGAGCGCAGCACCTCGCGGTCCACCGTCCACCAGAACGGTCCCCATAGATCGACGCGGATCGTGGCGGTGCGCCTTTCGAAGTCGCGCCACTCGCCGTCGAGCATGTACTGGTTGTCATTGTCCGGGTTGATGGTCAGCCGGTAGATGTCCACGAGATCGGGCTCGTTCACCGTATTCGCCCAGCCGAGATTGGCATTGTGCCCGTGAAGCATGAAGGGCGAGCCGGGGAAGAAGCCGCCTGCCACATGCCAGCCCTCGTCGCTGCGCAGCACGGCCTCGTACCAGGCGACGGGGCCTGTGAAGGGCTGATGCGAATTGACGAGAAGGCGCGTCGCACCGTCGGCGGAACGGGCAGGGCTCACCGCCACCGCGTTCGATCCGACGGGAAGCGGCGTCTTCGCCGGCAGGAAGGCATCGACGCCTTCCTTCGACAGACCTTCGCTGTCGCCGATGCGGCCTTCGAAAACGGCGATCAGTGTCTTGTCGAGCCCGTAGAAGAAGGGCGTCTTGAACATGAAGCCAGCGGCGATGTCCCGGCCCGTTACCGGCAGCGATCCGGCAATGACTTTCTCCGGGTGGAGCGCGGCATAGTAATTCACGCCATCGGCATAGGCCTCGATCACGGCGCGGACTTCAGGGGAGAGATCGCTTTCGTAGCGGGCTTCGACCGTTTCCCAGATGCCCATGAGATTGACGAGATAGTCGGTCACAGCGGCGCGTTCGCCCTTCACCGCGGCGAGCTGGCCGCGCGTCGCGATCAGCACTTCCTGAATGGTGGCGTAATCATCTTCGGAATGCGCATAGCCGATGCCAAAAGCGACATCGACATTCCGGGGCCCATAGACGTGGGGCACGCCCCATTCATCGCGGTGAATCGTGACGTCATAGGCGCCGGCCCTCGCGATCAAAGGCGCGGGGTCGGCCGGTTGCGGCGCTTCCAGAACGCCGCGTACGAGAATGACTGCGAGAGTGACGAAGGCGACGGCGAAAATGCCGAAAAATGCGGTTTTGGCAATGCGAAGCACGCAGGCGTTCCTCTTCCCTGTTTGCGCGCAGCCTAGCGAAGGCGCGAGCGCCGTCAAACCGAAGCGGCAGGGGGCCTGCGTCCCTCCGCCGCTTTCCGCCCGCGCCTTGAACCTCTATACAGGGGCCCGGACCGGCCAGCCCACCGATGGCATGAAAAGGCGGAAAATTGCTGCTCTCGGCGAACGATATCGTGCTCTTCCTCGCTTTTGCGGGCCTGACAGGGTTCTCCCTCTGGCTGCTGCTCCGGCCCTTGCGCGCGAGCGGGGCGCAGGCGCCGCAGGATCGGGGCGAAAGCGAGGTCGCCATTTATCGCGACCAGCTTGCCGAGATATCGCGCGATCTGGAGCGCGGCACGATCGGTTTCGCGGAGGCGGAAGCGGCACGGATCGAGGTCTCGCGGCGGCTCATTGCGGCGGACGAGGCGCGTGCTGCGGCCCTGCGGGAGACGAGAGGTCCCGGCGACCCACGATGGCGGCGCATGGCTGCGCTCGCGCTGGTTATCTGCGTACCGCTGCTGACGCTCGCCATCTATCTCGATGCCGGCGCGCCCGGGCTCGAGGGCCAGCCTGCCGAGGCGCGGCTCAATGTGCCCGCGGCGGAGCTACCCGTCGAAGGTTTGGTGGCGCGGGTCGAGCGCCGCCTCAAGGACAATCCGGACGATGTCGAAGGTTGGGAGACGGTCGCACCGGCCTACGTGATGCTCGGCCGCTATGACGAGGCCGTGCGCGCCTGGACGCGGGCGATGATCGCAGGCGGGGTGACGGCCGAGCGGCTGGCGGCACGGGCAGAGGCCCGGGTGCTGGCGAATGAGGGTGCCGTCGGACCCGGTGCAAAGACCGATCTCGAAAAGGCGGTCGAACTCGATCCTTCCGAGCCGCGGGCGCAGTTTCTTCTGGGGCTTGCCGAAATCGAGGAAGGCGACCGGGAAGCGGCGCTCCGGCGCTGGAAGGCGCTTGTCGCCGGCGCGCCCGATGACGCGCCATGGGTGTCTTCGGTTCGCGCCCGGATTGCCGCTCTCGAGCGCGGCCCGGCGATTGCCGCCGAAGATGCACCCATGATCCGCGGCATGGTGGACGGGCTCGCGGCGCGGCTCGCCGAAAATCCGGACGACCTCGAAGGCTGGCTCCGGCTTGTCCATTCCTATGGCGTGCTGAAGGAGCCGGAAAAGGCCCGCGCGGCGCTTGAAACCGCCCGCGAAACCTTTGCCGGTAATGCCGAAGCCATTGCGCGGCTCGACGAGGCGGAAGCCAGTCTCGGCAACTAATCCCCGGGTTTGCAAGGCCGGGATAGGATGATGCCCGACTCACACGAGACAGGGCAGGGCAAGATGCTGACCGATCTTCAGAAGGAAACGGCGAAGGCCATCGTCAATATTTTCGAGACGGGCTCGGCGCGGGGCGATTATGCCCGCGTGACCTTGCTCACCGGCGATAGTGGCCATCTCACCTATGGCCGGTCGCAGACGACGCTGGGTAGCGGCAATCTGCACCTTCTCATCAAGGCCTATTGCGATGCGCCGGGGGCTGCCTATGCCCGAGCGTTGAGGCCTTATCTGGCGCGCCTTGCCGATATCGACCTCCGCCTCGATACGGACTGGACCTTTCGCGGGCTGCTGAAAGAAGCGGGCGGCGACCCGGTGATGCGCGAGACGCAGGACGCCTTCTTCGACAGGGTCTACTGGGCGCCGGCCCTCGCGGCCGCCACCCGCGCGGGTCTTTCGGAGCCTCTTTCCGTCGCCATCGTTTACGACAGCGTCGTGCACGGCTCCTGGGGCGCGATGCGCGATCGAACCAATGCAAAACACGGCGATGCAGCCCGCGCAGGCGAGCGCAAATGGGCGACGGCCTATGTCGACACGCGCCGCGAATGGCTCGCCAGTCATCCGAACATGCTGCTCCGCAAGACCGTCTACCGCATGGATACGCTGAAGGCGCTGGCGGCGGCGGGAAAATGGAAGCTCGACCTGCCGCTGACGGTGCGCGGTGTCCGGATCGATGCGGATATACTGGGATTCCGCCCGCCGGTGACCGTTTCGGCAATAGATGCGGCGACCCGCAACCTACGCCTTACCAACCCGCCCATGACGGGCAACGACGTCCGCGCCCTCGAGCAGGCGCTGGTGAAGGAAGGCTATGCGGTGAACTGCGACGGCACTTTCGACGAAGGACTCGAAGCTGCGCTCAAGTCCTTCCAGCGCGAATTCGGGCTGGTGGATGACGGCATCGCCGGTCCGGCCACAAGGCTGATGTTGGGGATTTGACGTGGATTCCGGGCAAATTCTCTTACCCCGCGACGATTTAGCGGTTTGGCGGCGAGGCCGGGGCGGGATATATCTGCCCACCGCCGGCCCCGTTCCGGCAAAAAAGGGAGCGGAACCGACATGACGCGCAAGCAGCGCCGCGCCACATTCATCGCAGCGAGCCTCGGCATTCTCGGCCTTGCCGTGGGGCTGATGCTGTTTGCGATGCGCGACAGTATCGTTTTCTTCTACAGCCCGAGCGATGTCGTGGAACGCGGTGTCGAGCCCGGCCAGCGTATCCGTCTCGGCGGCCTCGTGGAGCAGGGATCCCTGCAGGACCTCGGCGATGCAACACTGCGCTTCAACGTGACGGATTTCGTGGAAACCGTCACCGTCACATATCGGGGCATGCTGCCGGACCTCTTTCGCGAGGGGCAGGGCGTCGTCACCGAAGGCTCCTTCGGGGAAGACGGAAATTTCACCGCGACCAATGTGCTTGCGAAGCACGATGAATATTACATGCCGCCCGAGGTTGCGGACGCGTTGAAGCGCTCGGGCCAGTGGCAAGGCGAAGGCGCCGAAGCCTCCCATGCGGAGACTTACGGGCAGGGCTCCTATCCATGATTGTCGAGCTTGGCCATTTCGCGCTGGTGCTGGCGCTCGCCGTTTCGCTCGTACAGACGGTTGTGCCTGCCATCGGTGCGCATCGCCGCGACGCCCAGCTCATGGGTGTCGGCGAACCGGCCGCCATCCTGCAGTTCCTGCTTGTCGGCGCTGCCTTTGCGGCGCTCACCTATGCCTTCGTTGTATCCGACTTCTCCGTGAAGCTTGTCTACGACAATTCGCATTCCATGAAGCCGATGATCTTCAAGGTGAGCGGCGTCTGGGGCAATCACGAAGGCTCGATGGTCCTCTGGGTGCTCATCCTCGCGATGTTCGGCGCCATGGTCGCGTTTTTCGGGCGCAACCTGCCGGACACGCTGCGCGCCCGCGTGCTGGCGGTGCAGGCCTCGATAGCCGTCGCATTCCTGCTTTTCGTGATCTTCACGTCGAACCCATTTGCCCGGCTTGACCCGGCGCCCTTCGAAGGCACGGGGCTCAACCCGCTCCTGCAGGACCGGGCGCTCGCCTTCCATCCGCCCTGGCTCTATGCGGGCTATGTCGGCTTCTCGATGACGTTCTCTTTCGCGGTCGCCGCGCTCATGGAAGGCCGCGTCGATGCGAGCTGGGCGCGCTGGGTGCGCCCATGGACGCTCGCGGCCTGGCTCTCGCTCACGATCGGCATCGCCATGGGCTCCTGGTGGGCCTATTACACGCTTGGCTGGGGCGGCTTCTGGTTCTGGGACCCGGTGGAAAACGCATCGCTGATGCCCTGGCTTGCAGGCACGGCGCTGCTTCACTCCGCAATCGTCGCGGAAAAGCGTGGCGCGCTCAAAAGCTGGACGATCCTGCTTGCGATCCTTGCCTTCTCGCTGTCGTTGCTCGGCACCTTCCTCGTGCGCTCCGGCGTGCTGACCTCGGTTCATGCCTTTGCGGTCGATCCCGCGCGCGGCAGCTTCATTCTTGGCATTCTGATCTTCTTCGTGGGCGGTTCGCTGGCGCTTTATGCGTGGCGCGCACCGGTGCTGAAGACCGGCGGCATCTTCGCGCCGATCAGCCGTGAAGGCGCGCTGCTGATGAACAACATGCTGCTTTCGGCGGCGACCGCGTCGGTCTTCATCGGCACGCTTTACCCGCTCTTTCTTGACGCACTGACCGGCGAGAAGATCACGGTGGGCCCGCCCTTCTTCAATTACACATTCGTGCCGATCTTCGTGCCGCTGCTCTGCCTCGTGCCGCTCGGGCCGCTGCTCGGCTGGAAGCGGGCGGATGTCATGGCGGCGGCAGAGCGCCTGCTCGCCGCGGCAGGCATCGCCTTTGTCGCGCTCATCGCCTCCTTCGCCTTCTTTTACGAAGGGCCCTGGCTCGCGCCTTTCGGCATGGCGCTCGCCGTCTGGCTTGTCGCGGGTGCGCTCTCGGATGTTGCCTGGCGCATCAAGCTCTTCTCGACGCCGCTGGCAGAAAGCCTGTCGCGGGCGCGCCGTCTGCCGCGCGCCGTCTGGGGCTCGGCGCTGGCGCATGGCGGCGTGGGCATCTGCGTCGCGGGCATTATCGGCGTGACCGCCTGGAGCGACGAACTCATCACCGCCGTGGCGCCCGGCGAAAGCGCGGAGATCGGCGGATACACGCTGACATTGCAGGGCGTCGCGCTGCGCGACGGCCCGAACTTCGATGCCATGGTGGGCGTGGTGGGCGTTTCGCGCGGTGGGCGCGACCTTGGCGTGATGCTGCCCGAGAAGCGCCGTTTCCCGGCGGAGCGGCAGGAAAAGACCGAACCGGCGATCCGCACCAATGGCATTTCCGATCTCTATGTCGTGCTTGGCGAGCAGGCCGGGAACGGCAAATGGGTACTGCGCGCCTATCGCAACACCTTTGCGCCGCTGATCTGGATCGGCGGCACGATCATGGGGATCGGCGGCCTCATCTCCCTTCTCGACCGGCGGCTTCGCGTCGGCGCCCCGACCGGCGCCCGCATACGCCTCACCGCGCAACCGGCGGAATAGGACGATGCGGAGCCTCGCTGCCGCGCTCATCCTCTTCCTTACGCTCGCCGCGCCGTCCTTCGCGCTGGTCGATCCTTCGGAGCGTCTCGACGATCCGCAGCAGGAGGCACGCGCCCGCGCCATTTCTAAGAATCTGCGCTGCATGGTCTGCCAGAACCAGTCGATCGACGATTCCGATGCCGAGCTTGCGGGCGACCTCCGCCGCGTGGTGCGCGACCGGATCCTCGCGGGCGACACCGACCGCGAAGTCTATGAGTTCGTGGTCGCGCGCTATGGCGATTTCGTGCTGATGACGCCGCCATTCGGCCCGGCGACACTGCTGCTCTGGCTCGGGCCGGCGCTTGTGCTCGTACTTGGCGGCGGGATTGTCTTCACCGTGCTCCGCCGCCAGCGGACAAGGCCGGCTGAGCCCCGCCTCACGCCCGAGGAGGCTGCGAAGCTCGCCCTGCTCCTCGAAAAGGACGAAAATCTGCACGGCTGAGCCCGTCACGATTTTGCCTTACCAATCCGTAATAATTCGGACATGTTTTGGAAAGGATCAGGTAATGATCCTGTGAGCAACCATGCCGCCATTCGCATACCGCGAAACGGGCAGGCCGGAACAATGTGACGGGAGTTCAAGATCATGCGGAACGGTCGAAACGGTTCACTGCGCCGCCCGGCGCTGACGCTCGTGCTGGCGGGCATCGTGGCCATTGGGCTCGGCTCGGTAAGCGTCGTGGCGAACACGGCGCCGCTCGACACGCGCTCGGCCGCACCGGCCGCCAACGCGCTGGAACGCCTGCCGAGCTTCGCCGATCTCGTGGAAAAGGTGAGCCCCGCCGTGGTCTCGATCCGCGTGAACGAGGAAGTGGCTGCGCAGGCCGGCGTTCCCGAGCTGCCGTTCCCGCCGGGCAGCCCCTTTGAACGTTTCTTCCGCGATATGCAGCCGCAGGGCCGCGACGGCGCACCGCGCCGCCGTCAGGCAACCTCGCTCGGCTCCGGCTTCCTGATTTCCGCCGATGGCTACATCGTCACGAACAATCACGTCGTCGGCGAAGGCAAGGACATCACCGCCGTCCGCGACGATGGCACGGAAATGCCGGCCAAACTCATCGGCCGAGATCCGAAGACGGACCTTGCGCTGGTGAAGGTCGAGTCGAAGACGCCGCTGCCCTATGTGGCTTTCGGCAATTCCGACAATGTGCGCGTGGGCGACTGGGTGCTCGCGGTCGGCAATCCCTTCGGCCTTGGCGGCACGGTGACAACCGGCATCGTGTCTGCCCGCGGCCGCGAAATCGGCGCCGGCCCCTATGACGACTTCATCCAGATCGATGCCTCGATCAACCGTGGCAATTCCGGCGGCCCGACCTTCGACGTGCAAGGCAATGTGGTGGGCGTGAACACCGCCATCTTCTCCCCGACCGGCGGTAGCGTCGGCATCGGCTTCGCCATCCCGTCCTCGATCGCTCAGCGCGTGATCGCGCAGCTCAAGGATGACGGCAAGGTGACGCGCGGCTGGCTCGGTGTGACGATCCAGCAGGTGGATGACGAACTCGCCACCTCGCTCGGCCTCGACAAGGCGCGCGGCGCCCTGGTGGCGCAGGTCGCGAAGGACAGCCCGGCCGAGAATGCCGGCATCCGCACCGGCGACGTGATCGTGAACATCAACAGCAAGGAAATGGAAGACGTCCGCGCCGTGAGCCGCACGGTCGCCGATCTTCAGCCGGAAACGCGCGCGGAGATCGTGGTGTGGCGCGATGAGCGCCGCCGGACGATCCGTGCACGGATCGGCACCTTCCCCGAAAACCTTGATATGGCGGCTGCAGGCCCGGCTGAAACCGCGCCGCAGCCCGGCACGACGGAAAGCCTCGGCCTCGCGCTCACGTCTTCGCCGGACGGCGTGGTGGTGCAGACGGTCGATCCCGCGAGCGATGCGGCCGAGAAGGGCATCCGCCCGGGCGACGTGATCGTGAAAGTGTCGGGTAAGGACGTGAAGACCCCGGCCGATGTGGTCGCCGGCGTCGACGAAGCGACGAAGGCGAAGAAATCCTCGGTGCTGCTGCTTCTTCGCAGCAACGACCAGCAGCGCTTCGTGGCGCTGACGCTCGAGAAGTCGTAACGGACGGACGCCGTCGGGGGACGGGCGTCCGCGCGGAACGCGCGGTCCCCGCCTTTCCGGAAGGAGGGATCGCAAAGGCGCGCCGCCGATGCTCATCCCCCGCGGCATCGGCGGTGTCGTCCGCGGCCAAGGTCAGGAACTGGTGAAGCGATGCGAATTCTGGTGATTGAGGACGATCTGGAGGCAGCCGCTTATGCGGTGAAGGGCCTGCGCGAAAGCGGCCACATCGTCGATCACGCGGCGGATGGGGAGGAGGGGCTAACCCTCGCACTTTCCAGCACCTTCGATGTGATGATCGTGGACCGCATGCTGCCGAAACGCGACGGGCTTTCCGTCGTCCAGACGCTGCGTGAGGAAGGAGTGCGTACGCCCGTTCTCTTCCTTTCGGCGCTGGGCGAAGTGGACGATCGCATCAAGGGCCTCAAGGCGGGCGGCGACGACTACCTGACGAAGCCCTATGCCTTTGCCGAATTGCTGGCGCGGATCGAGGTGCTGGTTCGCCGGGCGAACCCGGATCAGGTCCGCACCCGGCTGCAGGTCGGCAATCTCGAAATCGACCTGCTTTCCCGCAAGGTCATCCGCGAGGGTCAGGAAATCGACCTCCAGCCCCGCGAATTCCGCCTGCTCGAGTATCTGATGAAGCATGCGGGTCAGGTCGTCACCCGGACCATGCTGCTCGAAAATGTCTGGGAATATCATTTCGATCCGCAAACCAACGTGATCGACGTCCATATTTCGCGGCTCCGGGCCAAGATCGATAAGAATTTCGAGCAGCCGCTCTTGCACACCGTGCGGGGTGCGGGATACTCGCTGCGTGCCGCTGATTAAACTCCTCAAGACCTCGACCTTCCGGCTCGCGGTCATTTACCTCGCCCTGTTCGCCGCCTCGGCGATCACGCTGCTGGCCTATGTCTACTGGAATACGGCCGGCTTCCTCGCCCGCCAGACTGACGAGGCGGTGGAGGCGGAGATCACAGGTCTTGCCGAACAGTACCGCCAGGGTGGCTTGCCGCTTCTCGTCCATACCGTGATCCAGCGCTCGCGCGATCCGGGGCAGAGCCTTTACCTGGTGCTCGACCCCGCGGGCCGCGTGCTTGCCGGAACGCTCGATGCGCGCCCGCAGATCGAGGCCGGGCCCGATGGCTGGTTCGATTTCAGCTATAACCGCAAGACGCTGGACGGCATCGAGATCAAGGCCGCCCGTGCCCGCGCCTTCTATCTGCAGGAGGGGTTTTACCTCCTTGTCGGCCGCGACGTGCAGGAGCGGCGCGAGATCGAAAATCTCATCACCAATGCGCTGATCTGGGCCATCGGCCTCACCGTCGCGCTCGGCCTCGCGGGCGGGCTGTTCATGAGCCGCAACATGCTGGCGCGCGTGGACGAGATCAACCGGTCGAGCCTTGACATCATGGGCGGCGACCTCTCGCAGCGACTGCCGATTGCCGGCACGGGCGACGAACTCGACCAACTCGGCCAGAACCTGAACGCCATGCTCGAACAGATCGAGGCATTGATGATCGGCATGCGGCAGGTGACGGACAATATCGCGCATGACCTCAGAAGCCCGCTCAACCGCTTGCGCAACCGGCTCGAAGTGACGCTCATGCAGGAAGCGTCCGCCGAGGACTACAAGCAGACGCTCGAAAAGACGATTGCCGAGGCGGACAGTCTTCTCGGCACTTTCAACGCGCTGCTGATGATCGCGCGGGCGGAAGCAGGGTCCCTGCGCGACTCGATGTCCTGGGTCGATCTCCATGCCACGCTTCAGGATGCTGCCGAACTCTACGAACCGCTCGCCGAGGAGAAAGGCGTGACGCTGAAGGTCGACGTGGAAGACGGCCTGAAAATCTGGGGCAGCCGCGAGTTGCTGGCACAGGCCGTCGCCAATCTGCTCGACAATGCATTGAAGCATGGCCTGCCGAGCGACGATGCCAACGGACGCATGATCGAGATATCCGCCGGGCCGGACGCAGCGAGGGCAGGGCGGGGTATCGCGCTGACGGTGGCGGACCGCGGGCCGGGCATTCCGGCGGGCGAACGCCAGCATGTGCTGGAGCGCTTCGTGCGGCTCGAAGCGAGCCGCAATACGCCGGGCTCGGGCCTTGGCCTCAGCCTCGTTGCCGCCGTGGCGCGGCTTCATGGCGGCGCCATCGAGCTCGGCGACAACGGCCCCGGCCTTCGCGTAACGCTTTTTCTCCCCGTTTCAGGGCGTTGACCGGGCGGGAATCTGCTAGCGTCCGTGCCTAAACGGATCGACTTGTTGGTGGCGGAAATGGGTACGGCACTTCGCGAGCGGGGGATGAATGCGCCCGCGCCCTTCGACATGGCGCGTGTGGAACGCGAGATGGAAGACCTCGTGGCCGCGGCAGCGAAGCTCGATGACGGCGCGGCGGCGCGATTGATCGAGGATCCTTCGGCGCGGCACCTCATCCATTCCCTTTTCGGCAATTCGCCCTTTCTCGGCCGCATCGTAAGGCTCCACCCGGACTGGCTGCCGCGCCTCATCGACCGCGCGCCGGAAGTAGCGATGGAAGACCTGCTCACGCGGGTGAAGGCGGCCCGCGATCTGGAAAAACAGGCGGATGTCATGGCCGCACTTCGGCTCGCAAAGTCGGAAGCCGCGCTTCTCATCGCCATGGCGGATATCACCGACACATGGTCGCTCGAACAGGTGACGGAGGCGCTGACAGCTTTCGCCGACATGGCGGTGGAAAGCTCGATCGCATGGCTGCTGCGCAATGCCGCCTCGCGTGGGCAAATCCTCAAGGCGCCGGAGGACGCCGTGCAGACAGGGTCCGGTCTCGTCATTCTCGGCATGGGGAAATACGGCTCGCGCGAACTGAACTATTCGAGCGACATCGACATGGTCGTCTTCTATGAGCCGGGACAATTGCCGCTCAAGGACGGGCTCGACGATGGCGATTTCTTCGTGCGGCTGACGAAGGACCTCGTGAAGATGCTGCAGGAACGGACGGCGGAGGGCTATGTCTTCCGCACCGATCTGCGGCTCCGTCCCGATCCAGGCGGTACGCCCGTCGCCGTCTCGCTTCCCGCCGCCGAAGGCTATTACGAAAGCCGCGGCCAGAACTGGGAACGCGCCGCCTTCATCAAGGCGCGGCCGATTGCGGGCGACATCGCCGCGGGCGAGCGTTTCCTGAAACATCTCACACCCTATATCTGGCGCAGGAATCTCGACTTCGCCGCCATCGACGACATTCATTCGATGAAGCGGCAGATCCACGCTGTCGGCGGCCATGCGGTCGTTGCCGTGGCGGGGCACAATATCAAGCTTGGGCGCGGCGGCATTCGTGAGATCGAATTCTTCGTGCAGACGCAACAGCTGATCGCCGGCGGTCGCGACTACGACCTGCGTGGACGTCAGACCTGCCCGATGCTCGACGAACTGGCGGCGAAGAAGTGGATCGCGCCGGAAACCGCAGACGAACTGAAGGAAGCCTACCGCTTCCTTCGCACGCTCGAACATCGCATCCAGATGATCGATGACGAGCAAACCCATTCATTGCCTGCGACCGACGAAGGGCTCGATCACGTCGCCTGTTTCATGGGATTTGCGGACCGCGAAGCTTTTTCCGAAGCGCTGACGGTGCGGCTCGAATGCGTGCGCGATCATTACGCCAAGCTTTTCGAAACAGCGCCGCCGCTCGGCGAGGAAGGTGGCAGCCTTGTCTTCACCGGCACGGAGGACGATCCCGAAACGCTCCAGACGCTGCGGGGTCTCGGCTTTACCCGCGTTTCGGAAATGTCGGAGACGATACGCGGCTGGCACACAGGCCGCTTTCCGGCAACTCGGGCAACGCGCTCGCGCGAGCTGCTGACGAGCCTCATGCCCGAGCTGCTGCGCGCCCTGTCGCGCACGGCGAACCCCGATACGGCTTTCGACCGTTTCGACAAGTTCCTCACCGGCCTTCCCGCCGGCGTGCAGCTTTTCTCGATGCTCTATTCCAATCCGCATCTGCTCGACCTGCTGGCGGGCATATGCGGAACGGCGCCGCGCCTTGCGAGATATCTCAGTCAAAATCCGCGCGTGCTGGAGGCGGTGGTCGATCCCGACTTTTTCAAGGTGCTGCCGGGACGGGAGGAGCTGCACCGCAGTCTCGCGGACGAACTCGCCCATGCGGAGGACTATCAGGACGTGCTGGACTTCGCGCGCGTCTGGGCGCGCGAATATCGCTTCCGCCTCGGCGTGCGCGTGCTATCGGGCAGTGCCGACGCGGAAGAAGCCGGGCCCGCCTATGCCGCGCTCGCATCCGAACTCGTGGCGGCGCTTGCGCCTGCGGCGGAGGGCAAGGTGGCGGAACGGCACGGGCGGATTCCCGGCGGCCGCTTCTGCGCCGTTGCCATGGGCAAGCTCGGCAGTGAGGAGATGAGCGCAAGCTCCGATCTCGATCTCATCGTGATCTACGATCTGCCGGATGGCGATGCGGAATCGGATGGCGAAAGGCCGCTTCACGCCTCGCAATATTATGCCCGTGTCTGCCAGCAGCTCATTACGGCGCTGACGGCGCCGACGGCAGAGGGCAAGCTCTACGAAGTCGACATGCGGCTCCGTCCCTCCGGCAATGCCGGTCCGATTGCGACGGCCTTCGACAGCTTCGTCGCCTATCAGGAGACGGAGGCCTGGACATGGGAACATATGGCGCTGACGCGCGCCCGTGTTATCTCTGGGCCTACCGAATTACGCGAGCGTATTGAAGCGGCCATCTCGAACACGATCCTCGCCAAGCGCGACCGGGCGAAGATCGCCTCGGATGTGGCCGAAATGCGGGCGCGCCTCGCCAAGGAACGGCACAGCGAAAACCCCTGGGAAATGAAACATGTGCGCGGCGGGCTCGTAGACATCGAATTCATCTGCCAGTACCTGCAACTCGTCCATGCGCATGAGCATCCGGCGATCCGCCATCCTCATACGCGGACGGCGCTCATGCGCATCGCGAAGGAAGGACTGCTCCCCGCCGATACGGCCGAGATGCTCGTCCGGGCGATCGACCTCAACCATAATCTGACGCAGGTCATCCGCGTCTGCGTCGAGGGCGTGTTCGATCCTGTAGAGGCACCAAGCGGCCTCAAGTTCCGGCTTGCACGCGCGGGCGACGTGCCGGACTTCGCGACGCTCGAGGCGGAACTCATCGAGAGCCAGCGCCGCGTGCGCGAGGCATTCGATGCCATCGTCGTTTCCGCCGCTTCTGGCTGACTCCTTGCACCGCCGTCCTGCCGGCCGGGACTGGGCCGCGTTAACCCTGACGGGGCAACGTGCGTCCGATGCGAGGCTTTTCCCGGCATTTTGTGGTTAACGGGAACCGCGTTTCGGCAATGCGGTTCGCTTGTCCGGCGCGATGCGTGTCAATTCGGTACGCTTGCGCCTGGTGAGGCGTTTGGGAACCGTCCCAAGCCGGGCGGTGTGTGGGGTAGCGACGCATGGAGCGTCACGATGCAGTCGTGATCGGAGCCGGGCTCAACGGGCTTGTTGCCGCCGCCTATCTGGCGCGGGCGGGGCTCGATGTGCTCGTGCTCGACCGCGCCTCGGCCCCGGGCGGCATTGCCATGCCGCATGAGATTGCGCCGGGTTTCCTGCTGCCGCGCTACACGCTTGGCAGCGGCGGCTTGCCGCCCCGCATTGCTGCCGATCTCGATCTCGCGCGCCACGGATTGCGCTTCATCCGCGCCGAAGGCAGCGTCACCTGTTTCCCGGACGGCGCCTATGTGGCGAGCTATCGCGACGGCGTGGTCCATCGCCGCGAGCTTGCGCGCCATTCGCGGCGCGACGCGGATGCCTGGACGCGGTATCGCCGCGACATGCTGCGGGCGGCGAGGGGCCTCGCGCCGCTTCTCTCCCGCGCGGCGTCCGCCCCATCGGGCGGCGTCATCGGCCGTCTTCGCGCGCGACTTGCGCTGGCCGACCGCCTTGCCGAAACCCCGCCCGCGGAACTGGCGGCTATGCTGGAACTCTGGACACTGCCCCTTTCGGAGTATCTCGACGATTATTTCGAGGCACCTGCCGTCAAGGCGCATCTCGCGGCGGCGGCGCTGATCGGCGGAACGCTCGGACCTTCGTCGCCGATGAGCGCGTCGCGCCTCATATGGCCCTGGCTGTCTGAAACAGGGGACGCCATGGGCGGCGCGCCCGACACACTGATGCCGCAAGGCGGCAGCGTTGCGCTGCTTCATGCGCTTACCGCCGCCGTGCAGGGGCGCGGCGGCACGATCCGCCTCGATGCGGAAGTCACGGATGTCCTCATCAAGGACCGCAAGGTGCGCGGCGTCGAACTCGCGAATGGCGAGACGATCGGCGCTGGCGTGGTGCTGTCGGGCCTCGATGTGAAGCGGAGCTTCCTGAGCCTCTTCCGCTGGAAGGATCTGCCGCAAGGACTGGTCGAGCGTGTCGGCCGCGTGCGCATGAAGGGCGTCGCCGCCAAGGTGAACATAGCGCTCGACGCCATGCCGGAATTTCCGGGTCTGCCGGAAAGTTGCCCCTCGCTCGGCGGAGGCTTGCGGCTTGCAGGCACGATCCCGGCCATGGACCGCGCTTTCGCCGACTGGCGAGAGCGGATGCCGCCGCGCGATCCCCTGATCGACGTGCTGATCCCCTCGATTGCCGATCCGTCGCTGGCGCCCGCCGGCAAGCATGTGCTCTCCGCCGTGGTCCAGTTCGTGCCCGGCGAGCTTCATGACGGTGCCTGGACGGGGGAGCGCCGCGATGCGCTGCGCGATCTCGTGACGGCGCGGCTTGCCGAGGTGAGCCCCGGCATCGAGACGCGTATGCTCGCTTGCGAAGTTCTGCTGCCAGGCGACATCGAAAATGAGATGGGGCTCACGGGCGGCGATCTTGCCTATGGCGAGACGACGCTCGATCAGTTCTTCGCGAACCGGCCTTTCCCCGGCCAGGGCGGCGCCTCGACGCCGTTGCGCAATTTCTATCTCTGCTCGCCGAGTGCCCACCCCGGACCTTTCGTGATGGGTGCGCCCGGCGCGAATGCCGCGGCCGAGGTGCTGGCCGCCCGCAAGGGGAGGGCCTGAGCCATGTCCCGCAGCGGAAATACATTTGATGCGATCGTGATCGGCGCGGGTCATAACGGTCTCGTCGCTGCAGCGCGCCTCGCGCGGGCGGGTCGCCGCGTGCTCGTGCTTGAAGCGCGCGATGCACCGGGCGGTGCCTCCGCGACATCTGAAATCGTTCCCGGCTATGCGGCGCCTGCGGTCGCGCATCTGGTCGATGCTTTCCCGAAGCGGATCGAACGCGCGCTCAAACTTGCGAAACACGGTCTCCGCTATGCCGCGAGGGATATTCCGACCGTCGCACTCGATCCGGATGGCGGCCACGTTCTTCTGCCGCGCAACCGCCGGGAGTTCTCCCGCTTTGCCAAGCGGCTGCCGCGCGATGCGGAAGCCTATCGCGACTATGCCGCCGACCTTCATACGCAGGCCGCGCTGATCGCGCCGCTTCTCGGTGACATACCGCCGGACCTTCGCGAACCCGAGGTGCTGCGTAAATTCTGCCGCCGCCTCGTCTGGCGCGGAGAGATATCCGGGGGATCGACGCTGCAGAAACTGATGCGGCGTCTGCCGGAAAGCATCGGCGACAGGCTCGATGCCGAGTTCGAATCCCCGCTTCTGAAGGGAGCCCTCGCATTCGACGCGACGCTTGGCGGCGGGGAGGGCCCCTATGCACCGGGCACATCCTTCCGTGCGGTCTGGCGCGAGGCGCTCAGGATGCAGGGCCAGGGCCTGCGGCAGATCGCGGGCGGGCCGGGCGCCCTCATTCGGGCGCTCATCGCGATCGTGTCGGCGGGCGGCGGGGAACTGCGCCTCAACGCGGCGGTGGAGCGGATCTTCATCGAGAACGGCGTTGCCGCCGGGGTCGAACTCCTGGACGGCACATTGCTGCGCGCGCCGCTTGTCCTGTCAGCCATCAATCCGCGCGTCACGCTGCTGGAACTCGCAGGCGCGCAGTGCGTGGAAACGCATCAGGCGCTGGAATTGAGCCGTGCGCCGCGGCCCGGTACGACGGCAAAGCTCAATCTCGCCCTCGAACGCGCACCCCTCTTCACCGGACTTGCCGCAGAACTCCATGGAGCGAGGCTTCTCATCGCGCCTTCGCTGCAGGAAGTGGACGAGGCTGCCGCTGCCTGCAACGAAGGCCGCCTCACCTCGGCACCGGTTCTGGAACTGCATATGCCGAGCGTCGCGGACCCGGCACTCGCGCCAGAAGGGCACCAGATTCTTTCCGTCATCGTTCATTCCGCGCCGCATGAGGTCGAAGGCGGCTGGCCCATGCGGCGCGAAGGCTTTGTGCAGAAAGTTGTGCGGCGGATCGCGTCCTTCGCGCCGGGCATAGAGGAAGCGATGATCGCGGGCGAGATACTGACGCCGCCGGATATCGAATTGAAATACGGGCTTGCGGGCGGCGACTGGCATCAGGGCGACCTTCGCCTCGACCGCCTGCTGGCCTTTCGGCCTGCTCCCGGATTCAGCCGCTACGAAACGCCGCTGGCTGGGCTTTATCTCTGCGGTGCAGGCAACCATCCAGGCGGCGGCGTGACCGGACTTCCGGGCTGGATCGCGGCGGGCGCCGCGATCGACAAGATGGAGGCGGGCAGATGACGCCGGATTCCTTCCCGCGCCCCGAAGAACAGCAGTCCGAAACGCTGCGTGAAGAAGCAGTGCCGGTGAATGCCGTCGATCCGGCGGACGAACGCGCCGAAGTCGATCCATCTCTTTTCGAGGAAGAGAGCGGCGAACCGCCCTTTGCGCGCGCTGTCCGGACGACACCGCTTCATCTTGAAACCGCCGCCGAAAGCCGCACCAATCTCTGGACGGCATGGAACGGCTACACGGTGCCGCAGATATTCACCGATCTCGGCGACGAATATCGCGCCTTGCGCGGTGCCGCCGCCTTGATGGACCTGACGCCTCTCGTCAAATACCGGATTTCGGGCCGCGATGCGCTTGCCTATCTTGAACGGCTTTGCGCTGTGCCGGTCGGTTCGCTTGAGGTGGACAGGTTGCGTCATGTCATCTTCTGCGAAGGCAGCGGCATGGTGCTCGGCGACGGGCTGCTCTTCCGCCTCGCAGCAGACGACTACCGGCTGGTGACGGAGGAAACGCATCTCGCCTGGCTCATCGACAGTGCGGAAGGATTCCGCGTCCGCGTGGAAGATGTGAGCGCCACGCTCGCAGTACTCGCCCTTCAGGGGCCGCTTTCGGCCTTCCTGCTCGCGGAACTTGGCTGCGACGACATCGAGACTCTCGACCCCTTCGCCGCGCGCTGGATTCCGATCGGAGGCATGCCGGTCTATGCGAGCCGCAGCGGCGCGACGGGCGACCTCGGATACGAACTCTGGTGCGACGCGGAGGACGCGCCGCATGTCTGGCGCACGCTGCTGGAGAAGGGTGCAACTTTCGGTCTTCGCCCGGCCGGATTTGCGCTCCGCGAACTGGCGCGGCTCGAAGCAGGCCACCCGCGCGCTGGCGTCGACTATCTGTCGGCCTTCGCGGCCATCGATCCCGCGGACGCCTTGCCGCCCTCCGCGATCTGGCCGGGCTTCACGATCGCACCCTCCAAGGGCCTGTTCAATGGAGGGTCGGCACTGCGCGCCATGCAGGGCACGGAACCCGCCCGCCGCCTGGTCCGCCTCGCTGTCGAAGGGCTCGAACCGGCGCGCTTCGCCTCCGTCTCGCTGAACGGCGCGCCGGCGGGGCTTGCGACCACGACCGGCTTCTCACCGGCGCTCGGCGCGAATATCGCCCTCGCGGTGCTTGCAAATGGCGCCGTCGGAGCCGCCGGCCTTTCTGTGCTCGCGGAACGCCGGGAAGGACTGTCTGTCGTGGAAACCCGCCTTCCCGCGCAAGTGCTCCCGGGCCCTGCCTTCTCGCATCGCCGCCGCCTTGCGGTTCGAGCGGGGCTCCGCCCCTGATTTTTCTCGGGCCGAACCGACGGATTCCCGCTCCCCCATCGTTTGAATGAGTAAGGACGGCGGAACTTTCCGCCTGCGCCACCCTGATGCGGCGGCGTTCCTTGTTCAGCTCCGGGGGACGGAAACTGGAAAAAGGACGATAGCGATGAAGAAGCTCAAGATTGGATTGTTCGGCACGGCGGCGGCCCTCGCGGTTGCAATGGCGGTTCCGGCGATCACGCATGCCGAGCCCGGAAAACACGGCCACGGGGCCCATCTTTTCGGCATGGCCGATACGGACAATAGCGGCGACATCTCGAAGGAAGAGTTCCGCGCCGCTGCAGAGCAACGCTTTGCCGCGATGGACAAGGACGGCGACGGCTTCGTCACCAAGGACGAAATGAAGGCCGCCCGCGAGGCCATGCGCGAGAAGTTCAAGGAAGGCCGCGGCGACCCCGCCGAACGGTTCGCCGCCATGGATGCCGACGGCGATGGCAAGGTCACGCTCGAGGAGATGAAGCAGAAAGCCGCGGAACGCAAGGATGGCGAACTTTCCGACCGTCATGCCGGCTGGATGGAGAAGTACTTCGAGAAGGCCGACGCCGACGGCGACGGTGCGCTGACGCTCGAGGAAATGCAGGCCGCCAAGCAGAAGATGCGGGACGGCAAGAAGGAAGCCGGCCGCGACGGCTCCAAGGAAGGCAAGCGCGGTGACCACTTCGCAAGCCTCGACACGGATGGCGATGGCAAGGTTTCCAGGGATGAGTTCCTTGCCGGTGCCGACAAGATGTTCGAGCGCCTCGACCGCAATAGCGACGGCAAGATCGAACGTGGCGAAGGCCGCGGAAACCGCTGAGGCGGGGATGAAACAACTGCCGAAGCCAGCTAGGCTTCGGCAGGACGAGCCTGATCGGGTGAAGGGCGCCGGCATGAGCCGGGGCCCTTTGCTCGCGCCGGTGCAGGATGGCAGGGGAGGAAGCGGGCGCGTGAAGGAAGCGTCGGACGACGAACTGGTTGCCGCCGTCGCCAAGGGCGACGGAGCCGCCTGTGGTCTGCTGATGGAGCGTCATCTCGGGCGCACCGTCGCTTTGGCCCGGCGCATGATGGGCAATCAGGCCGACGCCGAGGAAGTGGCGCAGGAAGTGTTCCTGAGGGTCTGGACCCATGCAGACCGTTGGGAGCCGGGCAGGGCACAGTTCTCCACCTGGCTGCACCGCGTGGCAACCAATCTCTGCCTCGACCGCCTGCGGCGCCAGCGCAGAACCGTGGATATCGATGAAATGCCCAATCTCGTCAGCGACGAGCCGGGCCCCGACCGCAGGCTCGAAGCGGACCAGCTTGCGGCCCGTGTCGAGGCGGCCCTCCAGCAATTGCCGGAGCGCCAGCGCGCCGCGATCGCGCTGTCGCACTATCAGGGCCTGAGCAATACCGAAACGGCGGAAATTCTCGAGGTGAGTGTCGAGGCGGTGGAATCGCTGCTTTCGCGCGGGCGGCGCCAGTTGCGGGTGTTGCTTGCGACGGAAAAAGACGAATTGTTGCGTTCAAGGGAAACAAGCGCCTGACGCGCTTAATTCGGATTTGAAGACGATGGCGAACGAAATCACATTGGAGCGCTTCTCGGCGATCGTCGAGGCCTATGGCGCCTCGCCGGCCCGCTGGCCCGAAGCGGAACGCGGCGCGGCAGAGGCCTTTGCCGCCTCTTCGGCCGAGGCGCGCTCGCTTCTCGCCGTTGCCGGGGCGCTCGATGCGGCGCTGGCTGCGGCCCCGGTCGAAGCCCCTTCCGCGGCGCTTGTCGCGCGGCTGATGGCGGCACGGCCGCGCGCCGCTGGTGCGGCGCCGGCAGCCAAGCCGCGAAGTGCTTTCCGTGAGTTGATCGACACGATCTGGCCTTACGGGTCGCCCGCCTTGCCGACCGGTGCCCTCGCGGCATCGATCATGCTGGGCATCGCGGTGGGATCCGTATCCGAGATATCCGTGCTGAACGAGGGCCTGACGGCGGCGGAGGAAACCGAGGCGGACGACCGTCTGATCTCGCTTGCACTTGCCGATGTCGCTTGGCCCGAGGAGTGGATGCAATGAGCGAAGTGAATGCACCGAAGGAAAAGCCCGTGCGCCGCTGGCTCGGCCCGGCCCTTCTCGTGTCGCTGGCCTTCAACCTCTTTCTCGTCTCGCTGATCGCGGTGCCCTTCATCAAGGGGCCGCCCGGCGGCGAGTTCGGCCCGCCGCGCGGGCAGGGACCGATGCTGCTCCAGGGAGCCTTCAAGGAATTGCCGGACGAGGACCGGCAGGAGATTCGCCGCGCCATGCGGGAGAAGTTCCGCGAGATCAGGCCGCACTTCCGTGAAATGCAGCAGGCGCGCGAGGCGCTCGCCGACGCGATTGCCGCGGAGCCTTACGATGAGAATGCGGTGCGCGCCGCGTTCGACGAAATGTCGAGAACCATGACCGTCATGAGCGATATGGGCCGCGATGCTATGCTGGAAGGTTTCGCGCGGTTGACGCCCGAGCAGCGCCAGCGTGTGGCGGAAGCCATGCGCAAGGACCGCGAACGGATGAGGCTTCTCATGCGCCGGCATGAGGGTGGCACCGGCATCGGCATCGGTGGTCCGCCGCCTCCCATGCCCCCGCTGGAGGAGTGACAGCTCTACCCCCGCAGCCTGTATAGTCTCCCCGCGGGGCAAAGGGGAGGCGATCCGGAATGAGCTGGTATCACGCGGGCATGTATGATGCGGCAAGGCCCGCAGGCAGCCTGTGGGAGGATACCGCGCCGCCGCTCGCTCCCGGCGTCGATCTCGGGCCGGCGGGCGACACGGATTGCGATGTCGCCATTATCGGGGGCGGCTATACCGGCCTTTCGGCGGCGCTTCATCTTGCGCGCGACTTTTCTCTGGATGTGCGCCTTCTCGAGGCGGGCCCACTCGGCTGGGGCGCGTCGGGCCGCAATGGCGGCTTCTGCACCCTGCCGCCCATGGCGCTTTCATTCGCGGAACTGATTTCGCGCTATGGCGAAGGTGAGGCACGCCGCTTCATCGATACGCAGCGCGAGGCGATCTCTTTCGTCCGCAGCTTCGCCGAAACGGAAGCGATCGACATCGAGCCGCAGGGCGAGGGCGAGCTTCATGTTGCCCATGCGCCATCGCGCTTCGCCGAACTTGAAAAGGAAGGTGACCTTCTCTCCCGCGTCTTCGGCATCGAGGCGGAGCTCTTTCGTCGCGAGGAAGTGGCCGAACGCTTCTACGATTCACGCGAACAATTCGGTGCCCTGCTCATGCCGCTGAGCTTCGGTCTCCACCCGCTGCGTCTCGCGCGCGGGCTTGCCACTGTTGCCGCGCGGAGCGGAGCAAGGCTGCATGGCAGTTCCCCCGTAACTCGATGGGAAAAGGAGGGCAGGAGGCACCGCCTTGTCACGCCATCGGGCACGATCCGTGCTTCCCGCGTGCTTGTCGCGACAAACGGGTTCACGCGCGCGCCTATGCCTGAGGCGCTTTCGTCCCGTGTCCTGCCGGTGATGTCGAACATCGTGGTGACGCGCCCGCTGACGGAGAGCGAACTTGCGGCGCAGAACTGGCGGACGGAGACGCCCTGCGCCAACACGCGCAATCTCCTCTTCTACTATCGCCTGCTGCCGGACCGCCGCTTCCTTTTCGGCGCCCGTGGCGACACCACAGGCACACCCGAAGACGGTGTGCGCATGCGCCGCTTCATGGAGCGACGGTTGCGCGAGGTCTTTCCAGGCTGGGCGGATGCCGAGATCACGCATTCCTGGCGGGGCTTCGTTTGCATGGGCCTCCGCCGCACGCCTTCGGTCGGTACGCTGGCGGCGGATCCATCCGTCTCTTTCGCTCTCGGCTATCACGGAAATGGCGTGGCAGCGGCCCCCTGGGCGGGGCGCCTTGCCGCCCAACTCATTGGCGGGACAGCGAAAATCGGGGATTTTCCGGCGCCGGTCAGAGGCGAACCGGCTGTCATTCCGTTTCCTTCGCTCCGTGGCTGGTATCTTCGTGCAGCCCTCGGCTACTATTGGCTCATGGACCGATAGGGCGCGATAGCAGTTTCGAACGCGGGCGAGGGGGATTCGCCGGCGTGGACCGTTGCGCAGTAAACACGCAGGACATCATGAGCCACCGCGAAAGACAGGGCCCGAAGGACTGGGCCACGCTGGGCGAGTTCAAAGCCTTTCTGGCCGAGAATGGCGACATCGATTATCTCGACGCGGTTTTCGTCGATATGTGCGGTACGGTGCGCGGCAAGCGCTTCCCCTCCGAAGAGGCGGACAAGGTTTTCACCTCCGGCGTACAGATGCCGCAGTCGATCTATTTCTTCGACGTGACGGGCGTCAACGAAGACGTGCTCGGCATGGGCTTCTCCGACGGCGATCCGGACAGGCAGTCGCGGCCCGTCGCAGGCTCCATCGTTCCCGTTCCCTGGGCTTCGATGAAGCAGGCCCAGGTGCTGATGACCATGCTCGACCATGACGGCGCGCCGCACATGTTCGAGCCGCGCAACGTGCTCATCAATGTCGCGAACAAGCTCTCGGAAATCGGCCTGCGCGCGACCGTCGCCTGCGAATTCGAGTTCTATTTGCTCGACAAGGAGCTCGACCGGAAGGGCCGCCCGCAGCCGCCGATCAACCCGGCGACGGGCGCGCGCGAAACCGCGCATGAGGTCTACGGCATCACCGAACTCGACGGGTTCATGTCGCTGCTGAAGGATATCGACGAGGCAGCGGCGGAGCAGGGCGTGCCGGCTTCAGGCGCGACGGCGGAATTTGCCCCCGGCCAGTACGAGATCAACCTCAAGCATGAGGATGATGTCGTGCTTGCCGGCGACCATGCGATCATGCTGCGCCATCTGATAGGCGCCGTGGCGCGCAAGCACAACTTCCTCGCAAGCTTCATGGCCAAGCCCTTCGTCAACCAGACGGGCAATGGCATGCATGTTCATTGCTCCGTGATGGACGAGAAGGGCAACAACATCTTCGACGACGGTACTGATGAAGGGTCGGCCCGCCTGCGGCATGCGATCGGCGGGTTGCAGGCGACGCTGCCGGAGGCCATGGCGGTCTTCGCGCCGAACCTGAATTCCTATCGCCGCTTCGGGCCCAATCTCTTCGTGCCCGTCAATGGAAGCTGGGGCTACAACAACCGCTCGGTCGCCTTCCGCGTGCCGAACGGTTCGCCGGATTCACGCCGCATCGAGCATCGCGTATCGGGCGCCGACGCCAATCCCTATCTGGTGCTTGCCGCGATCCTCGCCGGTATTCATTACGGCATCGTCAACGAGATCGACCCGGGCGATCCGGCTGAAGGCAATGCCTGCGAGAACATGGACGAGAACCTGCCCTTCTACCTGCCGAGTGCGCTCAAGCGTTTCCGCAACTCGGATATCATGCGGCAGTATTTCACCGACCTTTACGTCGATGTCTATGCCGAGACGAAAATCCTGGAATACGAGAAATTCCAGCAGGCGATCTCGCCGCTTGAATACGACTGGTATCTTTAAGAAGCCGCAATCGGCAGGGTGAAGCTCACCGTCGTGCCGACGCCTTCGGTGCTCTCGATGGTGAGCGTGCCGCCGTGGAGTTCCACGAGGGAGCGCGACAGGGCGAGGCCAAGCCCCGTGCCTTTGTGCTTCTTGGAATGCTGGCTTTCCACCTGTTCGAAAGGACGGCCGATCTTCGGCAGGGCGCTCGCCGGGATGCCGATGCCCGTATCCTCGACGGCGATAGTGACAAGGCCGTCCTTCGCCACGCCTTTGAGATAGATCGAACCGCCGGCAGGCGTGAACTTCACGGCGTTTGAAAGAAGGTTCAGCAGCACCTGCTTCACCGCGCGCTTGTCCGCATTCACGGCAGGAAGCGAAGGCAGCAGATTCTCGACGCTGACGCTCGCCATCTCGGCGCGGCCGGAAACGAGGCGGAGCGACTCTTCCGCGACTTCCTGCACATCCAGCACCTGCGTCTCGAGCGTCATCCGCCCGGCCTCGATCTTCGACATGTCGAGAATGTCGTTGATGAGTTCGAGGAGATGCGTACCGCTCGCATGGATATCGGCCGAATATTCCTTGTATTTCGGCGAACCGAGCTCACCGAAAAGGCCCGACCCCATGATTTCGGAGAAGCCGATAATGGCGTTGAGCGGCGTCCGAAGCTCATGGCTCATATTGGCGAGGAATTCCGACTTGGAGCGGTTCGCTGCTTCGGCGCGCGTCTTTTCCGAGGCGTATTTCTCGGCAAGGTCCACAAGCTGACGCGCCTGCTCCTGCAGCTTGCGGCGCGAGGCCTCGAGGTCGCGCACCGTCTTCTCAAGAGCGAGCTTGTTATCGGTGAGCGCGGTTTCCTGGCTCTTGATCGCAGTGATGTCGGTGCCGACATTCACATGACCGCCGCTCTTCGTGCGCCGCTCGCTGATATGCAGCCAGCGCCCGTTAGGCAGACGGATTTCGATGACGCCCTTGTTCTGCTCGGTCTCGCTGGCGACGGGCCAGGCATCGCCGATACCCGCCTCCGCCATGATGGCGCGGCGGTCGGCGCCGGCGGCAGGGGTGGCGATATCGAGAAACTCGCCGAACTTGCTGTTCGCCGTAACGAGACGCCCCTCGGCATCCCACAAGGCGAAGGCCTCGCCGACGCTTTCGATGGCATCGCGCAGCCGCTCATTCGCTTCCGAGACGCGCTCTTCGGCGAGCTTCTGTTCGGTGATGTCGATGGTGATGCCGACAAGCCGGTCGCCGGCGGGCAGGTTCGCGGACGCGCCGCCGCGGCGAAGCCCGGCCGAGCGCCCGGCGCTCCACACTTGGCCCTTGGCATGCATCCAGACCCAGCTGCCATCCGCATGGCGCAGGCGGAACGTCGTGTCATAGGACCGCGAAGGACGGTTCGCCGCTTGCGCGATTTCGTCGATGGCATCCGCATCGTCGGGATGAGCGAGCGCCTTGACCTCGGCGGGCGAGAGGCGCTTCGAAGGCTGCTTCAGCCCCACCATGTCGAACATGGCGGACGACCAGTAAATGCGGTTCTCGCCGACATCCCAGTCCCAGATGCCGCAGCGCGCGCCGGCAAAGGCCATGTCGAAGCGGTACTGGTTTTCGACAAGCGCCGCTTCCGCATCGAGCTTCGACTCGCGCAGCCGCACCAGCATATAGGCGATGATGATATAGCCGCCGGAAAGCATTGCCGAAGAAGCAAGCGCCCGGGAAAAGCCGTCCTGCGCGAAGAGCACGATATTGAGCGCGGCAAGCGCCGCGGCAGAAACCGCCAATACGAGCCGCGGCAGCAGCCCCGCGGGCAGGGCGCGCCGCTTCGGCTGGGCGGCATCCTGCCACCGTGCTGCTTCCTCGCGTGTCGCCGTCGCATCGCTCATGCGCTCGTCCGTCCGCTCCGGGCCTCGGCCCACTGTACCACTCACTTGCGGTGCCGCTCCCCACACTCTACCACGCGCCACCGCGCATCGAGCGAATCACCCTTGCTGGAACGATGATTCGGTCTCGGAGTCCCCCTGTCCATAGGCGCCGTTAACTTTTTGTTAACCGATGCAAACGGGACTCACCGGGCTGCCGCCCTTTTTGTCCTTAATAGCGGGTTAAGCTGAATACGGGGTTAATCGCTGCTCTCGCGGCGTGCCACGCCGGGACGCTCAGGCGAGCGTCTTGCCGGCGATTTCGAAGACGTCGCGGGAAAGTCCCTCGGTGCCCGCGATCCGCTTCAATTCCTTCTGCATCAGCTTGCGCCGCTTCGCCTCGAATTGCCGCCAGCTCTTGAAGGCGCCGAGCATGCGCGCCGCGACCTGCGGGTTGAGCCGGTCGAGTTCCAGTACCTTGTCGGCGATGAAGCGGTAGCCTGCGCCGTCCGCCGCATGGAACCGGAGCTGGTTCGCATTGGCGAAGCTGCCGATGAGGGCGCGCACCTTGTTCGGGTTCTTCATCGTGAAGGCTGGGTGGCCGGTGAGGCGCTTCACCTCGGCGAGAGTGCCGGGAAGATAGGAAAGCGCCTGGATGGTGAACCACTTGTCCATGACAAGATGGTTGTCCTTCCATTCGTCGTGGAAGGCGGCCAGGGCTTCCTTGCGTTCATCGCAATCGATATTCGACAGCACTGTGAGCGCCGCAATCTTGTCGGTCATGTTGTCGGCCTGGCGGAACTGTGCCGCCGCAAGCGCAATGCCGTCGCCGCCCGGTGCGGCGGCAAGATAGGCGAGGCAGGCATTGCGGAGCGCGCGGCGCCCCGCCTGTTCTGCATCGGGGCTGTAGGCTGCTTTCACTTCCATCCGGCGATAGCAGTCGAGAAGCACGTCCTTCGTTTCCGCCGCGATCGAGCGGCGCAGCGTTTCGCGCGCTTCGTGAATCGCGTCGACATCGACATCCTTGCCGATGATCTGCGCCAGCGTCTGCTCGCTCGGCAGAAGAACGATCTGCGCCGCAAATTCCGGATCGGCCTTCTTCGCGCGCAGCGTGTCGTGCACCATCTCGGCAAAGCCGGTACCCTTGCGAAGGCTCCCGCCCGTCTGGAGGCTTTCCACCATGCCTGTGAGCAGCCCGGTCGCATAGCGCTGTGCCGCTTCCCAGCGGTTGAAACTGTCGCTGTCGTGCCGCATCAGGAAAACGAGATCGCGCTCCTTGAGGTTGGCATTGAGCTTCACCGGTGCCGTGAAGCCGCGCAGCAACGAAGGCACCGGCCTTTCCTTCACATTGCGGAAGCGCCAAGTCGCCTCGCGCTCCGTCAGATGTAGCACGCGCGTCTTCGGCCCCGGCTTTTCCTCTCCGTCGAGCGTCAGCGGCATGTCCTTGCCGTCCGGCCCAATGAGGCCGATTGCAAGCGGAATGTGATAGGGCTCCTTCACGCGTTGACCGGGTGTCGGCTGACAGACCTGGCTCATTTTCAGTGTGTAGGTCTTGCGGGCGGCATCGTAGCGGCCGGAGGCGAGAACTTCCGGCGTGCCGGATTGCGAGTACCAGCGCTTGAATTGCGCAAGATCGAGCTTCGCGCCATCGGCCAGCGCATCGAGAAAATTCTCGACCGTCGCCGCTTCGCCGTCATGCCGCTCGAAATAGAGATCCATGCCTTTGCGAAAGCGCTTCGGCCCCGCGATGGTATGGATCATGCGGCAGAGTTCGGCGCCCTTCTCGTAGACGGTCGCCGTATAGAAGTTGTTGATCTCGATATAGCTGTCCGGCCGCACCGGATGGGCGAGCGGGCCGCCATCTTCCGGAAACTGGTGCGCGCGCAAGAGCCGCACATCCGAAATCCGCTTCACAGGGCGAGAGCGCATGTCGCTCGTGAATTCCTGATCGCGGAAAACGGTGAGGCCTTCCTTGAGGCAGAGCTGAAACCAGTCGCGGCAGGTGATGCGGTTACCGGTCCAGTTGTGGAAATATTCATGCGCGATGATGGCTTCTATCGCGGCGTAATCGGCATCCGTCGCCGTGTCGGGCCGTGCGAGGATATATTTGTCGTTGAAGACGTTGAGGCCCTTGTTCTCCATCGCGCCCATGTTGAAAGCGCTGACCGCGACGATCATGAAGATGTCGAGATCGTATTCGCGGCCGAAGCGTTCCTCGTCCCATTTCATGGAACGCTTGAGCGCCTCCATGGCATAGGCGCAGCGATCCTCGTTGCCCTTCTCGACGAAGATGCGCAAGGTCACCTCGCGGCCCGACATGGTGGTGAATTTGTCTTCGACTGCCGCGAGGTCGCCCGCCACCAGCGCGAAGAGATAGGAAGGTTTGGGGAAGGGGTCGTGCCATTCGACGAAATGCCGCCCATCCTTCGTCTTGCCGCTCTTTACGGGATTGCCGTTCGACAGCAGCACGGGCGCGGCCTTCCGGTCGCCGGTGATGCGCGTGCGGAAAACGGACATGACGTCCGGCCGGTCAAGATAATAGGTGATGCGGCGGAAGCCTTCCGCCTCGCATTGCGTGCAATAGATGCCGTTCGAGAGGTAAAGGCCCTCAAGGGCGGTGTTATCCTCCGGCGCGCAGGTCACCGCCGTCTCGAGCGTGAAGGGGCCTTCCGGCACGTCGTGGATGGTGAGCTGCGTATCGCTCACATCGTAGCGGTTCGGCCCGAGCGTCTCTCCGTCGATCTTCACTTCGAGAAGCGTCAGCGTCTCGCCGTCGAGCACCAGCGGGGCGTTCTTTTCCACAGAAGCCGGATTGCGCTCCATCCGGAGTGTGGCGTGAACGCGCGTCGCCTTGGGATCGAGTTCGATATCGAGCTTGACCTCGCCGATCCGGAAAGAAGGCGGCGTGTAGTCCTTGAGACGGATCGGGCGGGGCTCGTCGGTGCGCATGGGAACTCGGCTGCGAGGGGAACTTCCCCTCTATATAATTGAGTCTGCGATATCTGCGACAGGGAGTTTCCGCGGGTGGGATGGCGGAAATGCGGCACCTGCCGGGACGGGGGAAGCGAATGAACGAAAAGATCAGGCCGGCGAAGGCGGACGATCTCGACGCAATCTACGAAATTGCGCTCAAAACCGGGGCCAGCGGCGAGGATGCGACCGCCCTCTACGCCGATCCTCGCCTGGTCGGCCATGTCTATGCAGCGCCCTATGTCTTGCTCGAACCCGGTTCCGCCTTCGTGGCGGAGGATGGCGAGGGTGTCGGCGGCTATATCGTCGGTACGGCAGACACGCGCGGTTTTGATGAGCGGCTCGAAGCGGAATGGTGGCCGGCGCTGCGCCCGGCCCTTGCCGATCCGGCGCCGCCGGCAGAGACCTGGACTGCGGATCAGCGCATGGCGTTCCTGATCCATCATCCCTTTCGCACGCCGTCCCGCATCGGTGCGCGCTATCCCTCGCACCTCCATATCAACCTGTTGCCGCGGTTGCAGGGCAGGGGGCTTGGCACAAGATTGATGGACCGCTGGCTCGCGCGGATGAAGGAGCTTGGCTCGCCCGGCGCCCATCTCGGCGTCGGCGGAGCGAATGTGCGGGGATGCGCCTTCTACGAGGCCTATGGCTTCACGAAGCTGGAGGAAACGCCCCATGCCATCTGGTACGGATGGCGCTTTGAGGCGGCTTAGTCGGCCTGGCCGAGAATGCTGGTCGCGAGCGCGCCCGCGTCCTGCGCGAGATCCATCACCTCGTTGGGCAGGTTTTCCGGATTGTGACGCGCATAATCCGCAAGGCGACGCATCAGCACCAGCATCTTGGGCGCGGCGGCGATCACCTTCGCCTGCAGTTCCACGCGGTCCGGCGTGAGATCGTATTCGACGCCCGGCACGCGCCAGCCGCCACCTTCATGGCTGCCCGTCACGACCACGGGGTGCGTGCCCGGCACCGGATGGTTAGGGCACTCCTCGGCGGAGCGCCATTTGTTCGGCACGCGCACCACATGCCATTCCTCCATCTCGGGATCGAGATGGGTCAGCGTGGCGACTTCTTCGGTCTCGAGTTCCTTCGCCGCGAAATCGCGACCAAGCCCTACGTCGTAATGGATGCGCAGCGGTTCATCCATGTCCTTCACCCATTGCGGCACGATCCGCTCGATCGTCGCCCAGGTGCCCACCGGGCGCACATAGACCCGCTGGTTTTTATGGAACTGCGCTTTCGCCATCTGACGAGGAGCCTCCGCCCGAATAGATGAATCCCGCGGGGATGATGCGCCGCAGGCGGTAAGCAGAGGCTTAAGGAAAATGGCTGATTTCGACCTATCCGGCCGAAAAATGGCTCTACTCCGCCGGTGCGCCGGGCGGGCGCCCGCCGCCGATGCCAAATCGCGCCATGAGGCCCCGCGCCGTGCCACCCGCTCGCGACACCTTTGCCCGCGCATCTTCCATCAGCGTGTAGGCGACAGGCACCACGACGAGCGTCAGCGCGGTGGAGGAGACAAGGCCGCCGATCACCAGAATGCCCATGGCATTTCGGAACTCCGCGCCCTGGCTCGTCGACAGCGCCACCGGGATGAGGCCGCAGACCGTCGCGATCTGCGTCATCAGCACAGGGCGGAGACGCACCGGCCCCGCCTTCGCGACTGCCTCGCGCACGCCCGCACCCGCATCGCGAAGCTGGTTCGTGTAGTCGACAAGCAGAATGCCGTTCTTCATCACGAGGCCCATCAGCGCGAGCAGAGCGATCTGGCTGAACATCGTCATTTCCTGGCCGGATATCTTCAGCGCGATGAAGGCGCCGGCAAAGGAGAGCGGCGCCGAGAGCATGATGATCGCCGGTTGGGCGAAGCTGTTGAATTGCGAGGCGAGGATCATGTAGAGCGCGATCAGCGCCAGCAGGAAGGCGAAGCCGATGGCCGCGCCCGTTTCCTTCATCCGTTTGGAACGGCCTTCCGCGCTCCAGGAATATCCGTCCGGAAGGTTGAGTTCGGTGAGGTAGCGCTCCACTTCGGCGGAGGCCGGTCCAAGGGCGGCTCCCTGCGGATTGTTGGCGAGAATGGCGATGCGCCGCGCCCGGTTCTGCCGCTCGATCTGCGCCGGCCCCTCCGCAACGTCGAAGCGCGCGACGTTCGACAGGTCGATGAGGCTGCCATTCGCGGCCCGCACCTGAATGAGCGATAGCTTCGATATGTCGTCGCGCTGCCCTTCCTCGAGCCGCACACGCACATCGTAGCGCTGGCCATATTCCTCGAAACTGCCGGCCTTCATGCCGCCCACGGTCGCGCGCACGGTTTCCGCGAGCGCCCGCACCGGCACGCCGAGATCGGCCGCACGGCGGCGGTCCACCTGCACCTGCACTTCGGGCTTGCCGGAATCGTAGCTGGTCTTCGAGTCCGCAAAGAGCGGGCTTTGCCGCATCCGCGCGACCACCTGATTGGCCTGCGCTTCGAGCACGGCAAGGTCCGGGCCCTGCAGCACATACATCATGGCGTAGTCGGCGAAACCGCCGCCCGAAATCCAGGGCACATCGGCAAGCGAGATGTGCTTCGCCTCGGGCGCGGCGCGCTGCATGGCAATGCGGGTCTCATCCATGATGGGAATGAAGCTCACATCGCGCGCGTCCTTCGCCGTGAGGCCGACATAGAAGGACGCCTTGTTCACGCTCTGCTGGGCGTCGGAGCCGATCGTGTAGAAAACGGTCGTGACCTCCCGCACACCCGTCACGGCGCGTGCGACGCGCGAGGCGACGAGCCTCGTTTCCTCGATGCCCGCACCGAAGGGGAGTTCGACAGTCGCGAGAAACTCCGAGCGGTCGGCGCGCGAGTCGAAGGCCGACGGAATGGTCCGGGCGACGAACACCGCGAGGACGAGCGAGGCGATGGCGATGAGCACAACCGCCCAGCGCGCGCCGAGCGCCCAGGTGAGCACCCGGCCGTAGAAGCGGTCGAGGGCGTCATAGGCATCGTTGAAGAAGCGGGCGAGACGGTTGTAGTTCGCAGGATCGGTTTCGCCGGGCTTCAGCACGCGCGAGCAGAGCATCGGCGTCAGCGTCAGCGAGACGAGGAGCGACACGAGCACGGAAAAGGTGATCGCAAGCCCGTACTGGAAGAAGAAGCGGCCGACCACGCCTTCCATGAAGGCGATGGGAACGAACACGGCGCAGATCGAGAAGGTTGCGGCGAGAACGGCGAGGCCCACCTGCTTCGTCCCTTCGGAGGCGGCCTGCATCGGCGGCATGCCTTCCTCGAGCTTGCGGTAGATGCTCTCCAGAACGACGATCGCATCGTCCACCAGCAGACCGACGGCAAGCGACAATGCCATCAGCGTCATCAGGTTGATGGTGAAATCCATCACATAGAAGGAGAAGAAGGTCGCGATCAGCGATGTCGGCATGGCGATAGCGACGATCAGCGTGGCGCGGATCGAGAGCAGGAAGGCAAGGGTAACGAGGACGACGAGGACGATACCGAGCTGGATGTCGACGAACACATCGTCCGCCGATCCTTCGATGAAGACCGCCGTGTCGCGTGCCGTCACGATGTCCACGCTTTCAGGAGCGATCCGCCGGATTTCATCGAGTTCGGCTCGCACGGCGCGCGCGACTTCGACGGTGTTGCGGCCGGACTGCTTGCGGATTTCGAGCGAGACGCCGCGCTTGCCGTTCAGTTCGGCATAGGAACGCTCGTCCGCCATGCCGTCTTCGACACGCGCAACATCCCCGATGGTTGTCGGTGCGCCGTCCTGCCGGAAGGCGACGAGAATGCTGCGAAAGTCGGCGACATTCGTCACCTCGCCCTTGGTCTTCATCGAGAATTCGGAAAGTCCGCCCGGCGTTTCGAGGCGGCCACCGGGAATTTCCGCATGCTCGCGCCGGATGGCCGAGGTCACGTCCTCCGCCGTCACGCCATAGGCGCGCATCTTCACCGCATCGAGCCATATCCGCACTTCGCGGTCGCGCCCGCCGACAATGTCGATGGAGCCGACGCCGGAAATGCGCTGCAGCCGTTCCTTCACCGTCTTGTCTGCGAAGTGGGTGAGATCGCGGATCGGCAGGTCGCCGGCGATCATTACCGACATGATGGCCTGTGCGTCCGGGTCGACCTTCTGGACGATCGACTGCTCTGCATCGAGCGGCAGATTTGCGCGGGCAAGCGAAACCTTGTCGCGCACGTCCTGCGCCTTCACATCGACATTCTCGTCGAGCTCATAGCTGATGACGACCTGGGACAGGCCTTCTGCGCTGGAGGACGAAAGGGTCTCGATGCCGGACGTCGTGTTGACCTGTTCCTCGATCGCGTCGGTTACGTCGCTCTCGATGGCCTCGGGCGAGGAGCCTTCGAGCTTCGTCGTCACGGAGACGACGGGAAATTCAACCTTCGGGAAGAGATCGACGCCGAGGCGGCCGAGCGAAATCCAGCCGAGAACGACGAGGGCGCCGATGATCATGACGGCGAAGACGGGACGGCGGATCGATACGTCGGAAATCCACATTGAAATTTCTCCTCGCGCGCCTCAGCGCGTTTCCGTCTCGCCGGGTGCGTCACTCGCGGCCGTCACATCCGCCGCACCGGGCCGGACCTCGACGCGAACCGGCATGCCCTCGATCAGCAGGGGCAAGTTCGGGCCGGCCAGCGCCATGTCGCCATCTTTCAGCCCCTCGAGCACTTCGACCCGCGTGGCATCGATCTGACGCACGGTGACATTGACGCGTTTCGCCTTGCCCTCGTCGGCGACGAAGACATAGCGCGAGGCCTCGGTGCCGAGCAGTGCCGTGCGCGGCAGGGTCAGCACATGGCGCGGCCGGGGATGCACTTCCACCCGCACGAAGAGGCCTGGCTTTACGGCGTAATCTTCATTGCGGATCGGCAGGCGAATTTCGACGGATCGCGTCACATGGTCCACGCGGTCGTTGATGATCGCCACATAGGATTCATAGGACCGGTCGATGCTGTCCACATAGATCGTCGCCTTGGTGCCGACCTCGAATTTCGAGAGATAGATTTCCGGCACGTTCACGATCGCGGCCACGATGTCGATCTTCATGATTTCGAGGACGCCGCCCGGCCCGCCCATGCCGCCCATGCGGGTCGCCATGAACTTTCCTTCATCGACGTCGCGCGCCGTGATGACGCCATCGAAGGGCGCGGTGACGATGCAGTCGTCGAGCATCTGCTGCGCCGATGCGAGCTGAGCCTTCGCCATGCCGAGCTTTGCATTGGCGGCATCGCGCCCGCGCCGCGCATCGTCGAGATTGCCGCTCGAGACGAAGCCCTTCTCGTGCAGTTCCGAAGATCGGTTGAAGACCTTTTGCGCGTTGCGAACATCGGCCTCTGCGAGCTTCACCTGGTTTTCGAGTTCGGCGACCTTGAGCCGCCATTCCGCATCGCGCGTGCGGAAGAGCGGCTGGCCTTCCTTCACGCGGTCTCCGACACGCACGAAGATTTCCTCGATGATGCCGTCGACGCGCGGGCCGAGCGCCGTCGTCTTGTGGGCGGCGATCGTGCCGGTGCCCGTCACGGGCTCGGCGAGTTCCACCGCCCGCACACCTTCCGCGAAGACGGCAATCGCGTCCTTGCCCGTTTCCGCAACATCCTCAGGCGCATCCTCGCCGCAAGCGGCAAGAGCAAGCGCCATCATGGCCAGAACGGGAAATCGCACGATCCGGAGAAACATTATCTTGAACCTCGCCTCGGCCCCGGTCAGCCGGGGAGAACTTGTACCTTGTTATAGTATCCTTGGTTACGATATAGAGAAAGCGGATTCAGGAGAGGCTTTCATGAGTGCCGGCAAGGCAAAAATCGAGCCCGATCAGGCGTTCGGCTGGTTGCAGCGCGATGTGTACCGGCTCTTTCAGCGCGCCTGGGACCGGCATTTGCAGGCTTCCGGCACGGGGGTGACAGTCCCTCAGTCCCGGGTTCTCGCTGAACTCCGCCAGAATGATGGCCTCACCCAGACGGAGCTGGCCGATCTCGTGATGATGGAAAAGGCGCCACTTGGCCGCGTCATCGACCGGATGGAGGAGCAGGGGCTCGTTACCCGCCGCGCCGACCCGGCCGACCGCCGCGTCCGGCGCGTCTATCTGACCGAAGCGCTCGACCGCCTCTACGACCCGCTCTGGGAAGCCGCCTTCTCCATGTTCGGCACCGCCCTCAAGGATTTTACGCCCGAGGAATACGCGACGCTGGTTGCCTTGCTCCAGCGCATCAAGGCCAACCTCGAAGCGGCAGATGGGCAAGGCGACGCGCCGTCGCTCTGAGGCTTGAGCGCCGTCCGCGGATCGGCCTAGCATGTTCGATGCGCAAGCTTGTCCTTTTGATTCTGGCTGCATTGCTGGCGATGGCGCTTTGGGCCGCCCTCGTTTTGACAGGTGCGCTCGTCGGCTGGTGGCGCGCCGATCCCGGCCCTCGCGAGGACGTGGCGGCATTCTTCTCGACATCGGTTGAGGCAATAGACGCCGCAGAACAGGGGGCTGTCGCCTTCGTGCTGATCGAAAAGGGCGATGTCTTCGGCGAGCATTATGTTTCCGCCGGCGAGCCCGTCACCCGCGACACGCTGTTCCAGCTTGCCTCGCTCAGCAAATGGGCGACGGCGCTCGGCGTGATGAAGCTGGCCGCGGATGGAAAGCTCGATCTCGATGCACCCGTATCGCGCTATCTGACGCGCTGGCAGCTCCCCGAAAGCGAATATGGAACGGAGGGCGTCACCGCGCGGCGGCTCCTGTCTCATACCGCCGGCCTGACGGACGGCCTCGGTTATCTCGGCTTCGAGCCGGGCACGCCCGTTCAGACACTCGAGGCATCGCTGACGGAAGCGGCAGACCCCATGCCCGGCGCCGACGGGCGGACCCGCGTTGGCCTCTCGCCCGGCAGCGCCTGGAGCTATTCGGGCGGCGGCTATGCGCTGCTCGAACTTCTGATCGAGGAAATCTCGGGCGAGCCCTTCGACACTTATATGAAGCGCGAAGTCTTCGAGCCTCTCGGCATGTCGCGTGCGACGTTCGATCTGGCGGAAGCGGAACGGGCGGGGCTCGCCCCCTGCTTCGACGCGGATGGCGCGCCTTGCGCCTATCGCCGCTTCGCCGCGCCTGCCGCCGCGTCGCTCCATGCACGCGCCGCCGACATCGCCCGCTTCCTAGAAGCCCGGACAGAGGGCGCAGGCCGGGGTCTTTTGCCGCCCGATCTCGCAGCCGCCATGTTTGCGCCCCACGCCTCGCAATTCGGTCTGCCAATCTGGGGCCTCGGCGTCATGCTCTATGCCGAGGCGCCCGGCGGCGGCTTCATCGTCGGCCATGACGGTATGAACTTCTCCGCGATCGAAACCACCGCTCGCCTCGACCCGGCGACAGGGGATGGCATCATCGTGCTCGCGACCGGCAATCCGGGCCTCGCCGCAACGCTGGGCGGCGAATGGGTCTATTGGCATTCGGGCCGTGTCGACATACGGGCGCTTGACGGCATGCTTCCCCTCGTGGGTCTGGCGCTGCTGGCGGGCTGGGCTGTCATCATCGGCATGGCCGTTTTCGCGGTCCGGCGGATGAACCGATCCGAAGCCCCCGCACGGTCGTAATCCAGGCTGAAATATCGCCCCGCCGCGCGGATTCGCCCTCGCGGCGCCGCCACATCCCAAGCCGACGCGGCGTCAAATGCGAAGGGCTTTTCATATGCTCTCAATGCGGGGAGAATGCGCGCCAAACAACGTGCCCGGGCCGCCGATGCACCCGAGAAACGCATGACTTACGCCCATAGTGGCATCAAGGGAGACATCATGAATTTCGATTTTTCCGACGACCAGAAAATGCTGAAGGAGCAGGTGCGCAAGTTCCTCTCGGACAAGTGCCCGATGACGGTGACGCGCCGCGTGCTCGAAAAGGAAGAGGCCTATGCCGAAGAGGTTTGGAAGGGCCTTGTCGAGATGGGTCTCACCGGCACCGCGATCCCCGAGGAATTCGGCGGTCTCGGCCTCGGCGCGCTCGAGCTCTGCGTGATCGCAGAAGAACTCGGCCGCTCCGCCGCGCCCGTTCCCTTCTCCTCCTCGATCTATCTCGCCGCCGAAGCGATCAAGCTTTTCGGCACGCAGAAGCAGAAGGAAACCTGGCTGCCGAAACTCGCCGCCGGGGAAATCATCGGCACGGTTGCCGTCTCCGAGGGTCTTCAGGCCGCCCATCCGCGCAACATCGAAGCGAAGTTCTCGGGCGGCAAGGTCAATGGCGTGAAGCAGCCGGTCGCCGATGGCGGTGTCGCCTCTGTCGCGGTGGTCGCGGTCAATACGGGCGGCTCTGGCGAGCAGGCGATTTCGCTCGCGATCGTCGACCTCAAGGCTGGCGGCGTCTCCTCGGAGCCCGTCCGCACCATTGACCCCTCGCGCCAGCAGGTCACGCTGACGCTGAAGGATGCGCCCGCCGAGATTCTCGGGGACAAGCAGGGCGAGGGCTGGTCGCAGCTGTCGCGCGTGCTGGACGGCGCCGCCGTGCTCTTCGCCTTCGAACAGGTGGGCGGCACCGAAGCCGCGCTCGACATGGCGCGCGACTATGCGGTGGAGCGTTATGCCTTCGGCCGCCAGATCGGCTCCTATCAGGCGATCAAGCACAAGCTCGCCGACATGTATGTGAAGAAGGAACTCGCGAACTCGAACGCCTATTTCGGCGCCATGATGCTGAACGACGAGGGCGCGGAACTCACCGAAGCCGCTTCCGCCTCGCGCATCGCCGGCTCCGATGCCTATGTCTTTGCCGCGCAGGAAAACATCCAGACGCATGGCGGCATCGGTTACACATGGGAATCCGACTGCCAGTTCCACTATCGCCGCGCGAAGCTCCTCGCCCTCACGATCGGCGCGCCGATCCAGTGGAAGGAAAAACTCGTCTCGCGCCTTGAAGCGAAGAACGCGGCATAATCAGGACATTCGGGAGAAACGGAAATGGATTTCAACGAC
>JAHBYL010000120.1 GCA_019635955.1 Parvibaculum sp.
GGTCGCCGCGGAGGCCGGACGCCCCGCATAGGTCGCACGGCGATAGCGCGAGCCGATATGATCGAGCACCCATTCGATATTGGGCTCCATGAAATACCAGGCGCCCATGTTCTTGGGCTCTTCCTGGCACCACACGAATTCCGCGTTCGGGAAGCGCGCAAGCTCGGTCATCAGCGACTTCGCGGGGAAGGGATAGAGCTGCTCCACCCGCATCAGATAGATGTCGTTGATGCCGCGCTTCTCGCGCTCCTCATAGAGATCGTAATAGACCTTGCCCGAGCAGAGGACGACGCGCTTGATCTCCTTGTCGCCGACAAGCTTGATTTCCTGGTTGGGCAGCTGCTCCGCATCGTCCCAGAGTACCCGGTGGAACGAGGAGCCCGGCCCGAATTCCGACAGGTTCGACACGCAACGCTTGTGACGCAGCAAGGATTTCGGCGTCATCAGGATGAGCGGCTTGCGGAATTTGCGGTGCATCTGCCGGCGCAGGATGTGAAAATAGTTCATCGGCGTCGTGCAGTTCGCGACCTGCATGTTGTCTTCGGCGCACATCTGCAGATAGCGCTCGAGACGGGCCGAGGAGTGCTCCGGCCCCTGGCCTTCATAACCATGCGGCAGCAGCATCACGAGGCCCGACATGCGCAGCCATTTCCGTTCGCCCGACGAGATGAACTGGTCGATCACGACCTGCGCGCCATTGGCGAAATCGCCGAACTGCGCTTCCCAAAGCACCAGCGCATTGGGCTCGGCGAGGCTGTAGCCATATTCGAAGCCGAGCACGGCGGCCTCCGAAAGCATCGAGTTGATGACTTCGTATTCGGCCTGGGATTCCGAGATGTTGTTGAAGGGGACGTATTTATCTTCCGTCTTCTGGTCGTTCAGCACCGAGTGGCGCTGCACGAAGGTGCCGCGCTCGGAATCCTGGCCCGACAGGCGCACCTTGATGCCCTCGTCGAGCAACGAGCCGAAGGCAAGCGCTTCCGCCGTCGACCAGTCGATGCCTTCGCCGCTCTCGATCGCCTTGCGCCGGTTGTCGATGAAGCGCATCACCGTCTTGTGGACGGTGAAGCCTTCCGGCACTTCGGTGATCTTGCGGCCGATTTCCTTCAGCTTCGAGATTTCGACCGCCGTTTCGCCGCGCCGCGCCTCGCCCTCGGCCTTGCCGAGACCGGACCAGCGCCCGTCGAGCCAGTCCGCCTTGTTGGGGCGGAAGGTGGAAACGGCGTCGAAATCTTCTTCGAGCTGCGCCCGGAACGCCGCGAGACGCCCGTCCACTTCCTCGGCGCTCATCAGGCCCTCATCGACAAGCCGCTTCGAATAGATCTGCAGCGTCGTCGGATGGTCCTTGATCTTCTCGTACATGAGCGGCTGCGTCATGCTCGGATCGTCGCCTTCGTTATGGCCGAAGCGGCGATAGCAGAACATGTCGATGACGACGGGCCGGTTGAAGCGCTGGCGGAACTCCGTCGCGATCTTGGCGGCGTGAACCACCGCTTCCGGGTCGTCGCCATTCACATGGAAGATCGGCGCCTGCACCATCTTCGCCACATCGGACGGATAGGGCGAGGAACGGCTGTTGATCGGGCTCGTGGTGAAGCCGATCTGGTTGTTGACGATGAAATGGATCGAGCCGCCGGTGCGGTGGCCCTTGAGGTCGGAAAGGCCGAGACATTCGGCAACGATGCCCTGGCCCGCAAAGGCCGCATCGCCGTGAATGAGGAGCGGGATCACCGTGCCGCGCTGGCGGTCGTGATGCTGGTCCTGCTTCGCGCGCGCCTTGCCGAGCACGACGGGATCGACGATTTCGAGATGCGAGGGGTTCGCTGTCAGCGACAGATGCACCTTGTTGCCGTCGAACTCGCGGTCCGACGAGGCGCCGAGGTGATACTTTACGTCGCCGGATCCATCGACGTCTTCCGGCGTGGAAGATCCGCCCTTGAACTCATGGAACACGGCGCGGAACGGCTTCGACATGACGTTGGTCAGCACGTTGAGGCGCCCGCGGTGCGCCATGCCGAGCACGATTTCCTTCACGCCCAGCGCGCCGCCGCGCTTGATGATCTGCTCGAGCGCGGGGATGATCGCTTCCGCGCCATCGAGACCGAAGCGCTTGGTGCCGACATATTTGACGCCGCAGAACTTCTCGAAGCCTTCCGCCGCGATCAGCTTGTCGAGGATCGCCGAGCGGCCCATGTCCGTGAAGGCGATTTCCTTGTCCGGCCCTTCGATGCGTTCCTGAATCCAGGCCTTCTCTTCCGGGTCGCCGATATGCATGAACTCGACGGCAAGCGTACCGCAATAGGTACGCCGCAGTATGTCGAGCATCTCGCGAACCGTCGCCGTTTCGAGGCCGAGCACATGGTCGATGAAGATCGGCCGGTCGAGATCGTCCGGGCCGAAACCGTAGCTTTCCGGTTGCAGCTCGGGATGCTGCGACTTCGGACGGAGTTGCAGCGGGTCGATATCCGCATCGAGATGGCCGCGGATGCGATAGGCGCGGATCATCATCAGGGCACGGACGGAATCGAGCGTCGCCGAACGGATTTCCTCCTGGCTTGCGCCGGGGCTGCGCTGCTCGATCTTCGCGCGCACCTTCGCCGTGTCGGCGCCGGCCTCGCCCCAATTGCCGTCCAGCGCGCTCACAAGCTCGCCATTCGCGGCGGGCGGCCAGTCGGCCCGCTTCCAGGAGGCGCCCTTCGCCTCCTTCAGCACATCGTCCTTGCGGTCGCCGAGCCCTGCAAAAAAGGCTTGCCAGTCCTCGTCGACCGAGTTCGGATCGTTCTGGAAGCGCGCATAAAGCTCTTCGACGAAGATCGCATTGGCGCCATAGAGGAAGGACGTCCGCTCGAAGCGGTCGTTCGCACCGTCATTGCTCATGGGAATCTGTCCATTGGACTTCGGAGCAGCAGGCGCCGCTTCCGGAAGTACCGCATCGTCCGAAAGGAAATCATTGGGCGTCACCTGGCCGCCGGTCGCCTTGAAGATGGCATCCAGCGTCTGCCATTCCGGCCGACGCTGGCCGTTCATGCAGCGCGTGACCGTGGAGACGGACACACCCAGCTGCTCGGCAAAGGCGCTTGCCGTCAGATTATTCGATTCGAGCCAGTCGGTGAGTTTCATGGTTAAGGAAGTTGCCATGAAGGCAACACATCGTCAATGGGGTTTGCCTTGGAGGCACATACTGGAACTCCCCCAGCATCGCCTGCAAAACCCTTGGAATTCCTTAACAATATAGGAGAAGCATGACGGATTTACACCGTCTCCGTCCCTCCCGAAGCCGATTTTCATGTCAAACGGGGCTCCCGGACGACCGGAAGCCCCGCTTTCCACTCAAAAAGGCAGCTTGCCTTACTTCTTCAGCACCTCGACCAGCGTCGTGCCCAGCGCCGACGGCGACTTGGCGACGGTGATGCCCGCCGAGCGCATGGCGTCCATCTTGTCGCCCGCGCCGCCCTTGCCGCCCGCGATGATCGCGCCGGCGTGGCCCATGCGGCGGCCGGGAGGGGCCGTGACGCCAGCGATGAAGCCGACGACCGGCTTCTTCACCTTGGACTGCTTCAGGAACTCGGCCGCATCCTCTTCGGCCGAACCGCCGATCTCGCCAATCATGATGATCGAATGCGTGTCGGGATCGCCGAGGAACATGTCGAGGCAGTCGATGAAA
>JAHBYL010000121.1 GCA_019635955.1 Parvibaculum sp.
TTCGCGGACCTTTTGCCAGAGCCGGCTAGAGGTGCCGCCGCCGATGGCGTTGGCGAGCAGGTCTGCGGCATAGCGGCGCTCATCGCGGGCATCGACGAACGGCGTCGCGATGATCAGATGTGCCTGCTCGAGCTCCGGCTTGTGTTCGATGACGATCGGTGCGGCGACCTGCGGCGAGGCAAGCGGCACGAGGCTCGGCCCGGAGCCATTGGCCGGGCGGAACTCAAGCCGGCCGGCGAGTTCGGCGATGGCATCGTGCTCGACGTTTCCGGCTGCCGCGATGACAAGATTCTCCGGGGCGAACGCGGCCGCGTGATATGCACGCGTCACGTCGCTGCCAAATGTGCGGACGGTCTCGGGCGTCCCGGCGATCGAGAGCCCAAGCGAATGGCCGGGAAAGAACTCACGGTGGAAGATGTCGCCGAGATACTCCTCAGGCGAGTCGTCGATCATCTTCATTTCCTCGATGATGACACGCTGTTCGCTTTCGAGGTCGGCTTCGTCAAAACGCGGGTCGGTCAGCATCTCGGCGATCAGGCCGAAAGCCGCGGGCAGTTGATCGTCGATCACCTTGATGGCAAATCCGGTCTCTTCGTGGGTCGTGAAGGCATCGAGGTTTCCGCCGAGGCGGTCCTGCTCGCGGGCGATCTCTATCGCCGAACGCCGTGATGTTCCCTTGAAAACGGCATGCTCGATGAAGTGCGAGATGCCGCCGAGTTCGGCGGGCTCGCTTCTTGAACCGACGCGAAAAAAGAACCCGAGCGTCGCCGAGCGGACGCCCTCCATTCGGTCGGTGAGGACGGTAAGCCCGTTGGCCAGCCGTGTTTCCCTGATGTCTTCCTTCATTAATGCCAAATCACAAAGACTAGCATTTTGGCGGGCGAATATCGACCGAACTCTAGCGGATGGGTTCGCGGAGGACGGCCTCGGCGGCTTCGCGGGCAATTCCGGCGGCTGCCGGGTTGGCCTCGCGGAGTTCGGCGATCTGCATCAGGGCCTCGCCGGTGCGGGAGAGAAGACGGAAAAGGTCGCCTTCCTCGGCCTTTGTCCGGACGACGAGTTCGTCCCAGGCACGGCCGCGTGCCCAGAACTCAGCAGCAGCAGCGGCGGAGTAATTGATGTCCTCGGTCGGCTCAATGCCGTATTCCCATTCGACGTCCCCGACGCGATGGAGAACATCGAAAAAGGCGTTGGCCGAGTCCAGAAGTTCGGTCGTGGGGTTTAATTCGCCAAAGCTTCGGTCGGCATCGGCCGCGATCGAGGCGACAAGCCCGGCACACGCCGCTGGCGAGATATCGTCGAAAACGCCACGCCGCAGAGCTTCACCGATCAGCAGCGGGCGGTCGATGCGGAGGTCGGCAAGCCAGCGGCCGTCGTCGGTGACGCGTTCGGCAGCAAAGTCGATGAAGTCAAAGCGATCGAGCACACGGGCACGATTCTCAAAGGGCGACCAGATGCGGCCGACGAGCCGCTCGATGTCCTTGCGGTTCTCCTCGAACTCGGCGGCTTCCTTGACCGAAAGCCAAAGGAACTCGGCGGCCGATTCATTTTGGGCGAACCGTTCGATGCCGGCGGTAATGACCTCGGCCGAGTCGAGATTGCCGCGGGCGATGGCGGGCTTCGGCTCTTCGAGCGGCGGATTTTTGCCTTCGAGCGTTTCCATAAATGCCCTTTCGACGGCGTCTTCGTTCAGCCTGTAGGTGTTTTCGAAAACGCGATTGACGCGGGCCAGCGAGAACGTACGGCCGGAGCCGTCATCACGCATTGCCGAGACCGAGTCGCCAAAGGCACTGATGACCATGAAATAGCGTTTGCCCGAACGGCCCTGAGTCACGATGCGGCCGGGCAAGACATTTTGCCGCAGCCATTCCATTCGCAGTTCGGCACGCGTTTCGGGCAGGCGATGCTGGAGCCGCTCGCGTGTGCTGACCAGCCGCTCAAAACCGCGAATATCGTCAAAGCTCAGTCTGAGCGGCCGAGCGGAATCAGTAAGCCGGTCCTTGATCTCCTGATTCTTTTGCCGGAGCCGCTCGATGCGGTGGCCCGTCTTCTGGAATGCGTAACTCTTCTGGGCGATGTCGCGGATCGGGCCGAAGCCGCCGAAGGCATCGAGCAGGTTGAGCAGCGTCGTGTAGGTGGCCTTGAACTTGCTCTCCAGCGGGTCGGGCGGCGACTTGAGAAGCTCGGCGATCTTTCGCGGATTCTGGAATTGACCCGGTGCGAGGACGACGAAGCCGACATTGTCCTTTCCGCGCCTGCCGGCACGCCCAGTCATCTGCTGAAGCTCATTTGCCGAAAGCGGCCGCCAGCCCTCATTGCCGCGGGTGTCGGCATTGCTGATGACAACGGTCCGGGCAGGGAAATCGACGCCCGCGGCGACGGTCGAGGTGGCAAAGATCGCATTCAGCAATCCGGCCGACATCATTTTCTCGACGAGAAGCTTCCATGCCGGAATATGCCCGGCATGGTGTGAGGCAACGCCGTGGTGGACCAGTATCTTGACGTGCTTGTGCTTGAGCACTTCGGGGTGCATTTCGGAGAACGCTGCGAATAGCAGTTTCCGCTTCTCGAACTTTTCCGGGTCGGAACGCTGAGAGCGGTCGGCCGCGACCTCCGAGGCCGATTCGTCGCACTTTCGCCGCGTCGGCAAAAACACGATCGCGGGAAGCAGGTCGTATCCGCGGAGTGCGGAGATGAGCTTATGCGGAGGGATATCAGCGGGCCGGCCGTTCACTTTTCGGATTATCGCACAGGTGGTTCCTGTTTCCGCATTGCGGCCGGGGTTTGGAGTGATGCCCCGGCGGTTCGTATAGTTTAAGTAATGAAAAAGTGGGTGGTTCGCATTGCCGGGGTATTTGTTTTGCTGCTGATTGTTCTGATCGGGACGGCTTTCTGGAGCGATTCCGACGTGGCCGTTTTGACTGGCCGGGTCTCGGTGCCGGAGCTTGAAACTGTGCGGCCCGGTTGGCCGGGAACGCCGGTCGATCAACGCGGGCGGTTCATGAACTACGAGTTCGTCTTTTTGCCAAAGACTAGTGAGTTGCTGAAGTGGCAGCTAAGCTCGAACGAATTTGCCGCGGAGCGCGAACGCGACACATTTCGCCCGGAGGTGCGCGACCCTTCGGCCTTTCTCGCGGGCGATGAGGACGGCATTCTTTGGCTCGGGCACGCTTCGTTCTACATCCGGCTTGAGGGCCGCGGCATTTTGATAGACCCGATCTTCGGCACGCCGCCGTTGGTCGAACGATGGGTCGAAGTGCCCTCGCCGCTCGAGAAAATTAGGCGGGTCGATTACGTTCTCCTCTCGCACGACCATCGCGACCACACGGATGAAGCCACGCTTCGGGCAATCGCCGAGAAGTTTCCCGAATCGACGTTCATCGCCGGTATGGGCAGCGAAGAGATGCTTCGTGAATGGATCAGGCCGACGAACAAGGTCGCGGTCGCGGGCTGGTTTCAGCGATTCGAGCTCGGCGATGATGCG
>JAHBYL010000122.1 GCA_019635955.1 Parvibaculum sp.
ATTGCGCTGGCCGAGAATATGGGCGCGTTCGAGATGCGCCAGGCAGCGGTCGTAATCCCGCTCCTGGTAAAGCGCCTTGGCGATGGTCATTTCGGCGTCATAGGCCGCGTGCAGTTTCGGATTCATGAGAGGGCTCCTTCAGGATTTTGAAGGAAACCTAGGTGCCGCTTCCGTTTCCCGCTTGAATGAAACGGCTATGCCGCGCCACCGCCTGCGGATTGATGCCGAACATGTCACGGCAGGTGCGGCTCAAATGTGCTGAATCGGAAAAGCCGGAGGCATGCGCGGCTTCCGTCAGCGAGACGCCTGAAAGCGCCCGCGCCATGGCATCGCTGAGCCGCAGCCAGAGCAGGTAGCGGCGGAGGGATACGCCGGTCTCCTGTTTGAAGAGATGCGTGAGCCGGCTTTCGGATAGGCCCAGTTCCGCCGCAAGCTCGCCCAGCGTGGCGCGTTTCTCGGGAAGGGCGCGGAGCCCCTCCTGTAGCGCCGCGATGCGCGGATCGAGCGCGCGAGGCGGGGGCGCACCGGGCGCAACATGGGCGAGCACTTGTGCCGGAGATGGCAATTCCGTTTGACGGCAGAGGGCGCGGAGCCGCTCCGCATCGCCGGCGGGCAAGGGCGCAAAGGACGCGCCGCCAGGGAGCCGCTCACGCGCCGCTCGCGAAGCGGCAAGTTCCGGTTCGGCGAGCAGAACGGCGACGTCGCGCCCAAGACTGTCGAGCCGGTGTTTCGCCCCCGGCGCGACGATGATGCCTTCATACATGTCCGCTGCCTCGCCGCATTCGAAGCGGAATGGCCCGGCAAGCCCGATTGCGATCTGCAAGGCGTGATGGCGGTGCGGCGCCACGTCGATCGCGGCACCCCTGATGAGGAGCGACATGTCCTCGCGCGAGATACGCAGGCCCGAGATATGCGGCGCGTCGGTCATGCGCCTATTGATGGCGAGGCGGGACCGCAAGGCAAGCACATAGAAAAAGCGGCGGGATCGCTCCCGCCGCTCTATCTGACTGAATATGGCAGCACCTATTCGGCAGCCGCCTTCACGGCGCTCAACGCCTCCGGCGGCATGCGCTCGGCGAATTCGCGGCAAGCCTGCACATATTCGCGCTTCATCCGGTCGATGAGTTCGGCGACGGGAGGCGCGTCCTTGATCTGGCCGATGCCCTGGCCCGAACCCCAGATATCCTTCCACGCCTTCGACTTCATGTTGCCGCCTGAGCCGAAATTCATCTTCGACTTGTCGGCTTCCGGCAGATTGTCGGGATCGAGGCCCGCCTCGCGCACCGACGGCGCCAGATAGTTGCCGTGAACGCCGGTGAAGAGGTTGCTGTAGACGATGTCGTCGGCGGCGTACTGGATCAGGCTTTCCTTGTATTTCGGATCGGCGTTCGCCTCCGCGGTGGCGACGAAGCGTGTGCCGAGATAGGCAAGATCGGCCCCCATCGCGAGCGCGCCTGCGATGCTCCAGCCGTCGGACATCGCACCCGACAGGATCACCGTGCCGTTGAACCACTGCTTCACCTCGCGCACCAGCGCGAAGGGCGAAAGCGTGCCCGCATGACCACCGGCGCCGGCACAGACGAGAATGAGACCGTCGACGCCCTGTTCCGCCGCCTTCTTTGCATGCTTCACATTGATGACGTCATGGAACACCTTGCCGCCATAGGAATGCGCATTCTCGACGACTTCGGCCGGCGGGCGGAGCGAGGTGATGATGATCGGCACCTCGAATTTTGTGCAGACATCGATGTCATGCGACAGGCGGTCGTTCGAGGAATGGCAGATCTGGTTGACGGCGAAGGGCGCGACCTTCTTTTCCGGGTGCTTCGCCTGATATTCGCCGAGCTCGCCCTTGATCCGCTTGATCCATTCCTCAAGCACATGCGCGGGCCGCGCATTGAGCGCCGGGAAGGAGCCGACGATACCGGCCTTGCACTGCGCGATGACGAGTTCGGGGCCGGAAACGATGAAGAGCGGCGAGCCGATCACCGGCAGCTCGAGCCGGTTCTTCAGAATGTCGGGTAGGGCCATGAGCGGTATCCTCCTGCTGTTGCCGGGGATAATGGCCCGCTCGGGCCTCGTCGGGAATGTTCAAGCCTGAACATAACACTGTTAGCGGGCGATCAGGAAGTGACGCTGCGTCCCGCTAGCCTGTCGCGGTCGGCCTTGGCCTTTTCGCTCAGGAAATCGATCACCGCGCGGACAGGCGCCGTGTCGCGCAGGTCCGGATGGGCAAGGAGCCACATCTCCGTGCCATTGGCGAGCTTCTGCGGGGCGATGCGGACGAGATCCGGATAGGCCTCGGCGACGATGCAGACCAGCGTGGAAATGCCGACGCCCGCGCGCACGGCCTGGAGGAGATCGGCGTCGGAGAAACAGCGCAGCACAACGCGCGCGCCCTGTGTCACATGGGCGAGCCAGTCCGCAAGCTCGACTTCCGCCGCGCGGCCGCCGAAACCGACGATGCGATGGTCTTTCCACTCCTCGCGTTTGGATGGCAGGCCGAATTGCTCCGCATAGGACTGCGACGCATAGAAGCCGACGCCGATGCGTCCGATCTTGCGCCCGACGACATTCTCGCGCCCCGGCCCATAGGGGCGGATCACGATATCGGCGTCGCGCCGCTTCACGGAAACCTGAGTCACTTCGTTGACGATCTCGATCTCGATGCCGGGATGGCGCTCCTCGAATTCGCTGAGATAAGGCATGAACCAGTAGGCGGCGAGGCTGTGCGGGATGGCAACGCGGACAAGGCCCTGTGCCTCGCCATCGGCGCTCAAGGCGGCGTGCAATGCGCGCTCGGCCGCAAGCGCCATGGGTTCGACTTCCGCCCGCAGCCGCTCGCCGGCGCCCGTCAGCGCATAGCCGGTCGGCTCGCGCACGAAGAGCTTGGCGCCCAGCCGCTTTTCCAGCGTCGCGATGTGGCGGCCCACCGTCGCATGGCTGAGCTTGAGCCGCCGCCCCGCGCCGGAAAGGCTCTGCGTATCCACCACCGCGAGGAAGATGCGGTAGGCGTCCCAATTGGAATCGTTGTTCATGGCTGAACACTCGCCTGTCTGAATTCAGGGAGGCGAGACTGCTCTCCTTTTTGTGAGGATTCAAGCATTTGGGAAGGCAAGGCGAACGCTGCGGCAATGCATTTTTCGCGCATTTCCCGCCCAATCCCTTCGTGCAAAGCGCCGAAGCCTTCTGCTAAAACTGCCCAATCCGGATATTCACGAGAGGCTGAAGCCGCAAAAAAGGCGGCCTCCGGCGAGGGAGAG
>JAHBYL010000123.1 GCA_019635955.1 Parvibaculum sp.
CGCCACCGCACCTTATGCGCTCGATGAAATGGCGAAGGATGCGGTCGGCCTTCTCGATGCGCTCGGCGTCAAGCGCGCACATATCGCCGGCGCCTCGATGGGCGGCATGATCGCGCAGCTCGTCGCCGCGAACCATCCGGAGCGCGCGCTCTCGCTCACTTCCATCATGTCGACCACCGGTAATCCCGCCGTGCCGCAGGGCAAGCCGGAAGCGATGGCGGTCCTGATGACGCCGGCGCCCGAAGGCGACATTCCCGCTGCCATCGAGCGCGGCATGCTCGCCTGGAACACGATCGGCAGCCCCGGCTACCGCACCGATCCCGAAACGCTTCGCCAGTGGGTGACGCGCGATGTGAACCGCTCGCTCTATCCTGTCGGCGTCGCGCGGCAGATGGCCGCCATCGTCGCGAATGGCGACCGCCGCGAAAAGCTGAAGAAGCTCTCGCTCCCCGCCGTCGTGCTGCATGGTGCGGACGATCCGCTGGTGCCGGTCGAAGGCGGCAAGGACACGGCGGAGAATATTCCGGGTGCCGAGCTTCGCGTGATCCCCGGCATGGGGCACGATTTCCCGCTCGCGCTCGTCAACACGTTCGCGGATGCCATCGAGGCGGCGGCAAAGCGCGCTTCGGCGGCGAAGGCGGCGGAGTGACCTCCATGACCGTCGACATGAAGCAGGTGAAGGCGAACGGCATCACCATCAATTACGAGGATCGAGGCCCGGCTGACGGGACGCCCATCCTTTTCGTCAATGGCTATACCTCCACCATGATGAGCTGGCCCGAGGAGTTGATGGAGGGGCTGCGCGCCGAAGGCTTCCGCGTCATCCGCTATGATAACCGCGATGTCGGCAAGTCGGAGAAGTTCTCCGGCCTGCCGAAAGTCGCCGATGTCGCGGCTGCGGTGCGCGAAGGGCGGACGCCCGACATTCCCTACCGCCTTGCCGACATGGCGGCGGACGGGATCGGTCTTCTCGATGCGCTCGGGCTAAAGAAAGCCCATGTCATGGGCATTTCCATGGGCGGCATGATCGTGCAGCGCATGGCGATCCATTTCCCCGAGCGGCTTCTTTCCGTCACCTCCATCATGTCGTCGACCGGCAATCCGGCGGTGCCGCCCGCCACCGACGAAGCCTTGAAGGCGTTGCAGGCGCAGCCCGCGTCCGAGGCGCGCGAGGATGTGATCCGTCACCGGATGAAGGGCCGCCGCGTCTATCAGAGCCCGGCCTATCCGATGAGCGACGAGGCGCTTTACGAGCGTTGCGCGCGCGAGTTCGATCACATGTACTACCCCGAAGGCGGTGTCCGCCAATATGCGGCGATCATCGGCGACGGCTCGCGCGTCGATGCGCTGAAAAGGGTGACGGTGCCCTTCCTCGTCATTCACGGCGATGCCGATCCGCTGGTGCGGCCGCAAGGCGGCGAAGACACAGCGCGTTCCGTGCCGGGCGCGAAGCACATCGTCATCGAGGGCATGGGCCACGATCTTCCCGCCGAGCTTTGCCCGCGCTATGTGGAACTCATCGCCGGCCACGCCCGCGCGGCGGAACGGAAGCACGCCGCGGAGTAATCCCGGCGCATCGCCCTTCATCTCGTATGTCGCCCGGCAAATGCCGGGATGACATGCGGGGATGGCTGCGTCATTGCGCATTATGCAAAACATAAGCGCGTTTCGCGCATAAGGCTTTCCCCACCTCCGGCAAGGTCTATCTCCCTCCTCGGGGCTGGCGCGTCGTCGTGCGAAGCCGCGATGACGCCTTTTCAGCGCAATGGAGAGCGACATGGCGAAACAACGTATTGCGATCGTCCTTACCTCGCACGGTCAGCTCGGCGATACGGGCAAGAAGACCGGCTTCCACTACGAGGAAATGACGACACCCTATTACGCCTTTCTCGAAGATGGCGTGGATGTGATTCTCGGTTCCATCGAGGGCGGCGAGCCGCCGCACGATCCCTCGAGCCTGCCCGACGATGAAGACGAGCGGCCGGAAAGCGTCCGCCGCTTTCTCAAAGATCCAAAGGCGGTGAAGGCGCTCAAGAGCACGACGCCGGTCTCCGAGCTCAATGCGAAGGATTTCGACGCGGTCTACCTGCCCGGCGGGCATGGCTGCATGTGGGACATGCCGGACAATGACGCGCTGTCGCGCCTCATCTCGGAAGTCTATGAGAAGGGCGGCGTGGTCGGCGCGGTCTGCCACGGGCCCGCCGGGCTTCTCGGCGCGCGGCTTTCGGATGGCACGCCCTTCGTGAAGGACCGCCTCATCAACAGTTTCACCGACGAGGAAGAGCGCAAGGCCGGCAAGGACAAGGCTGTGCCGTTCCTGCTCGAGACGCAGTTGCGCGGGCTCGGTGCGCGCTTCGAGGGCGGCAAGCCCTTCGAGCGGCAGGTCTGCCGCGAGGGCCGCGTGGTGACGGGGCAGAACCCGGCCTCCGCCGAGGGCGTCGCGCATGGCGTGCTGATGGCGATGCATGCGCTGAGGCGGGAAGCGGCGGAGTAGGGAGGAGACCTCTCGCCCTTCCGCGGCCGACGATGGCTCCTTCCCTCTCCCGAACGAGGAGAAGGAAGGAGCCAGCCGATCAAACTTCCGCCGAGCCGCCATCGACCGGGATGGTCGCGCCGGTCGTGTAGGCGCTTGCGCGCGAGGCGAGGAAGATCGCGACGCCCGCCGCGTCTTCCGGCGTGCCGATGCGGCCGAGCGGATTATTCGCGCGGATATAGTCGCCCATGCTGTCGAGCGTCGCCTTCATCATCTGGCTCGGGAAGGGGCCGGGCGCAATGGCGTTGACGAGGATGTGTTCCCGCGCAAGGCGCTTCGCCAGATGCCGCGTCAGCATGATGACGCCTGCCTTGGAAGACGAATAGGCATAGGTCTCCAGTTCCGGCGGCTCGATGCCGTTGACGGACGCCGTGTTGATCACGCGGGCGGGATTTTCGGCGCTTGCGGACTTCCGCAGCAGCGGCAGCATTTTCTGCGTCAGGAAGAACACGCCCTTGAGGTTGATGTTCTGCACCTTGTCCCAGCCGCTTTCCGAATAGTCGTCGATCGGTTCGCCCCAGGCCGCGCCCGCATTGTTGATGAGCACGTCGAGCTTCGGCTCGCGCTTGCCGAGTTCCGCCGTGATGCCCGCGATGCCTTCCATGGTGCCGAGGTCGAAAGGCAGCGAGATGCAGGTGCCCTTCTTCGACAGTTCCTCC
>JAHBYL010000124.1 GCA_019635955.1 Parvibaculum sp.
CCTCAAGGGCCGCCTGTACCTGATCGTGCATGCCGATCCCGCCCAACCGCAGGCGCTCGCGCGTGCGCACCGGCGCCTCGATGAACTCGCCTTCCGCCTGCGCCACGCCGGTTCGAGCTATCCGGAAACGCTCGACCCGAAGCCGCTCGACGAAGCCGACTTCGTCTCCGGCTTCACCCGCGAAGGCTTCGAGGGCGCGGTGCGCCGCGCGCAGGAATACATCCGCGCCGGCGACATCTTCCAGGTCGTGCTCTCGCAGCGCCTGAGCGTGCCGTTCCGCGCGCGCCCGGTCGACGTCTACCGTGCGCTGCGCGCGCTGAACCCGTCGCCGTACATGTACTTCCTCGACCTCGGCAAGACGCAGATCGTCGGCTCCTCGCCCGAGATCCTCGTGCGCCGGCAGCACGGCCGCGTCGTCCTGCGCCCGATCGCCGGCACGCGTCCGCGTGGCGCCACGCCGGAAGAGGACGCCGCGCTCGAAGCCGAACTGCTCGCCGATCCGAAGGAACGCGCCGAACACCTGATGCTGATCGACCTCGGCCGCAACGACGTCGGCCGCGTCAGCACCACCGGCAGTGTGCGCCTCAGCGAGAGCTTCCTCGTCGAGCGCTATTCGCACGTCATGCACATCGTCAGCCAGGTCGAGGGCGAACTCGCGCCGGGCCTCTCCTGCACCGACGTGCTGCGCGCGACCTTCCCCGCCGGCACGGTCAGCGGCGCACCGAAGATCCGCGCGCTGGAAATCATCCGCGAACTCGAACCGGTCAAACGCAACATCTATGCCGGCGCGATCGGCTACATCGGCTGGAACGGCGACACCGACACCGCCATCGCCATCCGCACCGCGGTCATCCAGGACGGCCGCCTGCACGTGCAGGCCGGCGCCGGCATCGTCTTCGATTCCGACCCCGCGAAGGAGTGGGAGGAAACGATGAACAAGGGCCGCGCGCTGTTCCGCGCGGTGGCGCGCGCGGCGGGGGGGCTGTGAGGCAAGGCGCGTGCCTCCTGTTGATCCAGTTGCAGGTGTCAGTCGAACCCTTGCGCGAAGATCGCGTCCTTGAACCACCTCAAATCGAAGACGCCAACGTTGCTTCCGGCGATCACCCGACGCTCATGTGCACCGATGCCCGGAAGGATGTGCAGCTCACCCATGTCGCAGGCGCGCCCCCCGATGGTTTCAGAACGCTCGCCGATCGTCATGGAGTTGACGTCGATCGACACGATCGAACGGTCGACGCAAGCGAGCGCCCGCGCCGCCTGATCGAGCGGATCGACCATCAGGCCAGACACGATCTCCGTGCCGAGCGTGTTCCCCGTCTCCATCACCACGCCATCCAAGCTGATTCGTCGCAGTCGTCCATCGAGCCCGAGCAGGAGAATGTAGGCAGCATCGGGGCCGGCCGGCACAAGGTCCACTCCGGCAGCAGGTATCGGAACGCTCCAGCGGACTCCGAACGAGCCCGCATCAACCACTAGCAGATTCGAGTATGTGGCGATCAGCAGGAATCCGTCCGTTGGCGAGGTCCTGTGCAGTTTCACGTCGTTGACCCGAAAGCTGTTGGAAGGCAGCTCGCCCACCTGCAGGCGGGCGAGTGTCGCCCGCTCGAATCGCGCTACACCGACACCGGCGAGACTGGTAGCAGTCAGCACGATCACGGATTCATCGACGCTGTCGAAAAGGATCTGCTGAATGGCGTCCTGATTGAACCCCGAGTCGACCGACAATCGGACCGTGCGGGTCAACGGGTCCACGTACTCGAGGAAGCTGTCCCGGGCAATCAGCAGTTCGCGATGAGCTTGGCCAGCTGCAGGCGGCGCCACCGCGATGGCGTGCAACTCCTGGGCGAACGGCATGGGCGCCGGAGACATCCGCCAAAGTTCGACACCGCTGGCATAGTCGGCAACTCGCAAGTGCGCGCCAACGTTGTTGTACCGTTGCCCGCTCGAAATCCATGCGAGCTCGAGGCGACCATCTCCATCCAGGTCGGTCGGCAATGCCGCTCGGAAGGGACCCTCTTCCTCATCACTGTGCAGCAGGACCTGATCGGATTCGCTGACGATTTCGAGATAATCCCCGGCCGAGGAACTGAGGTTTCCGCCGAACGTCATCTGCCAATTCGGGCTCGATCCATTGCGCGTCAGGCCCATGCGTCCCTCGGCGATCCTGGACGACACATGCAATGGATTGCCACCAGCCGGATCGACGATGCGAAATCCGTCGTACGGGCTTCCATCGATGATCTCGTCGCGACCATCAAGAGTGACATCGAACATTTCCAGAACGGACGTTTCTCCCATCTTCACCGATGCAACAGGTTCGTAAGGAACACTGCGGAACACCGTGTAATAGGGTCCGAACCCGCCGACGAACCCCATGTTCGAACTGTCGAAGGGAGTTCCCGTGCGGATTGCATTGCCGAATCCACCGGCGTACGTCCATTCGACCGCCCGGGTAGCACCATCAATCACATGGCCCGGCGAATACTGGAACGGACCTCCACCAACGATCAGCTCGAGGGCCGGATCGGCATCCAGTTGACCAAGCGCGACCGTCCTCGAACGAAGGTGCGCGAGAGCGTCCAGAAGGTTGCCTGTGTCGAGATCATGGATCGTCAAGCCTTCATGGTTTCCGATCACACTCTCGGTGAGCACCAACTCAATCGACCCGTCATTGTCGATGTCACCGACCGCCGCATCCGCGACGAACCTGCCCAGTTGCAGCGCGGACAGGCGCTTCAATGGCCAGCCGCCCATGCGGACGACTTCACCGGCTTCCCCGACGACAACGAGCTTCGCCGGTTGTCGCCCCGGAATCTGCAACAGCCGCACGATCCTCTGTTCCACGGCAATCGATGACTGTATGGAGTAAACGCCGGCATTCGCATCAAAACGCACGACGCCGACAAGCCCCGTTGGAGCCGGTGAATTCGTGGCCTGCCCGCCGGCCACGGCAACGTCCTCCAGACCGTCCCCATCAAAGTCGGCTACCACCACGCCGGCGCTGGTGGGTTGTTCGAAACCGGGTATGTGCGAGGTCTTGAGCGCGAATCCAGCGAGCGCATCGAAGGGTGACAGCGCGGATATCATCAAGACCCAGGTTGCCAAGCACGGCTTCATGGCGATTCACCTGAATCGAATCCGGTTCGAAACAGAGTGTCATCGGCGATTCTGGCGCGCCAGATG
>JAHBYL010000125.1 GCA_019635955.1 Parvibaculum sp.
GTGCCGCAGGCCGACCCGGTCGCGGTGCGCGGGCGGCTTGTCCGTGCGGTCGAGGTCGGGCCTTCGACCGCGGTGCTGCGAATTGCAGCGACCGAGATCACTCACAGCGGCGAAGCAATGGCGACCGAGGGCGATGTTCGGGCGTTCGTTCCGGTCGATTCGGACGATGCACGCGGCGACCTCGAACGGCTCGGGCTCCGACAGGGCGACGAGGTGATCATCGAATGCGGGCTCGACCGCGACGAGCGATTTTTGAATCCGGGCGTCGCGCGTCGGCCGGAACTGCTCGACCGGCAGGGCATCGACGCGGCGTGCACGCTCAAGAGCCCGCTGTTGATCGAGCGCGTTGCAAAAGGCGGCGGCATCGCGGCCTCGGTACTCGCAGCACGCGGTGCGGCCATCGAACGTACGGCGGAGATCTTCAGCCCGCAGACGGCGGGCATACTTGCGGCGGCGATGTTCGGCGACCGCTATTATCTGGACCGAGAAACGGCTGAGATCTTTCGCGAGGGTGGGACGTTTCACGTGCTCGTCATCTCCGGCCTGCATATCACTTTCATCGCCGGGCTTCTGCTCTATTTCACGAGCCGGTTCGTCCGTTCGCGGGTGCGGCAGGCGGCGATCGTCCTGCCGGCGGTCTGGATCTTTTCATTCTCCGTCGGGATGGAAAAACCGGTCACGCGGGCGGCACTGATGTTCAGCTTCATCATCATCGGGCGGGCGATGGGGCAGGCGGGTTCGATGCTCAACGCGGCCGGTGCCTGCTCGCTTATGCTGCTGGCCTGGCGGCCAAGCGATGTCTTCGACCCCTCGCTGCTGCTTACCTTTGCCAGTGTTTTTGGGATCATCGCGACCGCCGTTCCGTTGATCGAAAAGCTCAGGGCCGTCGGCGGTTGGCGGCCAACGCGGGAAGCGCCGTTTCCGCCCTCGGTTCCGTCGATCGTGCGACGCTTCTGCGAGGCCCTTTACTGGAGCGAAGCGGGTTGGCGGATCGAAAGCGGCCGGAACGTATGGCGGACATCGCTCTTCAAGCGGCCGCTCGTGGCGGGCGGCGTATGGGAGCGAATACGCCCAACGGTGCGTTTTGTTTTTGAGGCGGTCGTTGTTTCGGCCTCGGTGCAGCTTTGGCTGTTGCCGCTGATGGCCATCTATTTTCACAGGATCCCGGTCGCGGGAATCGTGCTGAACATCTGGACCGGAGGCTTGGTCGCGGCGATGGGAATACTTGCCGTGCCGGCACTATTGCTTGGAAGCATAGCTGACGTCCTTGCGATGCCGTTCGTTGCGGCCGCCGAGGCGGCATCAGCGGCGGCGGTTTGGGGATCGCGAGCGGTGCTCGGTCTTGGGATCGGAGGACTGCGTATGCCGGTATTTTCGGGAGCGGGTGTCGCGATCTATTTCCTTTATCTTGTCCCGGTCGTTGCACTCGCCGTGATGCTTGTTCGCTGGGACCCTTTCCGTATCAAGCCCGAGCCGAGGCCGCGAACTACCGTAAAGCGAAGCCTTGCAGCTGCGGCCGCCCTAATGACGCTGGGGCTCGGATATCTGATCGTCTTCACGCCTTTCTCGGCTCCGGAGCCGGAGGACAGGCTGCGGGTCGATGTGCTCGACGTAGGGCAAGGCGATGCGGCACTTATCACATTTCCGAACGGCGAGACGATGCTGATCGACGCCGGCGGGCAGGTCGATTACCGGACCGATGCAGAGAGCGACGAAGACTTTGAGCCGGACAGGGCAAGGATCGGCGAGATGGTGGTTTCGGAGTTTCTCTGGCAACGCGGGCTTTCGCACATCGACCACATCGTCGCGTCGCACGCGGACAGCGACCACCTGCAGGGGTTGATCGATGTCGCACGAAACTTCACTATCGGCCGGGCTTATTTTGCCGCGGCTCAGAGCGAGACGGGGGAATCGCAGTTGCTTTACGCGATCCTTGCTGAACGCGGCGTTGCAGTCGAACGTCTTTCGGCCGGGGAAGTGATGGAAGTCGGGGGCGTTCGGGTCGATGTACTCTATCCCGGAGCTACAACTCCGCCGAGCCTCGCCGAAAACGACCGCTCGCTTGTGCTGCTGCTGACTTACGGCGAGCGGCGATTTCTTTTCACCGGCGACATCGAGGCCGAAGCCGAGCGGCTTTTGCTCGAAAGTGGAACCGAACTTGAGGCAGATGTAGTGAAGGTCCCGCACCACGGAAGCCGGACATCATCGACCGAAGCTTTCGTCCGGGCAGTGCGGCCGCGGTTTGCCGTTATTCCGGTCGGGCGGCGGTCGAGGTTTCGCCATCCCGATCCGCAGGTCGTCGAACGCTGGCGAGCGGCGGGAGCCGAAACGCTTACGACAGGCAGCCGCGGAACCATTACCTTTGAAACCGACGGGCAGGAGATCGAAGTCTCCGTTTTCCTGAAATAAAAATGCCCGCGGCCGTGTTTTGCACCGCAGGCATTTTTGTTTTGTATTGCGTTCGGCCTACATCGCCGGCGATTCGAACATAAAGGCAAGCTTCCATGCATCGCCTTCCTTCACATAGAACGCCGATTGATAGAGCGGGCCGTTCTTCTGCCCGTCGCAGGAGCCATCGGCGGCGCCCTTGAGGGTAAGTACCTCAACAGTTGGCGAGATCGCGGTCGCAACAGCATCGGTGATCTCGGCCTTTGTCACGCCTTCGCACTTCATAGTTTCGGTCCAGACCTTGATCGCATCTGCCTTGGTGGCGACATAAGTTCCCATCGGGTCGACGAACGAAGCGGTCGCGGCCATATTATCGTTGAACCACTTCGCGTCTTTCGCTTTCCAGGCATCCCAACCGCCTTGATGCATTTTCTTCAGTGCCTCGGTGTTCGGGCCGGCGGCCGGCTTTGCAGCGTCAGTCGAAGCCTCCTCTTTTTTCTCACCCGAAGCTGGTGGCGGAGAGGCGGGCGGATTCTTCGGGTCGATGATCGGGGTCTCGCTGTGGAATGCGGCCTTCCAATCGGAGCCCTCGCGGACCCAAACGGTCGCCGCACGGGTCGGGCTT
>JAHBYL010000126.1 GCA_019635955.1 Parvibaculum sp.
TTCCGTGCCATGGCCCATCAGCGTCGGGCCGACCATCGAAAGGCCCATGTTGGAGCCGGCGGGCGCGCCTGCCGCGGCGCATTCCGACGCCCAGATGAAGCGCTGCATCACGTTGAAGCCCGCGCCGCCATATTGCTTCGGCCAGCTGGGCGCCGCCCAGCCGCGCTTGTAGAGCCGCTTCAGCCATTCGACGCGCAAATCCTGGTCCGCGAGAATGCCCGGCGTCAGCCGCGCATGGGCCTTCAGGTCCTCCGTCAGGTTTTCCTTCAGAAAGGCCCGCACCTCGTCGCGAAAGGCAACGTCCTCCGGCTTCATGGCGAGATCCATCCCCGTACTCCTTCTTGTTCTGTCTCCGGCTTGGCCGGTTGTTGGCTGAAGGATAAGGAGTTTGGGGCGGGCGCCATAGTCAAACTTGCAAGGCAGGCCTGCACATCGGCGAACAGGCCAAGGGCCGCCCGCTTTGAAACAAGGGCCGCGAACAGCGAGAAAATCCGCGCTTTTCCGGCAGTTTGCGCGCCCGCCCCAATATTCTTGCTGTACACTGGCCGAGACATTATTTCCGCGATTCGGGGGATTTCTGTTCCGAAAGGCCGCAATGCACATGCAGCCGGCCGCCTGACGGCGACAGACCCGCATGAGCATTGGGCGAGGCCATGGATTTTGCCAACCAGGTCATCCTGGTTTCAGCAGGTCTGATCACTTTCGCGATCTTCGCGGGCGCGCTGTCGTCGCGGATCGGCGCTCCCTTGCTGCTCGTCTTCCTCGCCTTCGGCATGCTGGTCGGAGAGGAGGGCCCGGGCGGCATCGTCTTCAACGATTTCAGCTTTGCCTATCTCGCCGGCTCCTTCGCGCTGGCAATCATCCTCTTCGATGGCGGCTTGCGCACGAACCGGGCTGCGCTCCGCCGCGTCTGGGCGCCCGCCGGTGCGCTGGCGACCGCCGGCGTTGTCATCACCGCGCTGATCACCGGCGCCGCGGCGAAGTTCATCCTCGGCCTCGGCTGGATCGAGGCATTGCTGCTCGGCGCGATCGTCGGCTCGACCGACGCCGCCGCCGTCTTCCTGCTGCTGCATCAGCGGGGCCTCCGCCTGCGCCAGCGCGTGGCATCGACGCTGGAGGTGGAATCGGCGGTCAACGACCCCATGGCGATCTTCCTCACCCTCGCCTTTGTGGGCATGGCGACGCAGGGAGTCGTGCTCGACAGCGTCGGCGCGGTTGCATCGCAGGTCGGCAACTTCCTCTGGCAGATGGTCGGCGGTGTAATCTTCGGCTTCGCGGGCGGCTGGCTCGTGCTTCGCGCCATCGACCGCCTCAATCTCTCCCCCGGCCTCTATCCCATCATGGTGGGGGCGCTTGCCCTCCTCATCTTCGCGATCACGCAGTCTGCCGGCGCCAGCGGCTATGTCGCGATCTTCCTGATCGGCTTCACCGTCGGCAACACGCCCCATCGCGCAACGAGCGAGATCGCCCGCTTCACCGATGGCATGGCCTGGCTCGCCCAGATCTGCATGTTCCTCATGCTGGGCCTCCTTGTCACACCGTCGAACCTCGTGCCGCTCATCCTGCCGGGCCTCGCCGTCGCCGCGGTCATGTTCCTCGTGGCGCGGCCCATCGCCGTCTGGCTCTGTCTCAAGCCGTTCGACTTCGCGCGCAATGAGACGGGCTTCATCTCCTGGCTCGGACTGCGCGGCTCGGTGGCGGTCTTCCTCGCCGTCATTCCGGTCTTTGCGGGCGTCGAGGGCGCCAACACGCTCTTCGCGGTTGCTTATGTCATTGTGCTTGTCTCGCTCATCGCGCAGGGCTGGACGATTGCGCTCTCCGCGCGCTGGAGCAAGGTGGAGCTGCCGCCGCGCCCGGCGGCAAAGCGCGGCGTCGAACTCGACCTGCCGGCAGGCAAGGGCAAGAGCGTCGTCGCCTATACGGTCGATCCCCTCAGCATTCTCGTGCTCCGCCGCATGAAGCGCCTGCCGTTGCCGGAAGGCACGACCGTCATCTCGGTCATGCGCGATGGAGTCGTGCTCACCGAAGGCCATGGCGATGAGCTGAAGGCCGGCGACATGGTGCTGCTGCTCATCAATGTCGATGCCGTGCCCGCGCTCGACCGTCTTTTCGGTGCGCGCCGCACCCGCGAGCGCAAGAAGGAAGAAGGCCTCGTCGATTTCACGCTTGAAGGCCACACTTCGTCTGCCGTGGTCGGCGACATCTACGGCCTCGCGCTCAGCCCCGAAGAGCGCGAACTGGACATCGCGACCTTCATGCGCTCCCGCCTCGGCAAGGATGTGAAGGAAGGCGCGCGCGTCCGGGTGGACGGCGTGGAACTCGTCGCAAGGCATGTGGAGGACGGCGTGATCGGCCAGGTCGGCCTCGACCTCGATCCGCCGGAACAGGAAACGCTCATCACGGGAATCCGCCGGCGGCTCCGCGATTCCGTCAGCGAATTGCGCGAGCTTTTCCTGGTGGAGCAGGACCGCAGGCCCTGATCTTCCCCCGCCTTGACCTTGCGGTAATGCCCTCTAGAGTCGCGCCCAACGAAAACATCATCTGGGAAAGCGAAGCGCCATGGATCTCGGTCTCAAGGGCAAGAAGGCAATCGTCACCGGCGGCACGCGCGGCATCGGCCGCGCCATCGCCGAAACGCTGGCAAGGGAAGGCTGCGATGTCGCGATCTGCGCCCGCAATCAGGGCCAAGTCGATGAGGCGGTTGCCGCTCTGTCGAAGCTCGGCGTGAAGGCCCATGGCGGCATCGCCGATATCGCCGATGGCGAAGGCCTGAAGAAATGGATCGCCGATACCGCCACCGCCATGGGCGGCCTCGACATTCTGGTCGCAAATGCCTCCGCGCTC
>JAHBYL010000127.1 GCA_019635955.1 Parvibaculum sp.
CTGCCGCCGTGGTCCGCGCCTTGCCGGATGATGACGGCGACGCGGTGATTGACGCCTGTTCCCCTTTTTTGCCCCGCTTCGCGCAGGAGACGGAGAGCCCGTCCGAGCCGACGTCAGGGAATGGCGACGGTACGCCGTCCTCGCCTGCCGGGGCCTGAACACGCCCTACGCGCAGATCCTGGCCATGGCCTGGGATGAAATGCTGCTCGCCTTGACGGACGTGCAAGAGATCGAACGCGACGAAGGGGCTGGCGCTCAGGTTGAGCTTCTCAAAGCCATTGTCGGAGCCACGCGGGGACGGTCATGACGCTTGATGTCGCGCTGCGCCTGCGCCTTGAGAATCAGCTTTCCGCTGGCGCGAAAGCCGCTGAGAAAGACCTTTCAAAGGTCGCGGACGCCGCGAAGAAACTCAACGGGACCAAAGGCGGCGCTCAGTTCGCGGCGGACCTGGAAAAGATCGATAAGGCCGCGACCAGGTCGGGGCATTCGATCGAGCGTGTGGGCAAGTCCCGCAACCGTCTTGCGGCAACAGCCCAAGGCGCCCGCGACCTGACGCGCCAGATGGAAGGTGTCGATCGGGCGGCCGGGCGCTCGGCGCGTTCGCTTGACCGGATCCGAGACGCGCGAGGCCGCTTTGTGTCGGCCGCGGGGGGCGCTCGCGAGCTTGCGCGCCAGCTCGACCGCGTTGACCGATCGGCGCGGAACGCGGGGCGATCCTTCGATCGTCTTCGCGACACCCGTGGAAGGGCCGGCGGCTCGGCGCTACATCCTGAAAAGCAAGCGCATGCACCACGCGGCGCAGTCGGAGGGGGCATGGGCGTCGCGCCCGCCGCCGCGATCGGCGCGGCTGCGATGCGGTATGCGAGCCCATTTATCGGTGGCGTTGCTGTCGCAGGCGTGACCAAGAAAGCGTTCGTCGACTACGCGAATTTTGACCGCACCATGCGGCGGATCGGAATCACGGCAGAGGCCACCGGCGCGGAAGTCAGCGCCGCAACGTCCAAGGTCAAGGATCTCGCCAAGGAAACCCGCCTCCCGCTCGATGATGTCGTGCAGGGCCTCGACGCGCTCGCGACCCAGGGCAAATCCATGCCGGAATCGATGGCGATGCTCCCGGCGATCGCACGCACCGCGCAGGCGGCCGGCGCCGACGTGTCCGATATCGCCAACACGGCCGGCGCCGTCGCCGACAGCCTGAAGATATCTGGCGCGGAGATGCAGAACGCCTTCGACATCATGGTCGCGGGCGGCAAGGCCGGCAAATTCGAGCTCAAGGATATGAGCCGATATCTGCCCTCCTTGGCGCCGGCCTTCGCGGCCGTTGGCGATAAGGGTGAAACCGGCCTGCGGAAGCTGGTCGCGACCCTGCAGATCATCCGCAACCAGACGGGCACGGCCGAAGAGGCAGCGGCTTCCGCGCAGAACATTTTCAGCAAGATGGAAAGCCAGGAGACGGCCGCCCGCTTCAAGAAGTTCGGCGTCGATCTCCGAAAGGAAATGGCGAAGGCCCGCAAAAGCGGCGCGGACCTGCTGGAGACCTTCATCAATCTGTCGGAGAAGGCGATCAAGGGCGATTTGTCCAAGATCCCGCAGCTGTTCTCAGATATGGAACTGGCGCGCGGCATGCGCGCCGTCATCAGCCAGCACAAGGCCCTCATTGATCTGGATAATCAGTTGGGCAACGCCCGAGGCTCGACGGCAAAGGATTATCAGACCGTCATCGGCGACACCCGCGCCTCGGTCGATGCGCTCACGGCCAGCTGGAATAGTTTTCTGATAGCGGCCGGTAAGACGGTTGCCCCCGCAATTGTGCCCGTCCTACAAGCCGTCACCAAGACACTCGACGACGTCGAGAAAGGCGAAACCACGTTCCAACGACTTCTCGATCGCCATGTCGCCTATCAAAAGGAACTTGCCCAGCTAAAAGGCCAGATCACTCCCGATGGAAAGATCGATATGGGCGCCCCCGTGCTCGACGACATCGGGGGTGACAACTATTTCGACCGCGAGATGCCCTGGCTCGGCGGCGCCTATTGGTGGAAGAATTTTGAAGAATGGCTAGGCCGCAATAGCGCCGAATCGAAGCAGAAAGGCATTGATGCGGCGCGCGTCGAAAAGCGCGCGGAAGATGACCGGATCCTGAGCGTTGAGGACCATCTGCGCGTGCGGGTGAAGGAGGCAGAAGAAAAGAAGTCTGGCCGTCTAGGCGTCCTGAGAAGAGAGCTCGCGAAGGCAGAAGAACGGTCGCTGCCGATCCGTGTCGAGCGTCTCAATGCGCAAAGGATGGGGATGAATATCCCCGTCACCGCGCCGCAGCCCATCACGCCCGGGGCGACCACGTTCGGTGATCCCACGCTAGGTTATAACAGCCGGCGCGTCGGTTGGGACGATGAGGACACCTCGCCGAGCAGCGCTCCCGACAACCCGCCGCTTCCACCATCGCGCCCGGTTGGCCTCGGAAACGGCGCATCGGACAAGACACTGCCGACGCTGCAGCGGATCGAGGATGTTCTGGGAAACGTCACCGACGCGGCGCAAAAGTTCGGGAACACGCTCGGCCAGGATCTCTCGGGCGCCGCCAGGCAAAGCATGAGCGGCTACAATTCTGCGATGCAGGCAGAGGTGCAGCAGGCGGAAGCAATCGTCCTGGCAGCCGCACAGCGGATGCAGGCCGCACTTTCCTTCACCGCCGCGCCGACGATCTCCCCGCGAGTATCGGCGCCGGGACCCTCGGCGGCGGTGCCGCCGCCCGCGTCTCCAGAAAAGACCGCGCGCGCGTCGAGCGGCCTCGTCATCCAGCAGGCGCATTTCCACGGCGTGAAAGATGTCCCCGGCATGCATCG
>JAHBYL010000128.1 GCA_019635955.1 Parvibaculum sp.
CGCGCTCAAGACGCTGAAGCAGGATGAGCGCGACGCTGCGGGCGACAGCCTCAAGGCCATGATCGAGGGCGTCGAGATGACCGAGCGGCTGCTGACCGCCGCGCTGGAGCGGAACGGCATTCGCGAGATCACGCCCGAGCCCGGCGAGCGCTTCGACCCGAACCATCATGAGGCCATGTTCGAGGTGCCCGGCACCGGCCAGCCGGCGGGAACCGTGGTCCATGTACTCGAAGCAGGCTATCGTATCGGCGACCGGCTGCTTCGTGCGGCGCGGGTGGGCGTGGCGAAGGACGACGGGGGCGCGCAGAACGGCGGCAAGGTGGATACGACCGCCTGAGGCCGGTTTTCTGCCAAGGGGCTTGCGGATTGAAGTGCCCTCTCCCATCTTCTATAACGCTGTTATGAAGCAGGGGAGGACATGATGACAGGTCTCTGGGCGGCTGCGGCTTTCTTTCTCGCGATCCATCTCGTCGTGGCGGGCACGGCGCTCCGGGCGGCGATTGTCGGCGTCATCAGCGAGCGGGCCTGGTTCGCGAGCTTTTCCATCGTCTCGCTGGTCGGCATTGGCTGGCTCGCCATGAGCTACAACGAGGCAGTCACCGGGCCGAACCCGCTCTATTGGGCGCCGCCGATCTGGGCGATGCATCTTTCGCCCATCGTCATCCTGATCGCCGCACTTTTCGTCGTGATCGGCGTCACCACTCCGAACCCGACCTCCGTCGGCGCGGAAGAGCTCGCCAAGGACCCCGAGACGGTCAAGGGCATGCTCCGCATCACGAGGCATCCCTTTCTCTGGGGCACCACGATCTGGGCGGTCTGGCACATTCTCATCAATGGCGATCAGGCGTCCGTCATCTTCTTCGGCACCTTCGCACTGCTTGCGGTGCTTGGCACCTTCTCGATCGATGACAAGAAGCGCAAAAAGCTCGGCGACGCCTGGACCGGCTTTGCGGCGCGGACTTCCAACCTTCCCTTCGCCGCCATCATCGCCGGGCGCAATCAGCTGAAGATCGGCGAATTTGGCTGGTGGCGAATCCTGCTCGCGCTCGTCATTTTCGGCGGGGCGTTTTACGGCCATCTCTGGGCTTTCGGCGTGTCGCCGGTGCCGGGCTGGATGCCTTATTGAGCCGGATCAGACCGGTTTCGTCACCCGGCGGAGCGTCAGGTTGATCCTGCCGCCGCCGGGGACGAGGCGGGACGAGCCGTGGATGATGCGGTCGACGCCGTGATAGCGGAGCCTCGACGGCCCGCCGATCACCAGCACGTCGCCGGAGGCGAGTCTGAAACTTCCCGATTTGTCGCCGCGGGCGAATCCGCCGACGCGAAACAGGCATGTATCGCCGAGCGAGAGCGAGACGACAGGGGCATCGAGCGCCGCTTCGTCCTCGTCGCGGTGGAGGCCCATGCGCGATTTCGGCGTGTCGTAGAGATTGACGAGGCAGCATTCCGGCGGGGCTGGATAGTCCGCCACAAGCTCCCAAAGAGCGAGTAGGGCCGGCGGTATGGCCGGCCATTTGCGGCTATTAACCGGGTTTGTTGACGAATAGGCATAGCCGTCCGGCCGAGAGACCCAGCCGAGCTCCCCGAAATTCATCTGATGGATCGACCAGGGCTTGCCGGTGCGCGGCATGTGGGGCCGGTAGGGCTTTTCGGTTTCCAGCGCCGCCGACAGCTCCGTGATGAGCGCCTTCTGCGCAGGCCCGTCCAGCAAGCCCGGATAGAGCGCGATCCCCTCGAACCCGGTTTCGACCGGCGCAGGGCGAGACTGGTATTTTGGCATTGTGTGTGTCATATTGTGGCCGGGTCGATGCCGCGAAGCCGCGGACAACAGGGGGATCTGATCATGGACAGAAGGATAGGGCGGCTCGCCGCGGTTTTCATCGGGCTTGCCCTTGCGGCAAATCTTTCGGGCTGCGCTGCGGCAGCCATTCAGGGTGCGACGCGGGCCTCCGACAATGCCCGGATCATGGCCAATGAGGACGCGGCGGCGCGGGGCGACGTCTCGGCCCAGATGAAAATGGGCGACAGCCATTGCTGCACCATTGCGGGGTCCGCCGGCGTCTTCAACAACCAGAAAGCGACCGAATGGTACTGCAAGGCGGCGAAGCAGGGCGAGCCGCGCGCCTTTTACGAGCTTGGCCGCATCTATTCGGGCGATCTCGTGCGCGGCATGAACGCGCCCGCCAAGGCCGCCGCCTTCCTCACCACGCAGCGCGAGAACAGGCCGCTGGCGCTGATGTGGTTCAACCTCGCGGTGGACAAGAATTATTCCGACGCGGTCGGCGAGATCGGCGATCTGCGCTCGAAGATGAGCGAGGCCGAAATCCTCGAGGCCCGGCAGGCCAAGCAGGACTGGCAGAACCAGCCCTGCGAATGGAACCGGGTTTATCCCGACAACCAGCTTTGAGGCGCCTCCCGGGTGTCACCGGGACGTCACGCAGGGCAGGGTAGAGGGTCTCTAAAGGGAACGGGCAAGCGGCGGAAAAACCGCCGCTTTCGCGCTTTTGGGGTAAGGATGAGCAAATGAGTCCCGAAAGCCCCGCCATGTGGCCATATTGCCGCATCAACGCTTGCGGGGCGTAAAACCCAAACCTATATACAGCGCAACGTTTCAACCCCCGTACCGGGATGGAATTCCCGGGAAGGACCCCTTTTGGGGGCCGGTCTGCCGGGTTCATCCCCGGTCAGCGGGTGCCTTCGAGGCCCGCCCGGCCCGCCGCAAGTGAAAGAGGACCAGTAAACTC
>JAHBYL010000129.1 GCA_019635955.1 Parvibaculum sp.
ATCGAGATAGCAGACATGGACTTCCGCCGTGAAGCAGGAGCCCTCGCCCTTCTGGGTGTAGTCCCAGCCGATGCCGAGCTCCGAAAAGGCGACATCGAGCGATTCGTCGAAGACCAGGTGGTAATAGGCCATGTTCATATGGCCGTTCAGGTCGACCCATTGCTTCTCCACCTTGCGGAGCGGGCTTTCGAGCGGGGCGGCGAAGGCGAGGTCGGTCATGTCTGGTCCTCCTGTTGTCGGGCGGGGTTCGACCCAGCCTCGTTAACTAGCTCGATTATGCTAGGCTGTTCACGACGAAGTTCAAGGACACAAGCCATGAGCGAAGTGGCAAGAAAAGAGGGCAGGGAGGCGGCGCTGACGGCGCTTTCCGCGCTGCTCGGTGCGCGGCTCAGCACGGCGGCGGCGATCCGCGAGGCGCATGGGCGCGATGAGAGCTGGCACGCCGTTGCGATGCCCGATGCGGTCGCCTTTGCGGAGACGACGGAGGAAGTCGCCGCGATCATGCGCATCTGCGCCGCACATAGCATGCCGGTCATCCCCTTTGGTGCGGGCACATCGCTCGAGGGTCATGTCTCCGCCGTGCATGGCGGGCTCTCGCTCGATCTTTCGCGCATGGACCGCATCATCGAAGTGAATGCCGAAGATCTCGATGTGCGCGTCGAGGCTGGCGTCACACGGAAGGCGCTTAACGATTATCTGCGCGACACCGGGCTTTTCTTCCCGATCGATCCCGGCGCCAATGCGACGCTTGGCGGCATGGCGGCGACGCGGGCTTCCGGCACGAATGCCGTGCGCTATGGCACGATGCGAGAGAATGTGCTGGCGCTTACCGCCGTGATGGCGGACGGCTCCATCATCCGCACAGGCACGCGCGCGCGAAAATCATCCGCCGGATACGATCTGACGCGGCTTCTGATCGGCTCGGAAGGCACGCTCGGCATCATCACGGAACTGACGCTCAGGCTTTACGGCATCCCGGAAGCGGTGCGCTCCGGCGTCGTACCTTTTGCGAGCATCGAAGGGGCGGTCGATGCAGTGATCGAGACAATCCAGTCAGGGCTTCCCGTGGCCCGGATCGAAATTCTCGATCCTTTGTCGATCCGCGCCTGCAATGCCTATTCGAAGCTCACGCTTGCCGAAGTGCCGACGCTCTTCGTCGAGTTTCACGGGACTGAGGCCTCCGTCGCCGAGCAGGCCGAGCGCTTCGGCGCCATTGCGGCGGGGCATGGCGGGGCGGAGGCCGAATGGGCGTCCAAGGCGGAGGACCGCACGCGGCTCTGGGAAGCGCGGCACAATGCCTATTATGCGGCGCTTGCCTTCCAGCCCGGCAAGAAAGGCATGGTGACGGATGTCTGCGTGCCGATCTCGCGGCTTGCCGAAGCGATCTCGGGCACGCTTGCCGATCTCGAAACCTCGTTCCTCAAGGCGCCGATCGTCGGTCATGTCGGCGATGGTAATTTCCACATGCTGCTGCTGATGGACCCGTCCGATCCGCGCGATCTTGCGGAGGCGACGCGCATCCACGATCTCATGGTCGCCCGCGCGCTGGCGCTTGGCGGCACATGCACCGGCGAGCACGGCATCGGCGAGGGCAAGATAAAGTTCCTCGAGGCAGAGCACGGGCCGGGCGTCGGCGTCATGCGTGCGATCAAGCAGGCGCTCGATCCACAGGGCATTCTCAATCCAGGGAAGATTTTCGGGGCGTGAGGGGCTCAGTCGAGCGTCTGACGGTAGCGGTTGAGCGAGACGAGCGATACTACGAGGAGAAAGGCGAGGATCGCGGCGAGGTCGGGGGCGATTTCGGGGAAGCCGTTGCCCTTCAGCAATATGCCGCGCGTGATGCGAAGGAAATGCGTAAGCGGCAGCGCCTCGCCGAGCCATTGCGCCCATTCCGGCATACCGCGGAAGGGAAACATGAAGCCCGAGAGCAGGATCGAGGGCAGGAAGAAGAAGATCGTCATCTGCACGGCCTGAAGCTGGTTTCGCGCCAGTGTCGAGAAGGTGAAACCGACGGCGAGGTTCGCTGCGACGAAGAAGAAAAGAACGAAGGCGAGAAGGCCGAGGCTGCCTGCGAAAGGCACGTCGAACAGCCACCAGGCGGCGGCGAGCACGACGGCGGTCTGCACATAGCCGATGATGATGTAGGGCAATATCTTTCCCATCATCACTTCGAGTGGACGTACCGGCATGGTGAGGAGGTTTTCCATCGTGCCGCGCTCGGTCTCGCGCGTCATGGCGAGCGCCGTGAAGATGATCATGGTCATGGTGAGGATAACACCGATCAGGCCCGGCACGATGTTGAGTTCGGTGCGGCCTTCGGCGTTGTAACGGCGATGGATGACGACATCGACCGGGCCGGGCCCGCCTTGCGCAGCGAGTGAGCCCTTGAGATCGCGGGCGAGGACGCATGCGGCGAGGAACTGGATGCTTGCCGCCGCATTGCCGGTTGCTGCCGGGTCTGTCGCATCTGCATCGAGCAATATCTGCGGGCGGAGGCCGCGCTCGATGTCGCGGCTGAAATTGGGCGGGATGTGCAGCACGAACTGCACCTTGCCCGAGCGGATCAGCTCGTCCGCTTCCGCCTCGCTTTGCGCCGTCGCGACGAAGCGGAAATAGTCCGAGTTTTCCATGCCTTTCACGAAGCTGCGGGTGAAGGCCGAATGATCCTGCGCATGGATGGCGGCGGGGAGGTGTTTCGGATCGGCGTTGATCGCATAGCCGAACAAGATGAGCTGCATC
>JAHBYL010000013.1 GCA_019635955.1 Parvibaculum sp.
AGAAATCGCGCGCCAAATGCGCCTGCGCGACCTCGCGGGCCTCATCGTGATCGACTTCATCGACATGGATGAGAACCGCAACAATCGTGCGGTGGAGCGCAAGCTCAAGGAATGTCTGAAGTATGACCGCGCCCGCATCCAGGTGGGCCGGATCAGTCATTTCGGCCTGCTCGAAATGTCGCGTCAGCGGATGCGTTCGGGCGTGCTGGAGGGATCGACCGTCATCTGCCCGCATTGCTCGGGCACGGGTCTCGTCCGTTCAGTCGAATCGATGGCGCTTCACGTGTTGCGTAGCGTCGAGGCGGAAGCAGTCAAGGGCCGCGCTGCCGCCTTTACGATCAAGGTTCCGGCGGAAACGGCGATCTACATTCTCAATCAGAAGCGAGCGAACCTGCTCGACGTTGAGGAGCGTTATGGCGTTTCCGTCTATGTCGAGGCCGATGCGACGCTTGCAGGCTCCGACCACAAGATCGAGCCGGCCGAGGCGCGGGCACTGACACGGACACGTCCGGCGCAGGGCGCGATCAATGCCGAAAGCGGCTATGCCGAGGAGGAAGAGCCCGAGGTCGCGGAAGTCGAGGATGAGCACGACGAGGAAGAAGAATCCGAAACCTCGGCACGCAGCACCTCCGACGAGAAGTCAGACGACCGTGGCGACGGCCAGCGCCGCCGCAAGCGCCGCCGCCGCCGTGGCGGCAAGCGCAATGGCGAGGCGGAAGCCCGTGGCGAGAATGAGCCGCGCGATCAGGCCGAAGGCGACGAGGAAGACGGCGAGCATCATGAAGATGACGCCGATGCCGCGGAAGACAACGCCTCGACGCAGGCGCGCGATGGCGAGGAGCAGCTCGACGCAGACGGTCAGCCGCGCAAACGCCGCCGCCGTGGCCGCCGGGGTGGCCGCCGCAATCGCCGCCGCCAGGACGAGGATGCGAACGGCAATCCGATCGAAGGCGCCATTGCCGATGCGGATGACGATACCATTCTGAGCGACGAGGCGGAGGAAGAGTTTGAATCCGCCGACCCGGTCGCAACGGGCGAAACACCGGTGCTGCTGTCCTATTCGCGAAATGGCGATGGCAGCGAGGACGATGACGAAGAAACCTGGGATGCGGAAGCCGCCCAGGAAGGCGCCTATACCGAGAGCGCGCAAGACGCCGCAGAAGCGATGGGCGACGAGGAAAGCGAAAGCGCAGATCTTCCCGAGACCTCGGACGAAGAGGATGAGGAAGAGGAAGCCGTCGCCGAAATGGCAGAAGCGGAAGCCGATATGCCAATGGCGGAAGAGGCAAAGGCAAGCGCCGATGAGCCGAAATCTCCCTCGAAGCGCGGCTGGTGGCAGCGCCGCTGATCGCCTGCTTCCGAAGCAGCAAAAAAGGCCCGGCGTTCCCGCCGGGCCTTTTTCATTCGACCTTCCGGCTCATTGGGCAGCGGAAAAGCCGGTTACGCCCATGCCGAAGCCCTGGGGATTGTTCCCAACGATGCAGCTTGCAGAGCCGGCGCCCAGCGGGCATCCCAGCGCGTTCACCGGCGATGCGAGGTCGGCAATGCCGGCATTGAGCGCCGCCTGTGCTGCCTCCGCCGAGGTGAAATTCCGGGCGACATGCTGCGCGGCCGCAGCCCCTTTGGGTGCCCCGGCACCGGCTACGGATAGACGTGCAATCTCACCATTTTGCCCGGTCATGAGGACGGGCGCGAGATAGGCCGAGGCAAGGCCTGCCGCACCGGCCGGGTTTGCGGCGAGCGCCACGCCGGTATCACCAGCAATTTTCGCCGCACCGAAAAGCCCGTTCATGGTGACGGCGCAGGCAACGGCGCCGCCGTTCCGGTCCATCGCGGCGAAACTCGTCGAGCCGTAATTCGCGCCCGGCTGCGGCGCGGCGCCGAGGCGCGCGGCCGTATTCTCTGCCAGTACCGCAAGCTCCACCGCGCTCGCCGAAGCGCCATCGCGCCAGAGTTCGGCGGCGAAGGTGCCTGCCGCGAGATCGGCTGAAGGAAACCAGACCTTCATCCCGCCATGATCGGCATTCTGTGCCGTGCCCATGGACGGGCGGTAGTCCAGGAGATCGCTTTCGCTCACCGCGCCGCCTGCATCGCGCACGGCATCGGCAAATCGCCGCGCAACCGGGCCTGAGTAGAAGCCCGCCGCGCCGCGGGCGCGAATTTGCCCGAGGGTCGATGCGAGTTGCAGCTGCGTGAGCAGGTCGCGCTCATTTGCAACACGCCCCTCAGGAGCAAAGACGCCGGCAAGCGAGGGCGAGCCTTCGATGATCTTCGAGGCTATGGCGAGTTGAGCCGCGCTTGCCCGCGAGACGGAACTGCCCGTGGCCGCCAGCCGCTCCGCTGGGGCGACGACCGATGTCCAGGCCGCCTTGCCATAGCGGGAGTGGATATAGGCGAAACCGCGCACATTGCCGGGCACGGCGACAGCGCCGCCGCCACGCGGGCTCGATGCGAGGAAGGAGACCGTCTCGACGGTCTTGCCGCTGCCATCGTGAACGAGGCAGATGCCGCCGCCGCCAAGACCGGCCGCCGCCGGATAGGTGACCGAGAGAGCAAAATAGATCGCCGTCGCCGCATCGGCGGCATTGCCGCCCTGCTCCAGCACCTGCCGGGCGATGAGGGCCGCGCCGGGCTCGTCCGCCACCGCCGCCCCCGAAAAGCCGGGAGCGAGGCGGCTGTCCCTGCCCGTCCGGCCGGTCATCCGGGCCTGGCGCTCGGGCTGGGTTTCGATGCCGTGGCTCACCGCGGTGCCGCGAACGGGCTCGCGCGGGCCTTCTTCGGCGCAGGCGGCAAGGCCGAGAGAGGCTGCCAGCGCCAGCGGCGCCAGCCGCAAGCCACGCACCGCTTCAAAGTTTAACCACAATCCGGCGTTCTTATGATTTGCAGGCATGATGTCCTTCGATCGTCATTTGGCGGTGCATAAACGCCGGATTTGGCCGGTTTGGCCGTTTCAGTCGCGGGACCGGCAAAAATCGGTGCGATTGACGCTGGTGTGTCCCACCCCTACCGTTTAGTCGCGATCAAGCCGCAGCGTCAACAAAGCGGCAGGTGACGAAGGCAGGAACGCAGGAGCGGGGCATCGGGCCCCGAACACGGGTTCAGTACGAATGGTATTTTCGAGTTCGATCAAGGTCTTCCGGGCGGGCGTTCAGGGCGTTGCCTTCGCCGTCGCGCTCACTATGTGCGCGCTGCTTCCCGCGCCGGCCGAAGCGCAAGGCATCCGAATCGTCAGCGACGCCGAAACGGAAGCGATGCTGCGCGAATATTCCGACCCGCTCTTGCGCGCGGCGGGCATCGACCCGGCGGCCGTCAAAATCCATCTGGTCAACGACCGCAACCTCAACGCCTTTGTTGCGGGCGGCCAGCAGATGTTCTTCCACACGGGGCTTATCACCACGGTGAACTCGCCTGGCGAGCTGATGGGCGTCATCGCGCACGAAATCGGCCACATGTCCGGCGGCCATCTCGTGAAACGGCGCGAGGAATTCGAGAACATGTCGATGCCGGTCATGGCGTCGATGATCCTCGGCGTCGGCGCCATTGCCGCCGGTGCTGGCGATGCCGGCATGGCCATCATCATGGGCAGCCAGCATCTGGCGACGCGGAGCCTTCTCGCCTTCACGCGCGAGCAGGAGGCGAGCGCCGACCAGGCGGGCGCCACCTTCCTTCAGCGCGCCGGTCTCTCCGGCAAGGGCATGCTCGATCTTTTCGCCACGATGCGCGACCAGGAGCTTCTGTCCGCCAGCCGGCAGGACCCTTATGCGCGCTCGCATCCCATGTCCGGCGCGCGCTATTCCGCGCTCGAGGCGCGGGTGAAGGAGTCGCCCTATTTCGACAAGCCCGATCCGCCCGAGCGCATCCATGCCTTCAAGATGGTGCAGGCGAAGATCTACGGCTTTCTCGACGATCCGAATGTCGTCTTCCGCCGCTACCCCGCGTCGGATACGAGCCCTTACGCGCATTATGCGCGCTCCGTCGCCTTTCACCGGACGGGACAGCTTGACCGTGCATTGACCGAGCTTGCGCCGCTGCTCAAGCAGGAGCCGAAGAACCCCTATGTCTGGGAAGTTCAGGGCCAGATCTATTTCGAGAGCGGACAGGTGGAAGACGCCATTACTTCCTATAGCGAGGCCGTGCGCCTTAAGCCGCAGGACAACCAGCTGCATCTCGGGCTTGGCCGGGCGCTGGCTGCGCGCGGCGACGATCCGTCGACGCACAAGGCGATCGGCCATCTCAATACCGCGGCCAGCGGCGGCAACCAGCCCTATGCCTATTACCAGCTCTCCATTGCCTATGGTCAGCTGAACAATATCGGCATGGCCGAGCTGTCCACGGCTCAGTATTACGACTCGCTTGGCCGCGTTCAGCAGGCAAAAGCCCATGCGGACCGCGCCATGCGCCAGCTCACCAAGGGCAGTCCCGAATGGTTGCGCGCGCAGGACATTGCGATGCAGCCGAACCCGGAACGGCGCGGCTGACGCACCCTATTCCCCTTATAAAGACGAGACAGATGACCGCTTACCTTCGCACGGCCCTTTTCGCCCTTCTCATGTTCATGCCGCTTGCCGCTCATGCGCAGCAGGCACAATTCGACGACAAGGCGAAGGCCGAGATCGAGCGCATCATCCATGACTATCTGGTCGAGAACCCGGAAGTTCTGGTCAAGGCTTTCGAGGAGCTGGAGCGGCGCCATGACGATGCGAAGCTTGCGCAGACGCGGGCCGCCCTCGCCGAACATGCGGCTGCGCTCTATTCCGATCCCGGCGACTATGTGGCGGGGAACCCGGACGGGGACGTCACCATCGTCGAGTTCTTCGACTACCGCTGTGGCTATTGCAAGCGGAGCTTCGAGCCGCTGATGGACTTCGTGAAGAAGGACGGCAATGTGCGCCTCGTGCTGAAGGAATTTCCGATCCTCGGGCCCGCCTCGCTCGAAGCCTCAAAGGCCGCGATGGCCGCAAAACGCCAGGGCCGCTACATGGAAATGCACGCCGCGCTTTATGCGCATCGCGGCGACCTCGACAGCGCGGCAATCGACGCCGTCGCGAAGAAGGCCGGGCTCGATGTGAAGAAGATGCGCAAGGACATGGAAGACCCGGCCTTTGCCGATCAGGTGAGCCGCACCTATGCACTCGCCGAAGCGCTCGGCATCGAAGGCACGCCGGCCTTCGTCGCGGGCGGCTCCGTCTTCCCCGGCATGGCGGATGAAGACCGCCTCGAACAGATGGTCGCCAACGCGCGCGGCGGCTGAGCCGGTCATTTACTTACTACCCGCCCAAGGCAATACGCCTGTCGAATGCGGCGCCCATCCGCGGTAGCCGCAGTTTCCTCAATCTCGAACAAGAAGGCCCTCATCAAGGGCACGGTTGTCATGCATACACGTATCGATGAATTTGCCGCTCATTGCGCGCGCTACCGCAAGCCGGACCTTTCCAGCGCCGGCTGGCAAATCGCCACCACCGCCCTTCCTTTCATCGCGCTTTCGGTGGCGATGTATTTCAGCCTCTCCGCCGGCTATTGGCTGACGCTGCTGCTGGCGGTGCCACTGGCGGGGTTTGCGCTCCGCTTCTTCGTCATTCAGCACGATTGCGGGCACGGCTCTTTCTTCCCCTCGAAGCGGGCAAACGACATCACAGGGCGCATCATCAGTGTTCTGACCATTACGCCCTATGCCTATTGGCGGCGGCTCCATGCGCTGCATCATGCCTCTTCGGGCAATCTGGACCGGCGCGGCTTCGGCGACATCAATACGCTGACGACCGATGAATACCGGGCGCTGACACCCGCCCGCCGCCTCGCCTATCGCGTGTACCGGCACCCCGTCTTTCTGCTGGCGGTCGGCGGGCCGGTTCACTTCCTGCTGCTGCAGCGCCTGCCGCTCACCTTGCGCCAGCCGGTCCGGGAAATGTGGAGCAGCGTGATGCTTCACAATCTGGCCATGCTCGCCGTCTATGGTACGCTACTGGCGTTTCTCGGCTGGCAGAACTTCATGGTGATGGTGTTGCCGGTTCTCGTTGCCGCCGCGGCGATGGGCGTCTGGCTCTTCTATGTGCAGCACCAGTTCGAGCAGACGAGCTGGGACGAGAACGGCCAGTGGGACCGCAACAGCGGCGCGCTCAACGGCAGTTCCTATTATGTGTTGCCGCCGCTGCTCGCCTGGTTCACCGGCAATATCGGCATCCACCATATCCATCATCTGTGCAGCCATATTCCGAACTACCGCCTGCAGGAATGTCTCGACGCGATGCCGGAGCTGAAGTCGATCAACCGGCTGACGATCGCCGAAAGCCTGAAGACGGCGCGGCTTGCGCTCTGGGACCCGGCGCAGCGCAAACTCGTGGGATTTCAGGGCGTGTAGCGTACGCGTTCCCTGCCGGGCAGTTGGCGCGGGCCCGGTCTTGGCGTCATACTGCGGCAAACGCAGATATGGCGCGGGGGGAACATGAAACGCATCGACATTTTCGATTACGGCGTGCCGGAGGACGTCGCGCGTTGCGTCGAGGTGCCGGATGTGGGCGCGCCGGGGCTGGGCGAAGTTGTGTTCGATGTCATCGCCTTCCCGGTCAACCCGGCCGATATCGGTTTCTGCCGCGGCGGCTATCGCCTGCGCCCGCCTCTGCCCGCAACGCCGGGCGCGGAATGTGTCGGCCGTGTCGTCGCGGTGGGCGACGCTGTCCGCCACACGAAGCCCGGCGATCTCGTCATCAATCTCTCGCGCGCGAGAACTGGGCGTCGCGCCGCCGCGTGAAGGCGGACGATGCGGTGCCGGTCCCGTCAGGCCTCGATCTCAAACAGGCGGCGATGCTCCGCATCAGTCCGCCGACCGCCCTCCTCCTTCTCTCCCGACATTGTGGATTTGAAGCCCGGCGACTGGGTGATCCAGAATGTCGCAATTCCGCCGTCCGGCTTGCCTCGTCATCACGCTGGCGAAGGCGCGCGGGCTTCGCGCCGTCAGTATACACGCAGCGGGAGGATGTGTTGTGGGGGTGAAATCGCTCGGCGCCGACATCTCTGCCTCACCGACGGGCCGGACCACCGCGCGCGTGAGGGAAGCGACGGGCGGCGCGGCGTCACTTCGCGCTCGATGCAGTCGCCCGGGTGATGCCACAGGCCGCATGGCGCGAGTCGATCGCGGAGGAAGGCACGGTCTGCACCTATGGCGCGATGTCGAGCGCGAATGCGAGACATCCCCATCGGCGAAATCGTCTTCCGGGGCGTCACCTTCACCGGCTTCATGCTGGGAAGATTTCTGGGGCGCCGCTCCCTGAGAAAATCCGCGCGATCTATGCGGAACTCGCGGACGGCATTGCGAGCGGCACGATCCACGCGCCGGTCGACAGCGTCTACGCCATCGAGAACATCCGCGACGCCCTCATCCGTGCACAGACGGGCGGACGGCACGGGAAGGTGCTAGTGAGTCCGGGTGGGGAGGTTGAGTAGGCTGTCAAATCACCCGTGAGCAATTCATCCTGCCGCACAACAAGTAAGTAATTTTGACGCTCGCGCTATTTCTTTCGGTCAGCCAAAGCCCCGTCGACCCGCCCGCGGATTTTTTCTAACAGGTATCCCGCAATTCCCGGCACTCTGCTTTCTTTTATTTCCCGAGGAGACGCAAGCTTATCCGCAGGGTTAAACGCAAGCTGTTCGAGTACCAACGCGGCAATCTCCTGTTCGTAAACAGGCGCTTGCTGCTTGAACCCCTCAACAGAAACCGCCATTGAGTACTTGTAAGCATAGTGCTCTCTGAGACGGAAAAGTGATGAATGACGAATTGCCGCAAACGAAACAAACCAAGCTGCCGGTAGCAAGACCGCAATTCTAGCTAGTACCTGCCCAAGGTATTGCCAGCTATTGGCCGCACCGTCAGGACCGTAGTGACTTATGTTTGCAACAACGTCTTGAGAAAACCCGTCAAAAAAAGGCCCAACAACAGGCAAAAGAACAAAGGCCAGAAGCGGTAGCGCAGACACGGTCAAGAAAGCGATTCCGACATAAAACGCAAATCTTGCCCACCAAAGCTCACGGGTGAGCTTCTTAGTCATCGAAGAAAAATTTGATGCCAACCCGGACACTGTTGCCGAGGAAAGCATCTGCCTTGACCGCTCGAGAAGGTCGTTAACTTCACTTCTTTGCGTGTGCAAGTCATTGATCAGCGAACTCAGGTTCTCCGTTCCTTCCCGGAACGCGGCCTCTCTCGCATCTAACTGCTTTTTAAACTGATCGAATGTGGATTGGTAAGCCTCCACATCTTCCTGCAGAGATTTGGCTTCTCCATAAACAGTTTGTATGGCAGCGCGCTGCTGTGTCACTTCAGCAAGATAATCGGCAACCGTCTTCCTATCGGCTGAGCCGTCAGACTTCAGCCGCCTTATTTCCTCAAGAACGTTTTGGACTTCCTGTTCATTTTCCGAAACTTTCCCGCTAACAGCATCAACCTTGCGAGCCTCGGACTGAAGTTTTCTCAGAACTTCATTTGCCTCCTTGAGTGATTGAGACAAACCGCTTGCGGCAGCCTGGAAGCTGTAAGAGCCCCTTGGCTTCAGAATCAGGAGGCTTGCAAAGAACCTTGTTAGAAAAGTTTCGGAAGTATCAAAAAGTGATTGGAACAAAGAAGTTAAATCAGATGCCGAACCATTTTTTGATTCGAAATGGAAGTTGGAATAGTTAAACAGACGCAACCCACCATTACTGTCTGAAAAATTTTTCGTATGGACAATAAGCCCCTCAGCTGCAGCAGCGGCTTTTGCTGTCGCCTGCTGAAGGTGATCGAGCGTCTGAAAGGGAACCATGTCAGCACGTGTCGCATTCTTAAATTCAGCTGCGATCCCGCTTGCCGCCTGAATGCGAGCGAGAATCTGCGCAACCGAACTGTCTCTCTCCGGAATTTTCTGTCCGATATCGAAGGACCGCCCTTCCTCGTCTTTCAACTCCCCGAGAAAACTGGCCAACTGCGCCACCTTAGATTGCAGCCCTTCAATCTCTGCAACAATGTGATCAATCTTTTTCTGTCGCATTTTGTGTCAACTCAATTTTTGGGCGTGGAAAGTGTTCGACATGCCAGAGGAAAGGCGACATCTCGGCTACCTTCCGTACCGATCCCTAATATGGTCATTGAAGTAGGTTCCCTTTGACGCCGCCCTACAGAGACCATCAAAAATATGTTGAGGCACTCCGTAGTAGTCATACGGCCCGCCGGATTCCGTAAACCAAATCTGGAGGACCTTTGACGAAGGATCATACTCGGCACGTCGTATCGCAGACGAAATGAAAGTCGGCATATGCTTTTCTCCGCACTATCGATAGTGACGTGAAGTAATGGTGCTGTCGAGTTCCTCCGATCACAAATGAAAACGTGGATGGCCGGGTCAAGCCCGGCCATGACAAATGGGATGAATCGGGAGAAATAGGTCGTCATTGCGAGGAGGCCGCAGGCCGACGAAGCAATCCAGATGCCGCATGTACTGAGCGAGCGGCCCCTGGATTGCTTCGGCCTTTCGGGCCTCGCAATGACGCGGAGATTTTTGAGGACTAAATCAGCCCCGCCAGCGGCGATGACGGGTCGGCATACATCTTCTTCGGCATACGCCCTGCCAGATAGGCAAGCCGTCCCGCTTCCACGGCGAGTTTCATCGCGCGGGCCATGCGGATCGGGTCCTTTGCTTCGGCAATCGCCGTGTTCATCAGCACGCCGTCGCAGCCGAGTTCCATCGCGATGGCGGCGTCCGATGCCGTGCCGACGCCCGCATCCACCAGCACGGGCACTTTTGCCTGTTCGATGATGAGGCGGATGTTCACCGGGTTCTGGATGCCGAGGCCGGAGCCGATGGGGGCGGCGAGCGGCATGATCGCGCAGCAGCCCATGTCTTCCAGTTTCTTCGCCATGATCGGATCGTCGCTGCAATAGACCATCACCTCGAAGCCGTCCTTCAACAGGGCTTCCGCCGCGCGCAGCGTTTCCACCATGTCGGGATAGAGCGTCTTCTGGTCGCCCAGCACTTCGAGCTTCACGAGGTTCCAGCCGCCCGCTTCCCGCGCGAGGCGGAGCGTGCGCACCGCGTCTTCCGCCGTGTAGCAGCCGGCCGTGTTCGGCAGATAGATGATCTTTTTCGGGTCGATATAGTCGACCAGCATGGGCTCGTTCGGGTTCGTCACATTGACGCGGCGCACAGCGACGGTAACGATTTCCGCGCCGGCCGCTTCCACGGCGGCGGCGTTCTCGGCGAGGCTTTTATATTTGCCCGTGCCGACGATGAGCCGCGATTTGAGCTTCCGCCCCGCGACCTCGAATGTGTCCTCGTCCGCCTCGATGCTTTTCGCCGCTTCCGTCACTGCATACTCCTCTGGGGCCGCCTCAGCCGCCGCCGACAAAATTCACGATCTCGATGCGGTCGCCGTCGCGGAGCGCGACCTCGCCATAGGCCGAGCGCGGCACGATTTCGAGGTTCCGCTCCACCGCGATCTTCTGCGGGGCAAGGCCGAAGCTCTCGACAAGGCCGAGCACCGTCATGGGGCCTGCCACTTCGCGCGCCTCGCCGTTCACCGTCAGTTTCATGCCTTGCCCATGCCTTTCCGTTGGCGCGGATAATGGCGGCGGGGGGAGGCAGTTTCAAGGCGCGCGGGATCCCGGTTTCTCTCCTCTTCCGTCATTGCCGGGCTTGACCCGGCAATCCAGAGCGGCAAGCCAAGGCGCAATCGGCCCCTGGACCCCCGGGTCAAGCCCGGGGGTGACATTGTTGTAGAGTGGAGGCCCCCTCCCTGCCCTTGCGGCAGGACCAACCCATTGTGGCGGCAAGGCTTTTCCTGCCCCCCGGCATTGCGTATAAAGAAGTCCACGATTCGGGGGCGAAACGTCGGCCGGGGCACCTTATTTTCGCCCTTTTGCGGCCCGATAGGTTCCCCTCCATAACCCAAGCGCCGGCCTCCGGCACCTGCCCAGAAAGCCCTCGACCCGATGGCCAGACCCAGCTCCAAAGCAGTTGCTTCCAAGGCAAAGGCGAAGCCGTCTGCGAAGGCCCCCGCGAAGGCAAAGGCCGTTGCGAAGCCGGTCTATGTGCTGAACGGGCCGAACCTCAATCTGCTGGGAAGCCGCGAACCGCATATCTACGGCTCGACGACACTTGCCGCGATCGAGAAGCAGGTTGCCGCGCGGGCGAAGTCGCTCGGCCTTGCCGTCATTTGCCACCAGTCGAACCATGAGGGCGAACTCATCGACTGGATTCAGGAAGCGCGGACAATGGGCTCGGGCGTCGTCATCAATGCGGGCGCTTATTCGCACACCTCCATCGCCATTCACGATGCGCTCGCCACGCTCGATATTCCGGTGGTCGAGGTTCACATCTCGAATGTCTACAAGCGCGAAGCCTTCCGGCACCATTCCATGATCTCGCCCGTCGCCACGGGCGTCATTTGCGGCCTTGGCGTCGTCGGCTACGACCTCGCGCTTGAGGCGATCAAATCCAAACTTTGAGAGGGGCGAAAAGCCTTGGCATCGAAAACCCCGTCAGCGACCACGAAGTCCGCGAGTAAACAGGAAAGCAAGAAGAGCGAGATGAGCAAATCAGGCGTCGACCAGGAACTGATCCGGCAGCTCGCCGCCCTCCTCACGGAGACGGATCTGAGCGAAATCGAAATCGAGACGGAGAGCCTGCGGCTGCGCGTCGCGCGCCAGATGGGCCCGACGGTCGCGCATGTCGCGGCGCCGGCGCCGGTGGCGCATGTTGCCGCCGCCCCGGCGATGGCGGCGCCCGCAGAAACCGGCGGCACTCATCCCGGTGCCGTTCCCTCCCCGATGGTCGGCACGGCCTATCTTGCGCCCGAACCCGGCGCACCTGTATTCGTGCAGCCCGGCTCCAACGTCACCGAAGGTCAGACGATCCTCATCATCGAGGCGATGAAGACCATGAACCACATTCCGGCACCGCGCTCCGGCAAGCTCACGCGCGTTCTCGTCGATGACGGTCAGCCGGTCGAATTCGGCGAACCGCTTTTCGTGATCGAGTAAGGGTAGGCGCCAGCGCATGTTCGAGAAGGTTCTCATTGCAAATCGCGGCGAGATTGCGCTGCGCGTCCACCGCGCCTGCCGCGAAATGGGCATCAAGACGGTCGCCGTGCATTCGACGGCGGATGCCGATGCGATGCATGTGCGCCTCGCCAATGAAAGCGTCTGCATCGGCCCCGCGCCTGCAAGCGAGAGCTATCTCAACATTCCGGCGATCATTTCCGCCTGCGAAATCACGGGCGCGGATGCCGTGCATCCCGGCTATGGCTTCCTTTCGGAGAATGCCAAGTTCGCCGACATTCTGAAGGCGCATGGCATCACTTTCATCGGCCCGAGCGGCGACCATATCCGCGTCATGGGCGACAAGATCCAGGCGAAGATCACGGCGCGGGAACTCGGCATCCCCTGCGTGCCCGGTTCCGACGGCGCCATCACCAGCGACGAGCAGGCCTACAAGGTTGCCGAGGAGACGGGCTATCCCGTTCTCGTCAAGGCGGCGGCAGGCGGCGGCGGCCGCGGCATGAAGGTCGCCCGTTCGCGCGAGGAGCTGTCGTCGGCGCTTTCCACGGCGCGCGCCGAAGCGAAGGCCGCATTCGGCGACGACTCGCTCTACATGGAAAAATATCTCGGCCAGCCGCGCCATATCGAAGTGCAGGTGATCGCCGATGCGCATGGCAATGTCGCGCATCTTGGCGAGCGCGACTGCTCGCTGCAGCGCCGCCACCAGAAGGTGCTGGAAGAGTGCCCCTCGCCCGCCCTCAATGCGCAGCAGCGCGCGGAGATCGGCGGCATCGTCTCACGCGCCATCAAGAAGCTCGGCTATCTCGGCGTCGGCACGGTCGAATTTCTTTACGAGAATGGCGAGTTCTTCTTCATCGAGATGAACACGCGCCTCCAGGTCGAACATCCGATCACCGAAGCGGTGACGGGCATCGACCTTGTGCGCGAGCAGATCCGCATCGCCGCGGGCCTCGAAATGAGCTTCCGGCAGGAAGATGTGCAGTTCAACGGCCATGCCGTGGAATGCCGCGTCAATGCGGAAGACCCGCGCACCTTCGCGCCCTCGCCCGGCACCATCAAGGATTTCCACACGCCGGGCGGCCTTGGCGTGCGCGTCGACAGTGCGGTCTATTCCGGCTATCGCATCCCGCCCTATTACGACAGCCTGATAGGCAAGCTCGTGGTGCATGGGCGCAATCGCAATGAGTGCCTGATGCGGCTCCGCCGCACGCTGCACGAGTTCGTCATCGACGGCATCAAGACCACCATTCCGCTGTTTCAGGACCTGGTGAACGAGCCGGATTTCATGAATGGCGAGTATCACATTCACTGGCTCGAGGACTTCCTGAAGAAGAACTCCTGACCGGCGCCGCACATCTGGCGAAGGAGCGGGCGTGAGCGATATCGATGCCGAGATGCTGCTCCGGGCCTATGCCTATGGCGTGTTTCCGATGGCGGAGGCGCGCGACGATCCAGAGCTTTACTGGATCGATCCCGAGCGGCGCGGCATTCTCCCTCTCGACCGCTTCCATGTGCCAAAGCGCCTTGCGCGCACCATCCGCCAGCACCCCTTCGACATCCGCATCGACACGGCCTTTCGCGAGGTGATGCTCGGCTGCGCCGATGCTGCGCCCGGCCGCGACGGAACATGGATCAATGAACGCATCCTCGCCCTCTACTGCGAGCTGAATGCGCGCGGCCGCGCCCATTCCGTCGAATGCTGGCGCGAAGGCAAACTCGCCGGCGGGCTGTATGGCGTGTCGCTCGGCGCGGCCTTTTTCGGCGAGAGCATGTTTTCGCGCGAGACGGATGCGAGCAAGGTCGCGCTGGTCTATCTCGCCGCTCGGCTCATTCGCGGCGGCTACCGGTTGCTCGACACGCAATTCGTGACGTCGCATCTCGCCCAGTTCGGTGCGGTGGAGATTTCACGGGATGAATATCGCAGCCGCCTCGCCCGCGCGACGGGGGAGCGCGCAGATTTTCACGCGATGCCGCAGGATGCGCCGCCCGGCTACATTTTGCAGTCGGTCACCCAGATGTCGTAGACCGGATGCTCCAGTGCGTTGAGGCCGGGGCTTTCCGCAAACATCCACCCCTTGAAAACCAGCGGTGCTTCGCCGGCTCCTGCCTCGCCATTGTCCTCGCGGTCGAGCTGCCGGATTTCGGCATAGGCAGCCGTCCGTGGCGGCTCTTCGGGCGGCCTCTTGTCGCAAGCGCGCACCAGCACCTCAAGCGAACCGAAGCGCACCGGCACATCGACCTTCGCCTCGAAGCTTTCGACGCGGGCGGTGATCTTGTCGAGGCCGCTGAACACGGCGACGGGAAATTTCTCCGCCGCGGCGGGCACCGTCATGGCGGCAATGAGGGCGAAGACGGCGCCGGGCAAAGAGAGATGACGGTAACGCATCGAAACTCCTGAAAGCCCCCGGCCCGCGCTAGTTGCTGCTGTCCGTTGCCGAGAAGACGGCCTGACCGATCAGGCTCATCAGATCGACCGAGCCTTGCGTGAACATGATCTCGCCGCCGGTGGTCAGCATGTCTTCGCTGCCGCCCGGTGTGACCGAGATATAGCTGCCGCCGAGCAGGCCCTCACTCGTGATCTTGGCGCTGCTGTCGTCCGGCAGTTTCACATTGCTCGCAATGTCGAGCGTGACGATCGCCTGATAGGTCTCGGGGTCGAGCGACTGGCGGACCACCGTTCCGATCTTGATGCCCGACATGCGCACATCGGCGCCATTCGCCAAACCGTCCACGGCGCTGAAGGCCGCTTTCACCTGATAGCCGGATGCACTCCTCATGCCCGACGACGAATAGCCGTAGAAGAGGAAGACGGCCGCCACAGCGACAACCAGCGTACCGATCAGCGTTTCGACGAGATTGCTTTGCATGGGGCTCCCCGGTATTCGCTCCTTGCCGGAGCAGACGTGAAATTACTCGGGCCGCCAGGCCTGATAGTCGCCCGTCGCCTGCGGGCGATGACCGCCCTTGTGCAGGCTGCCCTCCGGTCGCCATGCGTGAGGCGTGCCGGTTAGGTTCGGGCGGTGCGGCTGCTGCCAGTCGCGCGGTGTGTAGTTTTCCTCGGTCGGCGGCGTGTCCACCGTGTGGTGGAGCCAGCCATGCCAGTCGGCGGGAACGCGCGAGGCTTCTGCGAGCCCGTTATAGATCACCCAGCGGCGCACATAGCCACCAATCGACCGGCCGTTCTTGTCTTCGTAGTAGCGATTGCCCTCGCCGTCCTCGCCCACCAGCCGGCCGTTGCGCCAGGTGTGGAGGCGCGTGCCCAGCGTCTGGCTGTCCCACCAGATGAAGATTTCAGAAAACAGACCCATGGAAGGCATATCCCGTTGGAAGCGGCGGCAAGGGCCGGACGGCTTCTATTCTAGACGCGATTCCGGCCGGAGGGGGCCGAAAAACGGGCAGAATATGACATTCGGGGAAGGCCGGGTCCAGCCTTGGCGTCCTGCCCGGAAGGCTTATTCGAGCGACCAGGTGGTCTGACCGACGGCCTTGGCGCGCTTCAGACCTTCGCGCTCCTTGAGCAGCATGGGCTGGCGGTAGATATCGCCCGCCCGCTCGAACTCGCGATTGTCATTCAGCACCCATTCGATCCGGTGCAGCAAGCTTGCCGGCGTCACGGGCTTGACCAGCAGATGCGTGGCGCCGATCTCGAAGGCTTCCTTGATGAGCGAATGCGAGGCATGGCCGGTCAGCACGATGATCGGCGTGAAGCAGACCGGCTCATTCCCGATCGAGCGGACGCTGGTGATGAAGTCGCGGCCATTCATCGGCTGCATCTCCCAGTCGGAGATGACGAGATCGACATCATGGAGCTGAAGTTCCATAAGACCGTCTGTGCCGTCGCGGGCCTGGCGCACGGTGGAAATGCCGAAAGTGTTGAGCATGGTGCGCAAAAGCAGGCGCATGCCGCCATTATCCTCGACCATGAGGATTTTCAGCGACTTCAAGTCCTTGCCGTAAGCCGTGCTTAGTTCACCCACCTTGCGGTCTCCACCTCTTCTGGGCTTCGCTCCCGTTTAATATCAGACAAGGCGTTTCCGCATTGTTAACCCGTCGATTCGGGTGGCCAGACCACCCGATCTCGTGGCTCGAATGCCTGCAACATCTACATCTTGTGACTTTGGCTTGACGCCCCCCCGGCATCATCCCTAGGATTTCATTTCCCTCAGGGGAGAGGCACGAGCAACAGGCGGGTATCACTCAAGGTCACAAAGCTCCGGCGGCGAAGGCTCTTTGGAATCAAACACTTAGGTGGGAGTTCCAGATGCGCCCGGCGCGACGGGATTTTGCGCCCCGAAAGCCCCCGGAAACAGCTCCCTCCTCGCCTGCAGGGCAGATCAAAGTGCGGAAAACCGGGGGCCAGAATGCGTATCCAGCGTTGCTTCACCGTCGAGGGCCAGTCGCCTTACGAGGGGATCGAGTTCAGGACCACGGCGAGCGAAATCCGTAACCCGGACGGCTCGGTCGTCTTCCATCTGCAGGATATTCACGTTCCCGCCGAATGGAGCCAGGTCGCCTGCGACGTGCTGGCCCAGAAATATTTCCGCAAGGCGGGCGTCGCCGCCGTTCTGAAGGCGGTGCCTGAAGAAGGCGTGCCGGAATTCATCTGGCGCCGTGTGCCCGATACGGATGCGCTCGAGGCGCTGCGCCCGGAAGACCGCTTCGGCCCGGAGCGCGATGCGCGGCAGGTTTTCGACCGGCTGGCCGGCACCTGGACCTATTGGGGCTGGAAGGGCGGCTATTTCGATACGGAAGCCGACGCCCGCGCCTTCTATGACGAGCATCGCTTCATGCTGGCGGCGCAGATCGCGGCGCCCAACTCCCCGCAATGGTTCAACACCGGCCTCCACTGGGCCTATGGCATCGACGGCCCGGCGCAGGGCCACTGGCGCACCGACCCCGCCACCGGCATCACCGCGCCGACGGACACGGCTTACGAATATCCGCAGCCCCATGCCTGCTTCATCCAGAGCGTGAACGACGATCTCGTCAACGAGAACGGCATCATGGACCTCTGGGTGCGCGAGGCGCGGCTCTTCAAGTATGGCTCGGGCACGGGTTCGAACTTCTCCAATCTGCGCGGCGAGAATGAATCGCTTTCCGGCGGCGGCAAGTCGTCGGGCCTGATGAGCTTCCTCAAGATCGGCGACCGCGCGGCGGGCGCGATCAAGTCCGGCGGCACGACGCGACGCGCGGCGAAAATGGTGATCGTCGATATCGACCATCCGGACATCGAGGATTTCATCGGCTGGAAGGTGAAGGAGGAGCAGAAGGTTGCAGCCCTCGTCACCGGCTCCAAGGTAAACCGCAAGCACCTCGCGGCCATCATGCGCGCCTGCGTGAATTGCGAGGCGGATGGCGATGCCTGTTTCGATGCGAAGAAGAACCCGGCGCTGAAGCGCGAAATCTCGGCCGCGCGCAAGGCGCATGTGCCGGAAAACTATGTCCAGCGCGTGATCCAGTTCGCGAAGCAGGGCTATGCGGACATCGAATTCGACGTTTACGACACGGACTGGGATTCGGAAGCCTATCTCACCGTCTCCGGCCAGAACTCGAACAACACGGTGCGCGTGCCGGATGAATTCCTGCGCGCCGTCGAGCAGGACGAGGACTGGTCGCTGACGAGCCGCCTCAATGGCGAGGTGACGAAGCGCCTGCCCGCGCGCGAGCTATGGGAGAAGATCGGCGTGGCCGCATGGGCGAGCGCCGATCCCGGCATCCAGTACCACACCACCATCAATGACTGGCACACCTGCCCGGCCTCCGGCCCGATCCGCGCCAGCAATCCGTGCTCGGAATATATGTTTCTCGACGACACGGCCTGCAACCTCGCCTCGATCAACCTGATCCAGTTCCGCGAGGCTGATGGCCGCTTCGACGTGGAAGCCTTCGAGCACGCCGTGAAGCTTCTCACCATCGTGCTTGAAGTCTCGGTTCTGATGGCGCAGTTCCCGAGCCGCGAGATCGCGGAGCGGAGCTTCCGCTACCGCACGCTCGGCCTCGGCTTTGCCAATATCGGCGGGCTGCTCATGTCAGGCGGCCTCGGCTACGACTCGCGCGAGGCGCGCGCGCTTACCGCCGCGATCAGCGCCATCATGACCGGCGTTTCCTACGCGACCTCCGCGCAGATGGCGAAGGAGCTTGGCCCCTTCCCCGGCTATGCCGGCAACCGCGACCACATGCTCCGTGTGATGCGCAACCATGCCCGCGCGGCGCATGGCCTCAATGGCGGCTATGAAGGCCTCTCGGTTTATCCCGTGCCGCTCGATGCGGCGTCCTGCCCGCAATCTGACCTCGTGGATCACGCCCGCGCCTCATGGGACCTCGCGGTCGCGATGGGCGAGCGCTATGGCTATCGCAATGCGCAGGCGACCGTGATCGCGCCGACAGGCACGATCGGCCTCGTGATGGATTGCGACACGACCGGCATCGAGCCCGATTTCGCGCTGGTGAAGTTCAAGAAGCTCGCGGGCGGCGGCTATTTCAAGATCATCAACCGCGCTGTGCCGCAGGCGCTGCGCACGCTCGGCTATTCGGATGCGGAAATCGAAGCCATCGTGAACTACGCCGTGGGCCACGGCACGCTGGAGACGGCGCCCGGCGTCAATCACGAGCGCCTTGCCGCGCTCGGCTTCACGCTGGAAAAGATCGAGGTGATCGAGAAGGCGCTCGCCACCGCCTATGACATCCGCTTCGTTTTCAACAAGTGGCAGCTTGGCGAAGAATTCTGCGCAGAGACACTCGGCCTCGATGCCGATGCGATGGACGATCTCGATTTCGACATGCTCTCCGCGCTCGGCTTCTCCAAATCCGAAATCGAGGCGGCGAACCTTCATGTCTGCGGCGCCATGACGCTTGAAGGCGCGCCGGGGCTGAAAGACGAGCATCTGCCGGTCTTCGACTGCGCGAACCCTTGCGGCCGCACCGGCACGCGCTATCTCTCGGTCGAGAGCCATATCCGCATGATGGCGGCGGCGCAGCCTTTCATCTCGGGCGCGATTTCCAAGACGATCAACATGCCGAATGCGGCAAGCGTCGAGGAATGCAAGGAGAGCTACATGCTTTCCTGGAAGCTCGGCCTGAAGGCCAATGCGCTTTACCGCGATGGCTCGAAGCTCTCGCAGCCGCTCAATGCGCAGCTTCTCGACGACGATGTGGAAGACGAGGACGAGGAAAGCGCGGTCGAGACGCTCATCGCGCAGCCACAGGCCGAGCGTGCCCGCATCGTTGCCGAGCGCAGCGTGATGGAACTTGCCGAGCGCGTTGTCGCTTCGGAAAAGACCCGCGACCGCCTGCCCGACCGCCGCAAGGGTTATACGCAGAAGGCGCTGGTCGGCGGCCACAAGGTCTATCTGCGCACCGGCGAATATGATGATGGCAAGATCGGCGAAATCTTCATCGACATGCACAAGGAAGGCGCTGCCTTCCGCTCGCTGATGAACAATTTTGCCATCGCCGTTTCGCTCGGCCTGCAATATGGCGTGCCGCTCGAAGAATATGTCGAGGCCTTCACCTTCACGCGCTTCGAGCCTGCGGGTCTCGTGCAGGGCAATGACCGGATCAAGAACGCAACCTCGATCCTCGACTATGTGTTCCGCGAGCTTGCCGTGTCCTATCTCGGCCGCTCCGATCTCGGCCATGTCGATCCGAAGGAACTCGCCTTCGACGCGATGGGCGATGGCGCGGATGAAGGCAAGGCGCCCGCCATGCCCGCGGCATCCGTCGTGAGCCCCGGCTATACGCGCATGCCGCAGATGGGGAACCTCTATCTCGTTCGTGGCGGCGCTGCGGCCACGGCCCGCGCCGAAGTGGCCGAGACAGTCGCCGCCCCCGCCGTCCGCGAACAGACGATCAAGGCCGAAGTCATGGCTGCCGGCGCGCTGATGCGCACCGGCTCGGGCGAGAGCTTCGCCGCCGCTGCCGCCGGCTCCGTCAGTGTCGCCTCATCCGGCGGCACCATGTCCCGCGTCGCCGAAGCCCGCATGAAGGGCTATGAAGGCGAAGCCTGCGGCGAATGCGGGAATTTCACGATGGTGAGGAACGGGACGTGTTTGAAGTGCGATACGTGCGGGGGAACCAGCGGGTGTAGCTGAGGGGGTAGTTTTGATCGAACAAGCCATCTTAGCTTTAGGGATATTATTCTCGCTGTTGGCGGCGGTATTCTGGTTCTGGGCATCCGTACTTGGGATTCCCGACAACATTGATACTTTTATTGGTGCGCTTAGGAGGGCCAGCCGCATGAATGCGTTTGGAGCCTTGTTTGCTGCACTCGCAGCCTTGTGTGCAACAGCTTCGCTTTGTTTCAACCTTCTGAAAAATCTGGCCTGACACTATTTGGTCTCTTACCTCTTTCCCTAGACACGTCATGGCCCGGCTTGTCCGGGCCATCCACGTCTTCACTTTCTTGCTGAGTCAGCCAAGACGTGGATGACCCGCATAAAGCGGGTCATGACGATTGGGATTTGGGAAATAGAACAATAGGCGGCAAAGCGTCATATTCCGCCCCAATCATCCCCGCCAAAAAAACTTATCCCCTCCCCTTGTAGCGCCCCCATATTAAACGCACTCGCTCCATGGAAGGCGCGTCCGGACTGGCCGAAGGCGTGGAGAGGGGTTGCGGTCCTGCGAAAGGCGATACCAGATCGTCGTTTCCGGGAGGCAAGGGACGAGCCGGGTATTACGGCCCGGGGCTGCCACCGCCGATAAAAGCGGCTGGCGGTCTTGAAAGACACTCTCCCTCCGAAAAACCGCGATGCGCGGGGCGGAATGCGAACCGCCCGTTACATGTGCCACATGTCACATGAAACATGTACGGCTTGCGTTCACTGCCCCGCGCACTTCCGCTTTGTGTGCTTCGTTTGATGCACCTCTGGAGGCTCATGCCTTGCGGAGCAGCGCCCCCATGTCACGATGCTTCCGCGCGTGTCCGTTCGGCGAGCACGCGCGCGGCTATGCCCCAGGCGTCCATCTGTTCGATGCGTTGTTCGCGGGAGATTTCCTTGCGGCCTTCTTCCGCAAGTTTCGAGGAGAAGTGCCATGTATTGCCGCCGGGATTTGCCTCCAGCACATAGAGATGCCCCGTGCCCGCCTCGCGAATAATGTCGAGGCCGAGCAGCGGAATGCGCGGCAAAGCGCGGGCGGCACGGCGGGCGAAGGCGAGCACCTCGTCCGCATGCTCGACCAGCATGCAGCTGAAATGCGGATCGACATTGGAAGCGAAGGGCCCGCGCAGCAGCACCTCTTCCGGCGCGTCGAGCGGCGGGCGCTTTTCATGTGCGCGATAGAGCATGGCCAGCAGCGGCTCGCCGAACAGCGTCAGCACGCGCAGGCTCTCCGGCGTCTCGCCCGTATCGATGAATTGCTGCACCAGCAGCGCCGACCTGCCCTTATGCTCCGGCGGGAAAAGGACGGGTGCCAGCGCTGCCACGCGCTGCGCCGGCAGCACGAAGACGGCATCGCCTTTTGATGTCGCGCCGGGCGCCGCCGTTTTCAGCACCACATGTTCGCCCCAGCGCGCCGGGTCGAGTTCGCGGCCCAGCGCATAGCGCGCTGTCATGGGAATGCGCAGGCCCGCCGCCGCGAACCGCTCCATCTGGATGAATTTCGGCACCGGCAATCCCTGATAGAAGGTGCCGCGCTTCGGCCGGAAGCGGCGTGTCGCCATCATGGATACGGTGAGTACGGGATGCTGCCAGAGCGTTTCCGGCAATTCGTCCTCGCAGCTTGCGGTCCCGACGATGGTGACGCGGATTTCGGGCGCGATGAAAGCCATCCGCGCCGCGATTTCCTCGAAGTCGCGGGCGTCCTGTCCCCTAGGGTGGTTCACGAGAATGAGGTGTCGGGAATGATCGGGCATGGCACAGGCAAACGGAATGTCTCCGTTCAACCCTATGCAACCCTGGCTCACCGCGCCTACCGCAACCTTATCCATTGCGGCCGGAATATTCAGCCGGTCGCGCGGTCGCTGGCGTGCTTTTTCAGAGCGTTGAGAATATCGGCGGGCCGGAAGGGCTTGGCGATGTGCTCGTCCATGCCGGCCTCGAAACAGGCCTCGCGGTGATGTTGCATGGCATTCGCCGTGAGCCCGAGGATCGGCGCGGTGAAACCCGTTTCGCGGAGCTTCTTCGTTGCTGTCAACCCATCCATGACGGGCATCATCACATCCATGAAGACGATATCGAAGGCGGCTTCCTTGACGGCGTCCAACGCCTGCTGGCCGTCGAAAGCATAAACAGGTTCGATGCCGGCAATCGCAAGCACCGAGCCGATGACCTTGCGGTTCACCGCATTGTCCTCGACGACGAGGACGGCAAGCGGCGTTTTGGCTTGTCTGGTTTCAACGCTTGCGGGCGGCGCCACAGCCACAACCGGCGCAACGGACGGCGCCGCTTCGGCCGGCGCATTGCCGGCGGCAAGCGGCAGCGTCACAATGAAACTGGAACCCTTGCCAAGCTCGCTCTGCACCTCGATGCGGCCGTTCATGGCATTGACGAGGCGCGAGACGATGGCCAGGCCAAGGCCGGTTCCTTCCACGCGCGCGCCCGCATCTTCCTGAACGCGCTCGAACTCGCGGAAGATGCTGTCGGTCTTGCCGGCGGGAATGCCGCGGCCGGTATCCGTCACCTTCAGCACAAGGTCGAGACCATCGTCCGTCTGCCGCGTTTCGGCAGCCAGCGACACCTCGCCCTTCTCCGTGAACTTCACGGCATTGCCGAGAATATTGAACAGGATCTGCGAAATGCGGTCCGGGTCGCCCTTGAGCCAGATGCGCGTCGAGATCGGCAGCACCGCATTGAAACGAAGCCCCTTGGCTTCCGCGCGGCCGGCCATCATGTCGCAGACCGTGTGCAACAGGCTCTCGGCATTGAAGTCGCGCTTTGCGATCTCGACGCGGCCGGCCTCGAGCTTCGCCATGTCGAGTACATCGTTGATGATCGAGAGGAGCATTTCGGCAGAGCTGCGCGCCGTCTTGATAAGTTCGAGCTGATCGCCAGAGACGCCGCTTTCGGCCAGCATGTCGAGCATACCCATCACACCGGTCATCGGCGTGCGGATTTCGTGGCTCATCGAGGCAAGGAATGTGCTCTTTGCGGCGCTTGCGTTCTTCGCTTCGTCGCGCGCCGCGACCAGCTCCTCTTCGGCCTGCTTGCGTGCGGTTATGTCCTGGATCTGCGAGATAAAGTAGAGCGGTGTATTGTTTTCCGCCCGCAGAATGGAGACTGCGAGGTTGACCCAGATGGTGCTGCCATCCTTGCGGAAGTAGCGCTTTTCCATCTGATAGGTCGTACGCATCCCTTCGACGCATTCATGCAGATAGTCGAGATCGATTTCGAGATCATCGGGATGCGTGATGTTCTGGAAAGAGCGCGCGCGAAGTTCCGCCTCCGTGTAGCCGAGCATCCGGCACAGGGCATCGTTCACCTGCATGAAGGCGCCATCGAGCCCGACCAGCGCAATGCCATGTGCCGCGCCCATAAGCGCCATGCGGAAACGCTGATCGTTTTCGATATTGAGTGTTTCGGCGGTGCAGTCCTGGATAAGCCCCCAGGCCTTCTTGTCCGTTCGCCCAAGACAGAAGACGCGCACGGCGACCGGATCGTCGCGGAGCGTGAAGCTTTCGGTGACGCTGTCGCCTTCCTTGCAACGCTGAAGCCAGGCATCGAGCCGCGCCATGGCGGGCGATCGCATTTCGCTCTTCGAATACATCTTGCGGGGGGCGTTGCGGGCGTCGAGCGTATCGTTGAGGAGGTCGATTTCGCCGCTCTCCGCATCCCACTGCCAGCGGCCGATCGCGAACGCCTCCGCTACCGCGGCCATCAGGCGGGGCGGCACGGCGGCCCGGATATCCGGTTCCGGCACAGGTTTCTGGTCGGCAAGGCTCATGGTTACTTTCCGCAGTTTCGGTCAAATTGTTATCGACGCGGCCTTAACCACAGGTTTCGATTTCGGATGCCCTGGATGATTGTCAGAATTCCCTTTGTATTCAATTAGTTACAATACCCCGCGCGACAGCGGTATGCGGCGAACATGTCGCATTCCGGTCAAATTCGCGCACTAGATATGCTTTGCGGGTGGCACCCCCTGGATTGACCGCCAATCGAAAGGCAAAAAGATGAAAAGAACCGGCATCTTTCTCGCGGCAGTTGCAATGAGCGCGCTTGCCGCCGCTCCGGCCTTCGCAGCCAATGTGCTCGAAACGCTGAAGGCCGATCCGCAGTTCTCGACGCTTGTGAAGATGATCGAGGCGAACGATCTGAAGTTCCGCTATTCGGAAAACAACATCACCGTCTTCGCGCCGACCGACGAGGCGCTCGCCCGCCAGCCCGGCGGCGTCGACGACATGCTTTCCGGCGCCAACCCCAGCGTGAAGGAAAATGCCCGCGCTTTGCTGCTCTACCAGATCGTCAGCGGCCGCCACACGCCGGAAAGCCTTTCCGGCAAGGTGACGGAGGCGACCACGCTGCAGCGCGGCAAGGTACATATCGACGGCACGACGAGCCCGATCCGCTATGGCAGCGTGGATTTCGGCGCCAATGTCGCGGGCGGCGCCATCAGCGCATCGAATGGCAATATCATTCCCGTCGATGCCCTGCCGATCCCGGTCTTCGAGGAAACGACGCCGCCTCCCGGCCAGTAAGAGCCGCCGCGCTCAGACCTTGAACTGGTCCGAGAGCGCCTCCTTGATTTCGCGCGGGGTGAACCGGGTGTAGTCCTTGTTCACCTCGCCGATCAGGCGGTCCAGCGCCTCGCCGGAAAGCTCGCCGCGCAGGTCGCCAAGCATGACAGGCGGCGCAACAAGCACGAGTTTGTCGAAAGCCCGCTCGCGCGCCTTGTCGAGCAGAATGGCTGCAATCTTTTTTGCGAAGTCGCGCTTGCCCTGGCGGTGCGGGTCCGTCGGCGGTTCGTAGGCGGAGCGGCGGGTACCGGTGCTCTCGAAATTGCGTCCCTGCTTGTCGCTCACCTGTTCGCGGGTCGGCGGGTTCTCGATCTTGATATCGGGAATTGCGGATACGGGATCGGCATTGCGCTTTTCGCTTGCGAGAAAGCGGCAGTTTTCACCGTCTGCAACAACGATCCAGATAAGGTCCGGCATGGGCATGTCCTCCTGAGTTTTAATTTCAGGTAGTGTGGACAAGCCTGAAGGCAAGCGGCGGGAAACGCAACCTGGCGCTTCGCCGCAGCTTTGTCAGCCTTCCTTTTTCTTCTCGAGCGGCAGCGCCAGACGAATGTGAAGTTCCTTGAGCTGCTTCGGCTCGACTTCAGACGGCGCCTGCATCAGCAGGTCCTGCGCCTGCTGGTTCATCGGGAACATCGTCACCTCACGGAGGTTTTCGACGCCTGCAAGCAGCATCACCATGCGGTCGACGCCCGGCGCGAGACCGCCATGCGGCGGTGCGCCGAACTTGAAGGCGTTGAGCATGCCGCCGAACTTCGTCTCGACCACCGACTTGTCATAGCCCGCAATCTCGAAAGCCTTGTACATGACATCCGGCTTGTGATTACGGATGGCGCCGGAAGAAAGCTCCACGCCATTGCAGACGATGTCGTACTGGAAGGCGGTGATGCCGAGGATCTCGTCCGCATCGTCCTTGCCGAGCGTGAGGAACTTGTCGAGCGGATAGTTCGGCATGGAGAAGGGGTTGTGCGAGAAGTCGATCTTCTTCTCGTCCTCGTTCCACTCATACATCGGGAAGTCGACGATCCAGCAGAACTTGAAGACGCCCTCTTCCACGAGACCGAGTTCGGTACCGACGCGCGTGCGCGCCTGGCCGGCGAAGCTCGCAAACTTGCCCGGCTGGCCGGCGACGAAGAAGACGGCATCGCCCGCCTTGAGCCCCAGCTGAGTGCGGATCGCTTCCGTGCGTTCCGGCCCGATATTCTTCGCGACGGGGCCGGCGCCTTCGAGCGCGCCCGCTTCCTCGCGGAAGAAGATGTAGCCAAGGCCCGGCTGGCCCTCTCCTTGAGCCCATGAATTCATGCGGTCGCAGAAGGCGCGGTTGCCGCCGCCGGGTGCCGGGATCGCCCAGACCTCGACCTTCGAGTCCTTCTCGATCATGCCGGCAAAGACCTTGAAGCCCGAGCCACGGAAATGATCGGTGACGTTCTGCATCTCGATCGGGTTGCGCAGGTCCGGCTTGTCGGAGCCGTATTTGCGCATCGCTTCCGCATAGGGGATGCGGATAAAGGGATAAGGCGAAACCTTCCGGTCGCCTGCAAACTCCACGAAGAGGCCGTGCAGCACAGGTTCGATTGCCGAGAAGACATCGTCCTGATTGACGAAGCTCATTTCCACGTCGAGCTGATAGAACTCGCCGGGCGAACGGTCGGCGCGCGCGTCTTCGTCGCGGAAGCAGGGCGCGATCTGGAAATAGCGGTCGAAGCCAGCCACCATGATGAGCTGCTTGAACTGCTGCGGCGCCTGCGGCAGGGCGTAGAACTTGCCCGGGTGTATGCGGGAGGGCACAAGGAAGTCGCGCGCGCCTTCGGGGCTCGACGCGGTCAGGATCGGCGTCTGGAATTCGTTGAAGCCTGCGTCCGTCATGCGGCGCCGGATCGACGCTATGATCTTCGAACGGAGCAGAATGTTCTTGTGCAGCGTCTCGCGGCGCAGGTCGAGGAACCGGTAGGTCAGGCGGATGTCTTCCGGATAGTCGGGCTCGCCGAAGACCGGCAGCGGCAGGTCCTGCGCTTCGGAGAGCACTTCCATGCCCGACACGGCGATCTCGATATCCCCGGTGGGAAGGTTCGGGTTTACCGTCTCCGCCGAGCGCGCGACGACCTTGCCCTCGATCGAGACGACATATTCCGAGCGGACCTTTTCGGCGAGGCCGAAAGCCTCTGCCCGGTCCGGGTCGAAAACCAGCTGGGTAAGCCCGTAATTGTCCCGCAGATCGATGAAAAGGAGGCCGCCATGGTCGCGCTTCCTGTGGACCCAGCCGGAGAGGCGGACGGTTTCGCCCACATGCGACTTGCGAAGCTCGCCACAGGTGTGGCTGCGGAAACTGCTCATTGTCATAAGGCCTTGAAATTCAAGAACGAATCGGCGGAAGCTAACGAACCATATACCCCCGGCGACCGGCAAAAGCGCACGGATCGGCGGCCCTTGTCAAGGGTGCCCCGGCCAGCCTGCTCTCTTGTCTCGACCCGCGACAGGGTGGGCGAGATCGGCTATAGAGCGGCGCATGGAAATTATCACGACCAATGAGGCCCTGAGGGCCGCCTGTGACCGGCTCTCGGGATCCGGCTATGTCACAGTCGACACGGAATTCATGCGGGATTCGACCTTCTGGCCGGTGCTCTGCCTTATCCAGCTCGCCGGGCCGACGGACGAGTTCATCATCGACCCGCTCGCTCCGGAAATCGACCTCTCTCCCTTCTACAAGCTGATGAAGAACCGGAAGGTCGTGAAGGTGTTTCACGCCGCCCGGCAGGATATCGAAATCTTCTTCCATGAAGGCGACGCGATCCCCGATCCGCTGTTCGACACACAGGTCGCGGCCATGGTCTGCGGGTTCGGCGACTCGATCGGCTATGAAACGCTTGTGCGCAAGCTCGCGGGCGGCAATGTCGACAAGTCTTCCCGCTTCACAGACTGGTCGCGGCGGCCGCTCTCCGAAAAGCAGCTTCAATACGCGCTGGCCGACGTCACCTATCTCCGGACTGTCTATGAGGTGCTGGCAAAACGCCTGACGCAGACGAAGCGCGTCCACTGGGTGGCAGAGGAAATGGCGGTGCTCCAGGACCCGGAGACCTATGCCATGCGGCCGGAAAATGCCTGGAAGCGGCTCAAGGGACGTTTCAGGGGCACGCGCGGGCTCGCGGTGCTGATCGAGATCGCGGCATGGCGCGAGCGGCAGGCTCAGGAACGCGACATGCCCCGCTCCCGCATCATGAAGGACGATGCGCTTCACGAGATCGCGACGCAGCTTCCCAAGAGCCTTTCGGACCTCGATGCGCTCCGCGCCGTGCCCAAGGGCTTCTCGAACAGCCGCTCGGCCGCAAGCCTGATGGAAGCGATCGAACGCGGCCTTGCCATAAAGGAAGAGGACATTCCGGTCGTGGACGGGCCGGAGCCGCTGCCCGCCGGCATCGGCCCGCTGGTCGAACTCCTGAAAGTGCTGCTCAAGCAGAAATGCGAAGAGCATGACGTGGCGCAGAAGCTCGTCGCCAACGTCGCCGATCTCGAACTCATTGCCGCGCATCAGGAAGCGGATGTGCCTGCCCTCAAGGGCTGGCGGCGCGAGATATTCGGCGAGGATGCGCTCAGGCTCAAGCGCGGCGAACTCGCGATCGGCGCCAAGGGCAAGAAGATCGTGCTGATCGAGACAGGCCGGAACTAAGCCCTACTTCCCGACCTGCACGTCGCTCTTCCGTCCCAGCGCGCGCGCGAGCGCCGAGAGCCGCTTCGACACGATCTCGCCAAGCAACGCCTCGTATTTCTTTGGCACGACGAGGGTGACGGTGTTCTTCGTCACCTCGAAGCGCGTTTTCGGCAGCATGCCCATGGTCGCGCCCGACAGCGTGAAGGCGAGCCGAAGCGCGAGGCCGAGCACCAGCGCGCGCTCATGCTCCCGCTCGGTGATGAAGCCGGTGAGATTGCCGAGCAGTTCCGGCTCCCCCCTGCCCTCGTGGCGATGATAGCCGACGCGCGCAAGGAACAGCCTTCCCGGGTGATCCACGCCCGAAAAGGGCGCCAGCAGGATCTGTGTCATCGCGTGGTGCGCGCGGTAATCCGGATGCACATACCACCCGATGTCGGCAAGGATGCAGGCGGCGTGGCGCAGGCGCGCTTCCTCCGGCGTTTCGCCGAAAACGCCTTCCGCGAAAAGCGGTGCCGTCCATTTGAAGAACTCATCACCATGCTGCGGAAAACGCGCGAGGCGCCCGGCGAGATCGGTGCAACCCGCGATCAACGGATCCTTGGCCTGTTCCTTCTTGTCGAGCCGGTCGAAAAGAATGCCTTCGCGCAGGCCGTAGGCGGAAATCACAACTTCCTTTGCCTTCAGGGCGCCGATCAGCTTGTCGAGCACCAGCGCGCCGAAGGGCAGCGCCTCGACACGGCGCTCCGAAACATCCGGTATCTGCGCCAGGGATTTAGGGCCGAGTCTTTCGATCACGCGCGAGATTTCCGACGCGTCGCGGGCGGGAATGACATAATGGTGCAGGACATGGATCGGATAGTTGCGTTGCGACATGTGGATGCGCGCCAGATTTCGCCAGACGCCGCCGACCGCATAAAGCCGCTTGCCCTGATGTTCCTTGAATAGCTTCTGCTCGCTCAGGGCGCGGTCGACCACGGCTTCGGCCTCGGCGAGGCTGCCATGCGCGAGGTCGATCAGCCGCAGCGGCCCGAGCGGCAGCGTGGCGCCCGGGCCGGACTTGCCGTTCGCAACGGGCACAAGTTCAAGGCTGCCGCCCCCAAGATCGCCGACAAGCCCGTCGGCATCCGGGATGCCGGAGAGGACGCCCTGCGCGGCGAGCCGCGCTTCGTCCATGCCGGAGAGAAGATCGATCGCGAAGCCGCAAATCTTCTCTGCCTGAGCGAGAAAGGCCGGACCGTCCTCGGCATCGCGAACGGCGGCGGTGGCCGCCACGATAAGTGTCTTCACACCGATCTGGTCCTTGAGGGCCATGAAGCGGCGCAGCGCATCGAGCGCGCGGACAATGCCTTTCGGGTCGAGACGGCCGGTGGAGGCGAGCGAGCGGCCGAGTCCCGCCATCACTTTTTCATTGAAGACGAGAACGGGGTTCCGCTCCGCCGCTGCATAGACGACAAGACGCACGGAATTCGATCCGACATCGACGATGCCGACGCGTCCGCCGGATTTGCCGCGGGTCACGACTGGGCCTCCGCCAGCGGGCAGCCGGACTTATCCCGTCTTGATGTCGAATTTGGGCGGGATGTTTTTCTTGAGAGAGGTGCCACGCCCGGAAAGGCTCGCATTGTTCATGAAATAGGTATGGGCGTTGAAAGGCTCTTCGCCCTCGCGCACGGTGATTCGCCGATAGACGCCGTCGGCCTGCAATTCGTAACTCTGCTGGTTGTCCTTGAGATTGGCAACCATGATCTGATCGAGCACCTGGTCGTGCACCGTCGGGTTCAGAATCGGGACCAGAACCTCGACCCGGCGGTCGAGATTGCGCGGCATCCAGTCGGCCGAGGCGATATAGACCTTCGCCTTGTCGTTCGGCAGGCCGTGCCCATTGCCGAAGCAGACGATGCGGGAGTGCTCCAGGAAGCGGCCGATAATGCTCTTCACACGGATGTTTTCCGAGAGGCCCGGAATGCCCGGCCGCAGGCAGCAGATACCGCGAATGACGAGGTGAATCTGCACGCCGGCCTGGCTTGCCTTATAAAGCTTGTCGATGATCGTTGCATCGACCAGCGAGTTCATTTTCGCCCAGATTGCCGCAGGGCGCCCCGCCTTCGCATGGGCGATTTCGGCGTCGATATCGTCCACCAGCCGCTTGCGCAGATTGACGGGCGAGACCGCCAGCAGTTCCAGCGATTTCGGTTCGGCATAGCCGGTGATGTAGTTGAAGACCTGCGAGGCATCGTGGGCAAGCCGCGGGTCGCAGGTAAACATGGAGCAATCGGTATAGATTTTCGCCGTGACCGGGTGATAGTTGCCGGTGCCGAAATGGACATAGGATCGCAATTGTCCGCTCTCGCGCCGCACCACCAGCGATATCTTTGCGTGCGTCTTTAGCTCGATGAAGCCGAAAACGACCTGCACGCCGGCGCGTTCCAGGTTTCGTGCCCAGACGATGTTCGCCGCTTCGTCGAAGCGCGCCTTGAGCTCCACCAGCGCCGTGACGGACTTGCCTGCTTCGGCCGCCTCGATCAGCGCCTGCACGATGGGGCTGTCCTTCGAGGTGCGGTAGAGCGTCTGCTTGATCGCGACGACATCGGGGTCCGCCGCTGCCTGGCGGATGAACTGCACCACGACGTCGAACGACTCGTAGGGGTGATGGACTATGATGTCCTTGGAGCGGATGGCAGCGAAACAATCGCCGCCATGGTCGCGGATGCGCTCCGGGAAGCGCGCATTGTAAGGCGTGAACTTCAGGTCGGGACGGTCGTCCACGATGAGCTGGCTCGTCTGGGCAAGGCCGAGCAGGCCTTCGACGGAGACGAGCTCGCGTTCGCTGACGCCGAGTTCATGCACCACGAACTGGCGAAGCGAATCCGGCGTGCGCGCCTCGATCTTCAGCCGGATCACACTGCCGCGACGGCGGCGCTTCAGGGCGCTTTCGAAATAGCGCACCAGATCTTCGGCTTCTTCCTCGATTTCGATATCGCTGTCGCGAAGCAGGCGGAAAGCGCCTTGCCCGATCACCTTGTAGCCGGGGAAGAGCCTGTCGAGGAACAGACCGATCATATTTTCAAGGCTGACGAAACGGATATCGCCATTACCGTCCCGAGTGGGCAAGCGGATGAAGCGCTCGACCTGTGTCGGGACCGGCAGCAACGCATCCATCAGCTTCCCATCTGCGATGCGGCGAAGCTGCAGAGCCAGCGCGAAGCCGAGGTTGGGGATGAAGGGGAACGGATGCGCGGGATCGATCGCGAGCGGCGTGAGAACCGGGAAGACCTGTTCGAGGAAGCGCGTTTCGAGCCAGGAGAACTCGTCCTTCGTTACTTCCTCAGGCTCGATTACCGCGATGCCGTTTTCACGCATCTCCTTGCGCAGCGCGACCCATTGGCGCTGCTGCTCGCGCATCAGGTCGTTCGCCATGCTGTTGACGAGGTCGAGCTGCTGGGCGGGCGTGCAACCATCCTGGCTCAGCGTCGTCACGCCGGCGCTCACCTGCCCGCGCAGGCCTGCCACGCGGACCATGAAGAATTCGTCGAGGTTCGAGGCCGAGATCGAGAGGAAGCGCAGCCGCTCAAGCAGCGGATGGTTCGTGTTCTGCGCCTCTTCCAGCACCCGCAGGTTGAAGGCGAGCCAGGAGGCCTCGCGATTGATGAAGCGCTCCGCGCTCTCCATGCCGAGGGCCGGCAACCGCTCGACGGCAGGAGCCGGTTCGGGGACGACAGCCTCAATGGCGGGACTCTGCGGAGCGCTGGTCATGAGATCACTTCTGCAAAAACGGGAATAAGTCTCTGCTATCGCTCAAGTTTATGACAAACACATGACCAAGTCATGACCAACCGGCAAAAGCGGAGGTGACCGGGTGTCTCATTCGGGTCAAAATCGGGCCAGACAAGGCGGGAGGGCGCCATGGCGGGCATATCCCTGGGGCGGGTGGTTTTAGCGGGACTGGTGCTCCTGCATGCTGGACTGCTCGTCTGGGCCCTGATGGGGCTCACGGAATGGCTGTTCGGCGCGGTGCCTTGGCCCGAAGTCACCAATCCGCTCTTTCCCCAGCCGGTGCTGCTTGGCCACTGGCTGTCGGTGATCGCGGCTTCTTTGGCCTTCCTGACCGGGCTTGCGCTTCGCTGGCCGGGTACGCCGCTTGCGGTGGCGCTCGGCTATGGGGCCATGGCCGTTGTCTGCCTTATCGAGACGACTCGATATCTCGTGCATGACGCCCGCTGGCTCGCCATGGCGGCGGAGTATGCGGCCTATCTCGCGGTCGGTTCCTGGCTGTTTCTCTCGACAACCGCGCGGCAGGTCTTCAGGCGCTCCGGAGCTAGAGCGGCATTTCGCCCTGACGGCCGAGGAGCTCCGCGGCGAGCGGCACCGTGATCGCGCGCTTGCCGGAGAGCGAGGCACGGTCGAGTTCTTCCACGATGGCGCGAGCGGCAGCGACCGAGCGCTCGATCCGGCTTGCGAGATAGGCGATGACGGCCGGCGTCACCCGAAGCTGACGGTCGTCGAACAGCTTGACGAGAATGCCTGCCAGCAACGCGTCGTCAGGCGGCCCAAGCTCCACTTGCGGCACTGATTTGAGACGCGAGGTGAGGTCCGGCAGGGTAAGCGGCAGGCGCGCCAGCGGCTCGCGCGAGGTGATGAGGAGATGCGCCGCTTCCGCGCGCACCAGATTAACGAGATGGAAGAGCGCGCGCTCGGCCTGCGGCGGGAGCGCGGCAAGGTTTTCGAGAATGATCGCGTGTTGCGCCACGAGGCCGGGAATATCAACATCCGCGAGTGCGGCCGGGGCGAGCGAGACGGCACCACTCGCCATTCGCCAGACCTCGGCGAGATGCGTCTTGCCGCTGCCCGAGGGACCGGACAAGGCGACGATCCTGTCCGGCCAGCCCGGCCAGGCGTCGATCAGCGCGACGGCCGCCTCGTTCGAGGGCGCGACGAGAAAATCCTCGCGGCCCGAAGCCGGACGATGGCCGAGTTCGAAAACGAGTTGCCTTGCCATGGCTCAGCTATCGGTGTCGCGCGGCGGAATGGTATGGCCGGGCGAAGAACCGAGATAGAGACGGCTTGCCCGGTACTGGGCGATGCCAAAGCGCGCGATCACGCCCAGCGCGGCCGCGACCGGCAGGGCTAGAAGCGCGCCGACAAAGCCGAAAAGGGCGGCGAAAGCAAAGATCGCGAACATGACCCAGACGGGATGCAGCTTCACCCTGTCGCCAACCAGTTTCGGCGAGAGGAAATTGCCCTCGATGAACTGGCCGATGGCGAAGACACCGACGACCAGGCCGACCGAAATATAGTCGGGTGCGAACTGGAAAAGCGCCAGCGCAACGCCCACGACAAATCCGATGATCGTGCCGAGATAGGGAATGAAGCTGATGATGCCGGCCATGATGCCGACGATGAGCCCGAAGCGGAGGCCCACAAGCGTGAGCCCCACCGCATAGATCACGCCAAGCACCACACAGACGATGACCTGCCCACGAATGAAGCCTGCCAGCACCTCGTTGATCTCGCGCGCGAGGCGGCGGATCGTCTCCTGATGATCGCGCGGCAGCAGCCCGTCGATCTTTTCGACCATGCGGTCCCAGTCGAGCAGCAAATAGAAGGCGACGACCGGCGTCACCACGACGAGCGAGATGAGCGCGACGATCTGCAGGCCCTGCGTGCCAAGGGAGGAGATGAACTTCACCAGCCAGTCGAGCGAGCCGCCGAGATTCGCCGAAATGGCCTGTTCGACATCGGCACCCTGCACGCCGAGCAGGCGGCCGAGGCGTCCGTCGCCTACGGTGACGAGCCATTCCTGTCCCCGCAGCAGCAGACGGGGCATGATCTCCACCAGCGCGATGAGCTGGTTGTAGAGAACCGGCACCAGCACGATCAGCAGAACGATGGCGACGATCAGGAAGAAAACCGTGATAAGCGCCGTCGCGGCGAGGCGTGAAAGCCCGTATTTTTCAAGCCTGTCGGCCAGCGGGTCGAGAAAATAGGCGATGGCCATGCCGGCGACGAAGGGCAGAAGAATGCCCTTCAGCAGCCAGAGCAGGATCGCGAAGATCGCAATCACCAACGCCCAGATGATGGCCTGCCGCTGGATGGTCATGCAGGATGTCCTGTCATGCGGCTATTGCCGGAGGCTGAGGCGCCAACGCGGCGCACGGACGGCCGGCGTGGTATAAGGCTCGCCGGATGCGGCGGGCGCCTCCGCCAGTTGGACATTCTGCTGCGCAAGAGAGAGCGCGAGCATTTCGGTGCTGCCCTTGTGGGAAATGCGTATCTCGGCGCCGCGCGAGGAAATGCCCGCGACTTCCATGCCCTGCACGAGCGGCGTCGAGGTGAGGCCCTTGCGGATGCCTTCCCATTCCGACAGCGTCGCGAAATCGGCCTGCACAACCAGCGTCGAGACGCGGCCATCGCGGACAATGATCTGACGTTTCCATTGCGCGGAAAGTTCGTTCAGCATGTCGGCGGCTGCCTTGCGCATCGCCTCCTCATCCTGGCCTTCATAGGTTCTGGATATGGGATCGGAGGGGGTCAGCGCGCCACGACGCGTCAGCGTCACGCGGATGCCGCCGCCAGAGAGGGTGGCTTCTGCGACGACCACTTCATTCGCGCCGTAGTTCGCGGCAAGGCCCTTCATGGCTTCGAGCGAGGTCTCGTCGTCGGAAAGCGCGGTGGAAGCCGGCACCGCGTTGATTTCCATGATGTCGCCGATCGGCAGGATGAGCGGCGTCATTTCATTCGCGGGTTCGAGCGCGGCCCAGGCCTCGCGCCAGAGGTTGTCGTCCTCCCAAAGAGTTGGCTGGCCATCGCGATGCAGAACAGGAAGCAGGAGTGCGGGCCGGGCCTGCGTCTCCGCAAAGGCAATATTCTTGCCGCGCAACAGCCGGCGGACGGCCTCCGGCTGGAAGCTCACGATCATCTCGGCGATATAGCGGGTCGAACTCGTCCGCTCATCCGCAACCTGGAAGCCGCGTACGGCGTTCTGCGCCGTCGCCTCGTCCACCTCCGGCAGGGAGGCCCAGTCTTCCGGCAAGGTGAGCTTCTTCATCATGGCGGTCAGAGCGAGGCGCTGGCCCTCGGCCTGTGCGGCGGTGCGGGCGGCGGTCGCGCTTTCGGCGGTCTTGTCCACGTGAATGCCGCGGACGGTGAAGATGTCGGCAGCGAGCGCGGGGGCGGAGAATACCGTGGCCAGCACAAGAGCGGCGCAGGAGGCGCGCAGAAGCCTGAAAGCAGAAAGCATGGATAGAGCCTTGATCCGTCTCACTAATCGGCGATTCAACCTGCCGCCTTCATGCAGAGTACAACAAGCCCGGGCCGCGGCGAAGGCGGCAGGGACGGGATTTTCGTCTTTCTCTTGCGCATGGGGGCGATTTCGGGTGATTTGAGCGCTTCCTGAACCCCTGAGTCCCTTTTGAAGCGTCCCCTGAGAGACCTTATGGCCCCCACTCCCCCGAAGGACCGTCCGAACCGCTATACCTATGCGGCGGCGGGCGTCGACATCGATGCCGGCAACGAGCTTGTGCGCGCGATCGGGCCGCTGGCCGCTTCCACGAAGCGGGCTGGCTCCGACGCGGCGCTGGGCGGCTTTGGCGGGCTGTTCGATCTCGCGGCCTGCGGCTTCAAGGACCCGGTGCTGGTGGCGGCGAATGACGGCGTGGGCACCAAGCTCAAGGTCGCCATCGAGGCGGATATTCACGACACGGTTGGCATCGATCTTGTGGCCATGTCGGTCAACGACCTTGTGGTGCAGGGCGCGGAACCGCTTTTCTTCCTCGACTATTATGCGACCGGCAAGCTTCACGTTGATGTGGCGCGCGACGTGGTATCGGGCATCGCCGAGGGCTGCCGGCAGGCCGGCTGCGCGCTGATCGGCGGCGAAACGGCCGAGATGCCCGGCATGTATGCCAAGGGCGACTACGACCTTGCGGGCTTTGCCGTGGGCGCCGTCGAGCGCGACCAGATCCTGCCGCGGGGCGACGTGCAGCCGGGCGATGTGCTGCTCGGCCTTTCGTCCTCCGGCTTCCATTCCAACGGCTATTCGCTGGTGCGGCGCATCGTGGAAGACGAGCGGCTTTCCTATTCCGCGCCCTTCCCCCATGGCGACGGGGCGAGCATAGGCGAGGTGCTGCTTGCGCCGACGCGCATCTATGTGAAGGCGATGCTGCGCGCGATCCGCGAGACGGGCGCCGTGAAGGCGATGGCGCATATCACCGGCGGCGGTTTCGTGGAGAATATCCCGCGGGTGCTGCCCGAGGGCATCAATGTGGAGATCGACGGCGCGTCCTGGGCGATGCCGCCCGTCTTCCGCTGGCTGATGGCGCTGGGCGGGATCGAGGATGCGGAAATGGGCCGCACCTTCAACTGCGGTATCGGCATGGTGGTCGTCGTCGCCGAAAGCGAAGCCGACAAGGTTGCCGCCGTACTTGCCGATGCGGGCGAGACGGTGCAGCGGATCGGCCGCCTGACGGAAGCAGCGGCGGGCGCCCCGCGCGTCAGCGTCAAGGGCGCATTGGGCAGCAAGGCGTGAGGATCGGCGTACTCATTTCGGGCCGCGGCTCGAACCTCAAGGCGCTGATCGAGGCCTGCGCCGAGCCGGGATTTCGCGGCAAGATCGCTCTCGTCATTTCCAACCGGCCGGGCGCGGCGGGGCTTGCCATCGCGGAAGCTGCGGGCATCCCGACGCTCGTCATCGATCACAAGGAATTTGCAAGCCGCGAGACGTTCGACGCGGAGCTCGACCGCGCGCTCACCAAGGCGGGTGTCGAGCTCGTCTGCAATGCGGGCTTCATGCGTATCCTCTCAGATGGTTTCGTGGAGAAGTGGCGCGACCGGCAACTCAATATCCACCCTTCCCTGCTGCCCGCCTTCAAGGGGCTGCATGTGCATCAGCGCGCGCTCGATGCGGGCGTGAAGATCACCGGCTGCACGGTGCATTTCGTGCGGCCGGAAATGGACGAAGGGCCGATCGTGGCGCAGGCAGCTGTGCCCGTGCTGCCCGGCGATACGGCGGAGACGCTTGCAGCGCGCATTCTGGAGGCCGAGCACAGGCTCTACCCGCTGGCGCTCCGGCTCGTCGTCAACGGTCAGGCCCGCGTCGTGGGCGAGCATGTGGTGCTGAGCGATGCCGATAGCGGAGAGGTGCAGGGGCCGTTGTTTGTGCCGGGAATTTGAACGTCAATAATTTTCGTCACGGCCCGCTTTATGCGGGCCGTCCACGTCTTGGCTGACCGAGCCATGAAGAAAGACGTGGATGGCCCGGACAAGCCGGGCCATGACGAAATTTTATAGATACGAGAGCCAAAAAACAAAAAAAGCCCCGCCGTTTCCAGCGGGGCTTTCCGATTCAGCGGCAGATAAAATCAGCCGACGATTTCTTCGTCCTTGAAGAAGTATTTGATCTCTTCGGCGGCGGTTTCCGGCGCGTCGGAGCCGTGGACGGAGTTCGCCTCGATCGACTCGGCGAAGTCCTTGCGGATCGTGCCCTCGGCGGCATTGGCCGGGTTCGTCGCGCCCATGACTTCGCGGTTCTTCGCGATGGCGTTTTCGCCTTCGAGGACCTGGACCACGACCGGGCCCGAAATCATGAAGGAGACGAGATCGTTGAAGAAGGGACGTTCCTTGTGGACCGCATAGAAGCCTTCGGCCTGCGCCTTCGTCATGTGGATGCGCTTGGAGGCGATGACCCGGAGGCCCGCGCTCTCAAAGCGGTCGATGATCTTGCCGGTGAGGTTCCGCCGGGTCGCATCCGGCTTGATGATCGAGAAGGTCCGTTCGAGGGCCATGCTCAGCTTTCCCAAAATATGCAGGTGGAAGATTTGGCGCGGGTTATAGCGGGGCTTGGTGACGCGGGCAACCGCGAGTGCTAAAAGCCCGCTCACCATGCTTCATATCAACGATCTCACCTTCCGAATGGAGGGACGCCTCCTCCTCGACCGGGTCACCGCGGCAATTCCGCCGGGACAGCGGACGGGCTTTGTCGGCCGCAACGGGACGGGCAAATCCACCCTGCTCAAGCTCATCACCGGCGAATACGGGCCGGAAAGCGGAGGCATTTCCTATCCGAAGAGCTGGCGGATCGGCATGGTCCGGCAGGAGGTGCTGGCCGGGCCGACCTCGCTGATCGATACGGTGCTCGCCGCCGATACCGAGCGGGCCTCGCTGATGGCCGAGGCCGAGACGGCGACGGACCCGAACCGGATTGCCGAGATCCACACGCGGCTTGCCGATATGGGCGCCCATGCGGCCCCGGCCCGGGCGGCCACCATTCTCTCCGGCCTAGGCTTCGACGAGGAAGCGCAGGCGCGGCCCTGTTCGGATTTCTCGGGCGGCTGGCGAATGCGCGTGGCGCTGGCGGGCGTGCTCTTTTCCGAGCCAGACCTTCTGCTGCTCGACGAACCGACAAACTATCTCGATCTCGAAGGCACGATCTGGCTCGAGGACTATCTGAGGAACTATCCCTATACCGTCCTCATCGTCAGCCATGACCGCGACCTGTTGAACAACGTCGCGCAGAACATCCTGCATCTCGAAAACCAGAAGCTCACTTTCTATACCGGCAATTACGACCGCTTCGACCGGACGCGGCGCGAGAAACTGATGCTTCAGCTTTCGATGAAGAAGAAGCAGGACGACGCGCGCCGGCACATGGAAAGCTTCATCGAGCGCTTCAAGGCCAAGGCCTCCAAGGCGCGGCAGGCGCAGAGCCGCATGAAGGCGCTCGCCAAGATGCAGCCCATCGCCGATGTGCTGGAAGAGCGCGTGCTGCCCTTCCACTTCCCGGCGCCGGAAAAGCCCCTCGCCTCGCCCATTATCCGGCTCGAGCACGCAAGCGTCGGCTATGCGCCGGACAAACCGGTTCTCAGCAATCTCGACCTTCGCATCGACCAGGACGACCGCATCGCGCTGCTCGGCGCGAATGGCAACGGCAAATCGACATTCGCGAAGCTCCTCTGCGACCGGCTGCGGGTGACCGCCGGACACAAATATGCGTCGAAGAAACTACGCATCGCCTATTTCGCGCAGCACCAGCTCGACGAACTCAATATGGGCGAGACGCCCTACGAGCATTTCCGCGAGCTGATGCCCGATGCGACGATCGCGCAGGTGCGCGCGCGAGCCGGTTTCTATGGCTTCGGCTCGGACAAGGCGGATACGAAGGTCGAGAAACTTTCCGGCGGCGAGAAGGCGCGCCTCCTCTTCGCCATCGCGACTTTCGACAAGCCGCACATGATCATCCTCGACGAACCGACGAACCATCTGGACGTCGATAGCCGCGAGGCTCTCGTCATGGCGATCAACGAATATGACGGCGCCTTCATTCTGATCAGCCATGACCGGCATCTGGTGGAGACCTGCGCGGACAGGCTGTGGCTCGTGGCGGACGGTTCGGTCGCGCCTTATGAGGGCGATCTCAACGATTACCGCAAATGGCTGCTCGATCCGGCGCGGCGCATAAAACCGCTTGTCGCGGAGGATGGCGAGGAGATCGACGTCGAAGCGCCGCGCGTGCAGGTGGACAAGCGCGAGGCGCGCCGCCTTGCAGCGCAGAAGCGCGAGCAGATCGCACCGCTGAAGAAAAAGGCACAGGAAGCCGAAAAGGAAATCGCCCGGCTTCAACAGGTCGTCGCAACGCTGGATGCGAAGCTTGCCGAACCGCAGGTTGCCGGCGACCCTGCCGCCATGGCCGCAACCGCAAAGGAGCGCGCGGACACATTGAAAGCGCTTGCCGCGGCCGAGGACAAATGGCTCGAAGCAAGCGCCGCCTATGAGACCGCGGCAGCGGATTAACGCCTGCCTGAAAAGCTCCGATAGAAGGAGCCAACCGTCTGGACCACCCTCCCCTTGAGGGAGGGTCGAAATTTGAGAGCCTCAGCGAAGCAAATTTCGGGGAGGGGTTGCCGCCCGGCAAAGCGGCACCTCTTCACTTTACTCGCTTACCCCTCCCCGGAAAATTCGGCGCTCCGCTTGAATTTTCCGACCCTCCCTCAGGGGGAGGGTGGAACTCAAACAGAGCGCGTCCTTGCCGGATGCCTTGCTAATCCGCCGCGAGCGAGAAACTTTCCGTCAGCTTTCCCGCCTCGACCAACTGTCCGACGATCTCGCCGTCATGCCCGGGCACGATGGCGATTTCGGGCTCGGCCTCGCTCAGCGCATGAAGAGCGGCGAGCTGGCCGAACACGGCCTTGCGGTCCTCCTTCAGGAAGAACTGCGTGACGAGGCGGGCGCGCTGGCGCTGCGTCAGGATGTTGCGGTATTGCCAGGCGACGTCGCCGACGAAGAGATATTCGGAATAGTCCTTCAACTGGACATAGACCATCTGGCTGCCCGGCGTATGGCCCGGCGCGGCGATGAGAGCGACGCCCGGCGCGATCACCGTGAAGCCGTCATAGGTGAGCGGCTCGAAACCGTCGAGCACGCCTTCCTCGAAGCGGGCGGGCAGACTCCGCGCCGGCTGTGAGAGTTGCCTGTCCGTCAGCCGCGTTTGCGGCAGGATCGCGGCGAGATTCGGATGCACCGTGAGCCCACCGATATGATCCATATGCTCATGGGTGATGACGATGAGAGAGGCTTCCTCCATCGCCTTGTTCATCCGCGCAAAGGCCTCATCGTCAAAGGCGACGAGATTCTCTCCGCCCAATTCGGCATCGAGCGCGGTGTCGATAATGATGCTCTTGTCGGGATAGACGAGCCTGAAGCTGTAGACAGGCATTTCGCGGCTCGCCCATCCGTCGCCCGCGACGATGGCAGTCGCCGGGAAGCTGAAGGCGGCGACACGTTCCATCTCGATGCGCTCCGGCCGGTCGCCGGGCGTTGCGCCGATGGCGCGCCTGACGTCGCGAATGTCAAAAGCATATTCCGCGTCGGACGGCATGGAGCTTTCGACGATGAACCAGTAATAGGCCGCACCCGCAACTGCGAACAGGACGGCAAAGACGCCAAGCGTCACCTTCAGCCATTTCGGCATTTATCCCCTCCCCCGTGAAACCGGCCCATCATGCGCCATGCACAACGGCACAATCAATCCGTCAGGGATGAATAGCGGTACGGCCGGTTTCGTATGGCCGTCACGCCTTCTTCTCCCATTTGCCCCGTTCGTCCTGCTGCCAATAGGTCGCGTCATGGCCCTCGGCCTTGAGCCGCTTCCAGTGCTCGCGCGCGGCGCCAAGCGCCGTCTCGTCGCGCCCGTCGAACATGAGGACGCAGCGCTCATAAGGCGTGAGATCGCCGGGCTCGGCGCCATCGACAAGGAAGAGGACGTTGGCGCCGTTCGGGTTCTCATCCTCGACCGTCAGGAAGATGGGTTCGAGCTCGGGCGGACCGTCGCTCCTTGTGCCATGCGGCAGGAAGCTGTCGTCGCTATAGGTCCAGAGGAGCGAATTGACCGCCTCCAGCCGCTCGGGCCCGCCGGCGCGCAGGATGGCGCGCCAGCCGCGCTCAAGCGACCGCTCGAGAAGCTGCGGCAGCACCTTCTCAAGCGGTGCATTCTGCAGGTGATAGAACAGGACTTCCGTCACCCCTTACCTTCACTTTTCGTAATGGTCGGCGACGAGCCTGTTGAGCAAGCGCACACCCCAGCCCGAGCCCCAACTCTGGTTGGTCGCGGTCTGCGGCGAGGCCATGGCGGTGCCCGCGATGTCGAGATGCGCCCAGGGGAGCTTGTTCACGAAACGCTGCAGGAACTGCGCTGCCGTGATCGAGCCGCCATCGCGGCCGCCGACATTCTTCATGTCGGCAAAACGCGAGTTGATCATCTTGTCGTAGGCGGCACCCATGGGCATGCGCCAGACCTTCTCGCCTTCGGCCTCGCCCACTTCCGCCAGTTGCTTCGACAGCTTGTCGTCGTTCGAGAAGAGGCCCGCATATTCCTTGCCGAGTGCGATCATGATCGCGCCGGTCAAGGTTGCGAGGTCGATCATGAATTTCGGCTTGAACCGGTCCTGCGTGTACCAGAGCGCATCGGCGAGCACGAGGCGGCCTTCTGCGTCGGTGTTGATGATCTCGATGGTCTGGCCGGACATGGAGGTCACAATGTCGCCCGGGCGCTGCGCCTTGCCGTCCGGCATGTTCTCGACGAGGCCGATGACGCCGATCGCGTTCACCTTCGCCTTGCGCGCGGCAAGCGTGTGCATGAGGCCGGTGACGCAGGCCGCACCGCCCATGTCGCCCTTCATGTCTTCCATGCCGGCGCCAGGCTTCAGCGAGATGCCGCCGGTATCGAAGCAGACGCCCTTGCCCACAAAGGCGACCGGTTTTTCGCCCTGCTTGCCGCCCATCCAGCGCATGACGACGAGCTGGCTTTCATGCTGGCTGCCATAGCCGACCCCGAGCAGCGAGCCCATGCCGAGCTTCTTCATCGCCGCTTCGCCCAGCACCTCGACCTTCACGCCGAGCTTCGAGAGCGCCCTCGCACGCTTTGCAAACTCGCCGGGAAAGAGAACGTTCGGCGGCTCGTTGACAAGATCGCGGGCGAGGAACATGCCATCGGCGACCTTGGCCAGGGTTCCGTAATCCTTGCGGGCGGCCGCCACGGCACGCGACATGACGGTGAGGGATTTCAGTTCCGACTTCTTGTCGTCATCCTTCTTCTTCGTCTTGTACTTGTCGAAGCGGTAGGAGCGGAGCTTTGCGCCGAAGGCGACGCGGGCCGCCGCTTCCGCCGCCGGCAGTTTCGGACCGGATATGCCGTCGAGCACGATCGAGAGCGAGGTTTCCTTCGCCTTTTCGATGCGTCCGACCAGCTCACCGCCAACTTTCTCGAGGCCTGCCGCCGATACGTCCGCTGTTTTGCCAAGACCGGCGAGCAGCACGCGACCTGCGCTCACGCCTTGCGGGCCGACAAGCTCGAGTACCGAACCGGCCTTGCCTGTGAAGCTCGCTGCCTTCATCGCCCGTTTGAGGGCGCCGCCCAGCTTGCCGTCGAGATCGGCCGCGACGCCGCGCAGCGACGCGCCTTCGGTGACCAGCACCGCGAGAGCGCCGGGCTTCGCAAGCGAGATGTCGGCAAAAGCAATATTCATTTCAGGGCCTCTCCTGTTGGTTCCCGGCACGAGGACCGGGCATTTATCCTTTGGCGGGCGCCACGGGACGAAGGCGCCGAGCCTTTCCCCGCGCGGCAAAATGGGATAACCATTGGCCGCAGCGCCTCGGGAATCCGTTGCGTATCCTAACCCAATCGGCGTCAGGGGAAAGCCGCCGATCAAGGAGGCCGCCGCAAGGCAGACCGCCTGCCGCAAAGGGAGGCAGCCGGTCCGCGATGGCACCCACCGGCCGCAGCGGCGAGGAAAGCGAGTTCATGCCCACAAGCCTGTCCAGATATCTGTTTCTGCAGACACTGGGACCGTTTCTCATCGCGAGCTTCGTGCTGACCGGCATCATCTGGCTGACCCAGGCGTTGCGGATGCTGGACGTCCTGATCACCCAGGGGCAGACACTTCTGACCTTTTTCGAGCTGACCGCACTTGCCCTGCCCAGCACGCTGATGGTGGTTCTGCCCGTCTCGCTCTTCTGCGCGGTTCTCTATGCCCTGCACAAGCTCATCGGCGACAGCGAGATCGTGGTGATGTTCTCCGCCGGGATGAGCCGGGCACGCGTCGCCATGCCGATTGCGGCCGTCGCCGTTCTGGCCTCGCTGCTCATTCTTTCATTCTCCATTTATGTGGCGCCCGCGGGTCTGCGCGAATTGCGGACACGGCTTTTCGAAATTCGCGGCGATGTCGCGACGGCGATGATCCGCGAGGGCACGTTCAGCAATCCGGCGCCGGGGCTCACTGTCTATGTGCGCGAGCGCGACAGCGACGGCACCACGCGCGGCATTCTCGTGCATGACGGGCGCAACCCGCAGGAACCTATTACCTATATGGCGGAAACGGGCAGCCTGCTCGACAGGGGCGACGGGCTGCTCTTCGTCATGTTCAACGGCAGCATCCAGCGCATCTCGCGCCAGGGCAGCGCGACGAGCCCGGCCACCGTTCTCTATTTCGACAAGTACACCTACGATCTTTCGCAATATATGAGCGACCGGCCGGAGCTCTCGTTTGAAAGCCGCGAGCGGTATTTTCACGAACTCCTCAATCCGGCTCCGGGCGACGAATATGCACAGCGCAACCGCATGAAGCTCCGCGCCAATGCGCATGAAAGGATCGTGGAAGGCCTTTACCCGGTGGCCTTGACGCTTATTGCGCTGGCCGCGCTTCTGCCCGCCCCTTTCAGCCGTCGCGGATATGCCTCGCGCGTGGCGATTGCCGCCGGCGTGGCGCTCGCCATCCGCGTTACCGGCCTCGCGGTTACAAATGCCGCCGAGCAGAATCTCCGCCTCATTCCATTGATGTATTTCATACCCATGGCCGTGGGCGGCGCATCCATTGCGATTATCGGCGGCGCCCGGCCGGAAGCGATGTGGCATTCCGCCAAGCGTGCGGTGCTCGGCCGCCTCGGCAAGGAAGGGGTCGCGCAATGAACCTTTCCTGGACGCTGTCGCGCTATCTCGCAAGGCAGTTCTTTGCGGTGGTGCTCATCACCTTCGGCATCTTTGTCGCGCTTATTTTCATTCTGGAGCTGGTGGAGTTGCTCCGCCGCGGCAGCGGCAAGCCGGGTGTGACATTCGACCTTCTCGCTCTGATGGCGCTCATGGAGGTCCCCCGGACGGGGGCCCGGACATTGCCCTTTGCGGTTCTTTTCGGCGGCATGGCCGCTTTTCTTCGGCTTAGCCGCAACAATGAGCTCGTCGTCGCGCGCGCCGCCGGCGTGTCGGTCTGGCAATTCATTGCGCCCGCTCTGGCCGTCGCCTTCATTGCCGGCTCGTTCGTGGTGACGGTCTACAACCCCGTCGCCGCGACGCTCACCACTCGCTACGGGCAACTCGAGACGCGGTATCTCGAGCAGCGCACCAGTTTCGTCACCGTGTCGGCGAATGGACTGTGGTTGCGCCAAGCCGATCCGAACGGACAATCGGTCGTCCATGCCCAGCGGCTCGACGGCACGGGCTTCTCGCTCACGGGCGTGACAATCTACCTCTATGGCCTGGAGAATGATTTCATAGGCCGTATCGACGGGGCAACGGCCACGCTTCACCCCGGCTACTGGGAGCTGACAGATGTCTGGGTCACGATGATCGACGACCAGCCGAGGCGGTTCGATACCTACCGGCAGGAAACATCGCTGACCGAAAGGCAGATCGAGGAAAGTTTCGCCCGCGAGGAAACGATATCGTTCTGGGAACTGCCTCAATTCATCACCACGGCGGAAGCGGCGGGTTTTTCCGCCCGGCGGTACAACATCTATTTCCACCAGATTCTCGCCACGCCCGCCCTGCTCTGCACCATGGTCCTGGTGGCGGCGGTCTTCTCGCTGCGCGTGACCCGGATGGGAGGGGTGCTCACCATGATCATCGGGGGGATAGCGGCAGGTTTCCTCGTCTACTTCCTGGGAAACCTGTCTATTGCGCTCGGGCTTTCGGGCATCCTGCCACCCCCCCTTGCTGCCTGGGCTCCGTCCATCGTGGTCATGCTTTTAGGTCTTGCGGTTCTCTTTCACCTCGAAGACGGTTAGAAATCGATCTTCCGCCTGCCGGGGCAGGCGATTCTCAGTGGTTTTAGCCGGGGGGCGGACGAAGGTGGTCCAAGGGGTCATGAGGGGTTCAAGGGGCAGAATGCGGCGCATTTTACCGGCAGCCGCACTGGCGCTGATGGCGGTCCTTGCCCTTCCGGCGGCTGCCCAGAACACCCCTCCCCGGCAGGCTGCCTTTCCCGAATCCGGCGAAGTGCTGATGCAGGCCGACGAGCTCACCTATGACCGCGAAACCAGGGTGGTGACGGCTTCCGGCAATGTGGAGCTGGCCTATGGAGAGCGGGTCCTGCTGGCCGACCGCGTGACCTATGACGAGAAGACGGGCGTCGTGAAGGCGGATGGCAATGTGTCGCTGCTCGACCCGCAAGGCGATGTCGCCTTTGCCGACCAGGTCGTGCTGCGCAATGAAATGCGCGACGGCGTGATCGACACGCTGCGCGTGCTGCTTTCCGACAATTCGCGCATGGCTGGCTCGAGCGTGGTGCGCAGCGGCGGCAACATGACGACGCTTCACCGCGGCGTGTACAGCGCCTGCGACATCTGCGAGGAGAAGGGGCAGACAAAGCCGCTCTGGCAGATCAAGGCGTTCCGCGTCATCCACAATCAGGAAGAAAAGCGGATCATCTACGAAGACGCCTTTATCGAATTCTTCGGCGTGCCCGTCCTCTACGTCCCCTACTTTTCGCAACCCGATCCGACCGTCAAGCGGCAGTCCGGGTTTCTCACACCGAAGATTTCGAGCTCGACGGAACTCGGACAGCAGGTCGAAATTCCGTATTACTGGGCGATCAGCCCGGACAAGGACGTGACGCTTATTCCCCGTTTCACCACAAAGGAAGGCGTCGTCTATCAGGGCGAGTACCGGCAGCGTGTCGAGAACGGGCAATTTCAGATGTTCGGCACAGGCACATGGCCGGAGACGCAGACGCCTGGAACACCCGCAGACGACAATTTCCGAGGCAGCCTTTTCGGCGATGGACGCTTCCGCATCGATGAGAACTGGAGCTGGGGCTTCCGGACCCAGTTGACGACCGACGACACCTATCTCCGGAAATACGGTCTCTCAGACGCCACCGACCTCACAAACAACATAAACGCCACCTATGCCAAGGGGCGGAACAGCTTTACGGCGGATGCCTATTACTTCCAGGGACTGCTCGCGACGGACAATTCCGACACGACACCGTGGGTCGCCCCGATCCTGCAGTACAACTACTCCTATCCCGAACAGATATTCGGCGGACGGGTGGGCTTTTCCGCGAACGCCATGGTTCTCGAACGAGAGGTCGGCGCAAAATCACGCCGCATCTCGAGCATGGTCAGCTGGGACAGGCGCGAAACCACGAAGGACGGGTTCGTGCTGCGCTATTTCGCGAGCCTGCGCGGGGACGTCTACTCCGTCGAGGATGTGCCCAATCCCGCCCTGCCCGGCACGGACTTCGAAAGTTCGACCATCACACGCGGTCTACCGACCGCTGGTGTCGAGTGGAGCTATCCGCTGCTCCGCGCCGATGGCGGCACGCGGCATGTGGTCGAACCGATCGTCCAGCTGATCTATTCGCCGAATGTCGGCAACACGGTAGAGATTCCCAACGAGGATTCGCTCAGCTTCGAGTTCGACGACACGAACCTGTTTTCGGAGGACCGCTTCGCGGGCCTCGATCAGTGGGAGACCGGCGCGCGGGCAAATGCCGGCGTCCGCTACTCCCTGTTCATGGCTAACGGCGGACAGGCCAGCGCCCTGCTCGGCCAGAGCTTCCGCCTGGACGACAATCCGAGCCTTTCTCAGGCGACGGGATTGCGGGATGAATCGTCGGACTATGTCGGCCGGATTATGGTGTCCCCGAACAAGGACTACATGGCCGTCTATCGTTTCCGCCTCGATGATGAGCGCTACAAGATTCGCCGGAACGAAGTGTCTCTGATGGGCCGTGAAGGCCCCGTCATGGCGGAACTCGGCTACGCGTATTTCGCCGCAGACCAGACTCTCGCCCTCCAGTCGCGCGAGGAAATCTATGCGGGAAGCGTCGTCAAACTCGACGAGTATTGGCGCGTATTCGGCCAGGTGAGGCGCGACCTGGCGAATAATCGCTCCGTCGCAAACCGCCTCGGCATCGGTTATGAGGACGAGTGCATCAATGTGTCGCTAGGCTATTCGCAGTCCTTCTACAGGGACCGCGACCTCGAGCCTGACCGGAGCATCGTCTTCCAGATCACCTTGAAAACACTGGGTTCGGCCAGTGCCACGGGGTCTCTCGATTCGAACTGATCCCCCTGTGGCAATGCACGCTAACCTACCGAAAAGAGCGGATTTTCGCTGTTCTCGCCGGTTGATTGGCCTCATGTTTCAAGTATTCTGTCGGCGCGATGGCACCGGCAAGCGGAGGGCTCTTCGCCCTGACAAGAAAGACGCGATGACCCCTAAAATCATGTTCGCAAACCTCGCCAAGTTCGCAGTTTCCGTTCCGAAGCGCGCCCGCCGGGTTTCCCGCATGGCGAAACCCGTCGCCGTCGCGGCTGTGCTGGCGGCGCTCTCGTTCCAGACGGCGAGCGCCCAGGCACCAGCGGCCGCGCCGACGGTGACCATGACCTCCGACACGCAGGGCATTGCCGCCGTGGTCAATGATCGCGTGATCTCCTCCTACGATCTCGATCAGCGCGTGAAGCTCGTGCTGCTCAGCTCCGGCATTCCGAATACGCCCGAGAACATCTCGCGCATCCGCGGTCAGGTCCTTCGCTCGCTTGTCGACGAATATCTGAAGGCCCAGGAAGCGCAGCGGCTGAACATTCAGGTTTCGCAGGAAGAAGTGGACGAGGCGTTTCAACGGATCGCCCGCCGGTCAAACATGACGCCGGAGCAGATCACCGATTTTCTGAAGACGGGCGGCGTTTCGCGGCAGACGCTCGAACAGCAGGTCCGTATTGACCTCGCGTGGAACAGGGTGGTGCAGCAGCAGTTCGGCCCGTTCGTGACGGTCGGCGAGAATGAGGTCAACGAGGTGATGCGCCGGCTTCAGGAAGAGTCCGGCGAACCGCGCTATCTCGTTTCGGAGATTTTCATTTCCTTCGACAATCCCGGCCATGCCGACGAAATCGCAGCCGGCACGCAGCGTCTTGTCGAACAGATCCGGCAGGGGGCGCCTTTCGAGGCCGTCGCGCGTCAGTTCAGCCAGTCGGCCTCGGCGGCCAATGGCGGCGATATCGGCTGGGTGCATGCGAGCCAATTGCCGGATGGCGTGGCCGAGGTGGTTACGCAGATGCAGCCCGACATGGTGTCCGACCCGATCCGCACACTGAGCGGCTTCTACATCATTGCTCTCAAAGCCATGCAGACTGGCACCGGCGCCGATCCGATGCGCGATCAGTATGAGCTCATGCAGGTCGTCCTGCCGCTTGCACCGGATGCCGACGCGCAGGCCGTCAACCGCCGGGCGCGGGAAGTCACCGAGTTCCGCGACAGCATTTCGTCCTGCGATCAGGCACAGCAGCAGATCAAGAAGTATGTGAGCGGCGTGGCCAGCCCGCGCCAGCAGGTGATCGCCGGCCAGCTTGAGCCGCGTCTGCGTCAGGCGATTGCAGGCGTGTCCGTTGGCAAGGCGACCGAGCCGATCCGCACCGAACAGGGCGTCGAAATGATCGTCGTTTGCGGCCATCGTGCAGCGGAAGGCGAGATGCCGACCCGCGATCAGATCGACAATTCGCTTTTCGAACAGCAGCTCTCGATGATGGGCCGACGGCATCTGCGCGATCTGCGCCGTGACGCGGTCGTCGTCTATCGCTAGGAAGCGCGCCGCCGGCCGGCGCCGGAGAGGCGGTGTAGAATATGGCAACGCATGATGCCTTGCCCCTGGCGCTGACGATGGGCGAGCCTGCAGGCATAGGTCCGGAAATCACCCTGAAAGCATGGGCCGCCGCCGGGGATGCTTCCCTGCCCTGCTTTTTCGCCGTTGGCGACCCCGCCCTTTACGGCGACACAGCGCGGCGCATGGGGCTCGATGCCGCCATCCGCGAAATTGGCGGGCCGGTAGAAGCGCCAGCGCTTTTCTCCACCGCGCTTCCCGTTCTCCCGGTGCCGCTTGCGGTACGGGCGGAGCCTGGCCGGCTCGATCCTGCGAACGCGACGGCTGTCATCAGGGCGATCGACCTGGCGGCAGGTCTGGCGCTTGAGAACAAAGTGGCGGGGATCGTCACCAACCCGATCCACAAGCGCGCGCTTTATGATGCCGGACTCCGCGTTCCAGGGCATACGGAACATCTGGCAGCGCTCTGCGGCGGCGCGACGCCGCTGATGATGCTTTCCTGCCCGGAGCTCCGTGTCGTGCCCGTGACCGTGCATCTTCCGCTTCGTGAGGCCGTGGCTTCGCTGACGGCGGAAGCGGTCGTCGAGCAGGGAGAAATCCTCGCCGCGGCTCTCACGCGCGATTTCGGTATAGCGAGTCCCCGCATCGCCGTGGCGGCGCTCAATCCGCACGCCGGAGAAGAAGGACGGCTCGGACGCGCGGAGATCGAGATTATCGGCCCTGCCGTCGAGAGATTGAAGGCAGCCTGCCCCGCCGCACAATTCACCGGTCCGCGACCGGCCGACACATTGTTCCATGCCGCCGCCCGGCAGACCTATGACGCCGTACTCTGCATGTATCACGACCAGGCGTTGATCCCGCTCAAGACCATCGATTTCGACAATGGCGTGAATACCACGCTCGGCCTGCCCATCGTCCGCACCTCACCGGACCATGGCACGGCGCTCGACATCGCCGGAAAGGGCATTGCCCATCCGGGCAGCCTCATCGCCGCTATCGGCATGGCACGCGATATCGCCCGCTCCCGGGCCGCCGCATGAGCGACGACGGGGCCAACCTGCCGCCGCTGCGCGAGGTGATTGCCAAGCACGGGCTTTCGGCGCAGAAATCGCTCGGGCAGAACTTTCTTCTCGACCTCAACCTGACCGGGCGGATCGCGCGGGCAGCAGGGCCTCTCGAGGGGCATGACGTACTCGAAGTCGGGCCAGGACCCGGCGGACTGACGCGTGCGCTGCTCGACAATGGGGCGCGGCGCGTGATCGCCATCGAGCGCGACCGGCGCTGCATCGCCGCGCTGGAGGAGATTTCGGCGGCCTATCCCGGCCGGCTTCAGATCGTGGAAGCGGACGCGCTGAAGACGGATATGCGCAGCCTTGTGACGGCACCTGCCCGCATCGTCGCCAACCTGCCCTACAATATCGCGACGCCGCTTCTCGTCGGCTGGCTTCAATCCGATCCTTGGCCGCCCTGGTATGAGAGCCTCACGCTCATGTTCCAGCGCGAGGTGGCGGAGCGCATCGTCGCCCTGCCCGGCAGCAAGGCCTATGGGCGGCTTGGCGTGCTGGCGCAATGGCGCACGAAGCCTCGCATTCTCTTCGATGTGGACCGCCGCGCCTTCACGCCACCTCCATCGGTGACCTCATCCATCGTCGAACTCATTCCCCGGGAGAAGCCGCTTGCCGATGCGCCGATCGGCGCGCTCGAGCGCGTCGTCGCCGCGGCCTTCGGACAGCGCCGGAAAATGCTGCGCGCCGCGCTCAAGTCGCTCGGGCGTGGCGACCCTTCGCCGATGATCGAGGCGGCAGGGATCGATCCGACGCAGAGGGCTGAAGAATTGAGCGTCGAACAATTCTGCGCCCTTGCGCGGCACTTTTCCGCAGGGGCAGCATAGCCCCGAGGTTGTGGTGCGGCGCGGCCCGTGCGAAATTCGATAAAATGACACCAAAAAAATCGAGCCTGGAGGCAGTTTCATGAAGTCCGAAGCCATCGTCGAATACGGTCAGCCGCTGCAGATCGTCGAGAGCGAGACGCCGAAGCCCCAAGGCTCGGAAGTGCTGCTGAAGGTGACACATTGCGGCGTGTGCCACTCGGACGTGCATATCCATGACGGCCATTTCGACATGGGCGGCGGCAACAAGCTCGATGTGCGCGCCGGACGGAAGCTTCCTTTCACGCTCGGCCACGAGATCGAGGGTGAGGTGGTGGCCGTGGGCCCAGAGGCGACGGATGTCAGCACCGGTCAGCGCTTCGTCGCCTATCCCTGGATCGGCTGCGGCGAGTGCCCGACCTGCAAGCGCGGCGACGAGCATCTCTGCAACAAGCCGCGGAATCTCGGCATTCAGGTGGCGGGCGGTTATGCGACGCATGTCCTCGTGCCGCATCCGCGCTACCTGCTCGACTACAAGGGCGTGCCGGAAGGGCTCGCCGCGACCTATATGTGCTCCGGCCTCACCGCCTATAGCGCGATGAAGAAGCTCGGCGATATCAGCCCCGAAGAACGGGTGATGGTGGTCGGGCTTGGCGGCGTGGGCATGATGGGCCTGCAATTCGCCAAGGCGCTTTTCCCCTCGGCGCCACTCGGCGCGGATGTGGACGAGAACAAGCTGCAATCGGCGCGCGGCGCCGGCGCGCATGAGGTCTATAACCCGAAGGACCCGGACGCGATCAAGAAGGTGCTCGCCGATACGAATGGCGGCGTGCCGGCGGCGGTCGATTTCGTGGGCTCGGAAGCCTCGCTCAAATTCGCGACCAGCATCGTGCGCAAGGGCGGTCAGGTTGTCGTGGTCGGACTTTTCGGCGGCGGCTTCTCCATGCCCATCCCGCTTTTCCCGATGCGCGCGATTTCCATCGGCGGCTCCTATGTGGGCTCGCTCGAGGAAACGAAAGAGATGATGGAGCTTGTGAAGGCAGGCAAGATCGACCCGATTCCCGTCAGTGAACGCCCGCTCGGCCAGGGCTCCAAATCGCTCGACGATCTGCGCAAGGGCAGCGTGATGGGGCGAATTGTGCTGAAGCCGTGAGGGCCCGCGCATAGCGGTTCGGGGCGGGAAGCGCCGTGGCAATCGAAACGACAAGAGGCGAAGACCCTGCCGGATCGCATTCCGTTGCAGTCGTTCATCTCATTCGTCGCGGCAATCCCGATCACTTTCTCCGTCGATTTCTCTCAAGCTACGCGGCTCACCCGGCGTGCCTGCTTCACGATCCAGTTTTCCTGCTGAAGGGATTCGATGAAGTGGAAGCGACGCGTCTGCAGCGAAGAATCAGCAAGCGCGTCGGCTATCCATCCTTTATCCGGATCGACGATCAGGGGTTCGATATCGGCGCCTACAAATACGCCGCAGAGCGCCTCGAGCATATGTTCGTCGTGTTTCTGAATTCGCACTCCGAGATTCTGTGCGATCGGTGGCTTGCGCGATTGATCTCGGCGTTTTCCTCGCGCCCGGATGCCGGAATTGCCGGCGCCGCGGGCAACTGGGAAACGCTGGATGCGGGTATGCCCTTTCCGAACGTCCATCTCCGGTCAAACGCCTTCGCCATCCGGCGCCAGGATTTTCTGGCGCTCGATTTCGGGCCGCTCGATACAAAGCGCGCGTGCAACGAATTCGAGGCCGGGCAGCGAAGCATGACGCATCAGATGCTCGAACGGGGCCTGCAGCCTTATGTCGTCGGAAAGGACGGATCCGTTTTCGCGAAGGAAGGCTGGCCTGAGTCAGGCACATTCAGATCCGGCCGCCAGGAAAACCTTCTGGTCGCGGACAACCGGACGCGGGACTTCGCGGAGGGGTCGACGCGTCATCGGCAGAAGGTGGCAAGGCTGAGTTGGGGCGAAAGGGCTCGGCCGGCGCCGCTCGGTATCGTTGAGAGAGCCGCCGTGGCCTTGCGCCGCCTGCTGACCGGACGGTTCTAGAGTCGGCCCCATCCGAAACGACGGTTCAGGTAGCCGACTGTCGATTTGCCCTTTCCGGTGTAGCGCCACACCGAGATACCGAACCGGCTGACAAAATTCTTCAGCAATTCGAAATCCTCAGAATGCTTCAGTTCTTCAAAGACACGGTTGCAGTCTTCGACTGCATGCGTGTCGTGAAGCGTCATCACGGCGCCTGGCATCAGGAGTTCCTTCATGAGAAAGATATCCTGTTTCAAGCCCCGGTAACTGTGATCGCCGTCGACGAAGGCATAATCGATCTTGCCGGCATAAGGCAGAAGCTTTTCGCGCACATGCGGCGCGTGAGAATCATCGATGATCTCGAGGATGATGTCGGTGCGAACCTGTTTCTTGATCCTCGGCCAATGACCGTGCCGCGGATGCTGCCCGATATCGAGAATGATGGTTTTTTCCACCGGGTAATAGTCACGCACGAATTTGGTGTTTCCGCCGGCAGCGATGCCGATATCGATCGACAGTTTCGACGGAGGAAAATTCGATGCCAGATACTCAACGAAGGATGCAAACTCGTCCGGATCCTGTTGAAGGAAGAGCCCGTCTTCCTTTACCGGATATCCGAAAAATGCCTCATCGTCGGAGCCACAATTGCGAATGGCCTCGCACAAGCTTTCTTTGGTCGCAGTCGCGGCGGTGTTCAAGTACCCCTCCAATGATCCGGATTTTTCGGCGACCCGAGCTTATTCCAGACCGTGTCGGGATAACAAGCGCCTATCCCGGCGTCCGGTCAATCTGTCCGAGACGCGACGCCCAGTAGTCGAGAGCATCGCCGAGCCCCTTGTCGATGGTTCGAAGCGGCCGAAACCCGATTTCCGAGGTCAAGCGCTCAGTATCCGCGACAATGACCGGCGGCTCGCCCGCGCGGTCTTCGAGGGCGCCCAGTTGTACAAGATTCGGTCGCCCCGCGATCTCACCGAGTTTCATGGCCAAATTCGCAACCGATATCCCTTCACCGGTCGCTATATTGACGGGGCCGGTCGCCGCCGAAAGCGCCAGGGCGGCCAGTGCCGCACCCGCATCGCGCACATCGACGAAATCGCGCACCGCAAGACCGAGCGAGACGGGGGCCTTGTGCCCCTGGACCAGTGCCCTGGCAATCGACGCAACGAGGCGGGATGGGGTCTCGCCAGCGCCATAGAGAAAAAAGAGGCGACCCCAGGCAAAGTCCATTCCCTGTTGCGCGAAGAACGCTTCCAGTATCCGTCGGCAGGCATCCTTGCTTGTATCGTACAATGTATGCGGCGCGGTCGGCGTTTCGCATTCCCGACATTTGCCCTGGTCGGGCCAGTCGTATTCGTAACACGTGCCCGTTGCGACGAACCGAGATGCACCGGCTTCGGCCGCCGCGCGCGCCAAATGCAGGCTCGCCGCGACCCAGTCGAGATTCGCCGGGTCTGTCCAGAAACGCCCGTGTTCGACGCACCATGCGAGATGCAGAACAATCTGCGGGCGCACGTCGCCGACCAGCGCGTGCACGCGGTCGGCCTCCATGAGATCGGCCCGGTGCCAGATGCAACCGTCGACCGCGGCGCCGCCTGTGCGGGAGACCGCATGGACCTCGGCGCCAGCGGCCAGCAGCGGCGGCAGCACGGCCCGGCCGACGAATCCCGAGGCCCCGGTTACCAGTATGCGCATTGTCGTCTCCACCGTTGCATGGCAGGAAGGCAGGTTCGACACGCCACGCCGCCGGTTACGCCTGGATGATACCCAGCTTCTCACGGATATAGCGTCGAAGCATTTTGAAGAATCTGTAGACCCTCAGATTTGCAAATCGGAGTACGTACACGAAGAGAACGGGACGCTCCGACCATCCCCATCTCCGTTTTCCGAATTCGGAGAGACAGGCGCGGCGAAACACCCGTCTCATGGTGATCATTTCCCGTGCCGGCACGCGCGAACTGTAGCGCGGCGTCGGCGACGCCAATTTGAAGAGAACGGCGCCATTGCCGGCAACCACAGCCTCGTCGAGAACAGCTGGAAGAACAGTCAGCGGATCCCATGCCCACAGATAGGGGTATATCGCGCCCGTGTCGTCCATCGCGACGCGGAGCGCTTCCCGTTTCCAGAGACCGTAAATCCAGTTGGGGCTCGCGCCAAGCAACGTCTTCCCTATATGCATCGGGCGCCATCGGGCGCGCGACTCTTCGACCGCAAGAATCTTTTGTACAGTGCCATCCGGCGCAACCAGCAGCGACTTCGGCGCAGCCAGGTAGGCGTTTGGATGGCCGTCCAGCAAGCGCTTCAGCACCTCAACATAGTCTTCGCTGGAGAGGTCATCATCGGCTCTCCACATGAAAAGGTCGCTGGATGCGAGATCGATCAACGCCCGAAAATTGTTTCTGGCTCCTATGTTCTCCGGTTGATGAACAAGCCGGAAACGCGAATCCCGATCTGCAAATTCCGCCGCTATCTCCCGGCTGCCGTCGGTGGAGCCGTTGTCGGACACGATGATCTCAATGTCCGTGAAGGTCTGAACCCTCAGGCATTCCAGCGCCGCCCGCAACGTCGCGGCTCCATTGAATACGGGCACGCCTATGGAGACTGCGGCCATCGCTCCGCCCTCAACCAACCGCCATGTCCGGCACCGCCGTCACGAAGCGGGCGCCCCAATCGCGCCCATACGCAAGTTGCTGCATGACCTCGTCACGGATATTCCAGGGCAGGATCAAAACGATGTCCGGCCGGTCGGCCTTCAGATGCGCCTCATCGACGATCGGGATGCGGCTGCCGGGCATGAACTTGCCCTGCTTTGCCGCGGCGCGGTCGACGACATAGGGCACCAGGTCCGGGCGAATGCCTGCGAAATTCATCAGCGTGTTGCCTTTCGCCGCTGCGCCATAGGCGCCGACTTTCAGGCCCTTGCGCTTTGCGTCGATCAGGAAGGCGGTGAAGTCGTCCTTCACCTTTTCTGCGCGCGCCTGGAAGCCGGCATAGAAAGCCTCGCTCTCCACGCCCGCGCGGCGTTCGGCATCGAGAAGCGCGGTGAGGCGTGCGGTCTTTTCCCGGCTGCCCGTATCCGCGCGCTGCGCAAAGGCGCGCAGGCTTCCGCCATGGGTCGGCAGTTCCTCGACATCGAAAAGCTCAAGGCCGTTCTTCGCGAAAACGCGCGCAACCGCGCTGAGCGAGAGATAGGAGTAATGTTCGTGATAGATCGTGTCGAACTGATTTTCGGCGACGAGCTTCAGGAGATGCGGGAACTCGAAGGTGGACACACCTTCCGGTTTCAGCAGGGCGGCAAAGCTCGCGGCGAAATCGTTGATGTCCGGCACATGAGCGAGCACGTTGTTCGCCGCGGTGAGGTCTGCCTGCCGGCCTTCGGCGGCAAGGCGCCTTGCAAGCTCGACACCGAAGAAACTTTCCTCGATCGCAATGCCCTTCTCGCGTGCGGCGGCAGCGGTGCTCGCCGTCGGCTCGACGCCGTAGCAGGGCACACCGGCCTGCTTCACATATTGAAGGAGGTAGCCGTCATTCGCGGCAACCTCGACGACCATGCTCTTCGCATCCAGACCGAAGCGGGCGATCATGTCCGCCACATATTTCTGCGAATGGGCGAGCCAGCCGGCGGAGGTGGAGCTGAAATAGGCATAGTCATGCGCGAAGAGTTCCTCGCGGCCCGCGTGATCTTCCGTCTGGACGAGCCAGCAGGCGGTGCAGACGAGCACGCGCAACGGATACCAGGTCTCGGGGGCGGCAAGGCCCTCCCGCGTCAGGTAGGCGTTGGAGGGCGGCGCGGAGCCGAGATCGGCGAAGACAAGCTCAAGCGGCGTTCCGCAGTGACGGCACTTCACGTCTCGTTCCTTCCCGCATTCGCGCTGAAATCGCGAAAGCCCTTGTCGCGTTCAGACCGCTCGCCGATCTCGAGCGGCCATTCGATGCCGAGAGCGGGATCGTCCGCGCGGACACCGTCTTCGGCGCCCGGCGCATAGGGCGCCGAGTGGATATAGAACATTTCCACATCGTCCGTCATGGCCTGAAAGCCATGGGCGAAGCCCGGCGGAATGAGAAAGCTTGCGCCGTTCTCGCCCGAGAGATAGTCGCCATGCCAGCGGCCAAGCGTGGGCGAGCCAGGGCGCAGATCGACCGCCACATCGAAGACCTCGCCGCGCAGGCAGGTGACGAGCTTCGCCTCTTCATGCGGCGGGTGCTGAAAGTGCATGCCGCGTACCGTGCCACGCCGTCCGGTCAGCGTCCGGTTGATCTGGGCGACGGGCCAGGTCCAGCCCGCTTCCTCCAGTTCATCCGCGCAGAAGAGCCGTTCAAGCCAGCCGCGATGGTCTCCCATGCGCTTCCGGCTGATCCGCACGAGGCCCGACAATGGCGTTGCCGCTTTTTCGAAACGGTCGCTCATCTGGCGCCTGCCCGGTGCAATGCCTCGAACTCCGCGATCTGCCGCATCGTGGCGCCGCGCATATCCGCGCCTGCATTGAAATCGCGATACCACTCCGCCAGCCATTCGACGCCGGCCTCGCCTGCCAGCCGGTCCTTCCAGCCGAGACAGGCGCGGGCCTTCCTGCTGTCAATCTCGAGCTCCATCATCTCGTGCGGGCCGGTGTCGTTTGCCGGTTTCCAGCCGCTGCCGCCCATCGCGGCCTGAACGGCTTCGGCGAGGGCTGCGACGGTCACGGGCGTGGCATCGGGCGGGGGACCGAAATTCAGGGCCCTGGGCAGGTCAGCCCGCTCGGAGAGGCCACGAACATAGGTGAAATAGCCTGTGAGGCAGTCGAGCACGTGCTGCCAGGGCCGGGCCGCCTTCGGGTTCCGCAATGTGAGGGGCTCGCCGGCGCGGAGTGCGCGCCAGATATCGGGGACCAGGCGGTCTTCCGAGAAATCTCCGCCGCCGATCACATTGCCGCCGCGCGCCGTCGCCACGCGCACGCCCCTCTCCTCGAAGAACGAGCGTGCGTAGGACGAGGTGACGATCTCAGCTGCCGCCTTGGAGGCCGAATAGGGGTCGTGCCCGCCCAGCGCATCCTCTTCGCGAAAGGAGAGGCCCTGTTCGGCATTCTCGTAGACCTTGTCGGTGGTGACGACGAGGACCGTACGCAGCGCCTCACGCCCTCTCAGCGCGTCGAGGAGATTCACCGTTCCCATGACATTGGCCGCGAAAGTCTCGACCGGTGCGGCATAGGAACGGCGGACAAGCGGCTGTGCCGCCATATGGATGACGATCTCTGGATCGGCATCGTCAACGGCGTTCCGAAGTGCCTCGGTATCCCGGAGATCGCCGATATGCGAATTCCGCAGCGTCCGCTCGACCGAAGCAAGCGTAAAAAGGTTCGGCTCGGCCTCGGGCGCGAGAGAAAAGCCCGCGACCTCGGCCCCCATGCGCGCGAGCCAGAGCGAGGCCCAGGAGCCCTTGAATCCCGTGTGACCGGTCAGGAGCACCTTTCTGCCCGTCCAGAACGCAACATCGAGCCCGTCGATCGCCACTAGTCCCTCCAGACTTTCCAGGGCGCTTTGCCGCCGGCCCAGAGATCTTCAAGGTGGTTCTTCTCGCGCAGCGTGTCCATCGGCTGCCAGAAGCCACCATGGGCGAAGCTCATCAACTCGCCGTCATCTGCCAGGCCCATCAGCGGCGCCCCCTCGAAGGGCGTCGCATCGCCTTCGATACGGTCGAGAACGGAAGGCTCCAGCACGAAGAAGCCGCCATTGATCCAGGCATTGTCGCCCGGCGGCTTCTCGATGAAGCGCTGCACCTTGTCGCCGTGAAGCTCAAGCGCACCATAGCGGCCGGGCGGGACGACGCGGGTCAGCGTCGCCGCCTTGCCGTGTTTGCGGTGGAAAGAGAGCAGCGCGCCGATATCGACATCGGCGACGCCGTCGCCATAGGTCATGAAGAAGGTCTCGCCGGGTTCGAGATAGTCGCGCACGCGCTTCACCCGGCCGCCGGTCAGCGTTTCCGGTCCGGTGTCGACCAGCGTGATACGCCAGTCTTCGCTCGTGTTCTGGTGATGGACAATCTCGCCCGAGCGCGGATGGATGGTGACGTCCGACGAGTGGAGAGCATAGTTCGCGAAATATTCCTTGATCATGTAGCCGCGATAGCCGAGGCAGATCACAAAATCGGTAAAGCCGTAGTGGGTGTAGATTTTCATGATGTGCCAGAGGATCGGACGGCCGCCGATCTCGATCATGGGCTTCGGGCGCAACTGACTCTCTTCCGAGATGCGCGTGCCGAGACCGCCTGCCAGCAATACAACCTTGGTCATAACCTCCCCCGAGGCCTAGAGCGCTTCGCGCAATTGCTTGACGAAGTTCGACAGGCCGGTGAGGCGGCGGCGCTTCAGCCGCTCCGCACGCAGGATCGCCTGAAGCTCGGCGAAGGCCTTGTCGACGTCTTCGTTGATGATGATGTAGTCATATTCCTGATAATGGCTGATCTCGTCCGATGCCTTCGCCATGCGGGCGGCGACGACATCGGCCGGGTCCTGCGCCCGCTTCTCGAGACGTTTTTCGAGATCCTGCGCCGAGGGCGGCAGGATGAAGACCTTTACGAGATCTTCCTGCGCCGTCTCGTCGAGCTGCTGCGTTCCCTGCCAATCGATATCGAAAAGCACGTCATGTCCGCGCGCCAAAGCCTCTTCGACCGGCTTTCGCGGCGTGCCGTAGTAATTGCCGAAGACCTTGGCATGCTCAAGGAACTCGCCCTTGTTGCGCATGATGCCGAAATCTTCCGTCGTCAGAAAGAAGTAGTCCTTGCCATCCACTTCGCCCGGGCGCGGCTTGCGCGTTGTGGCGGAGACGGACATGTCGATCTCGTTATCGCTGTCGAGCAAGCGGCGGGAGAGCGTCGTCTTGCCTGCGCCCGAAGGCGAGGAGAGAACCAGCATGAGGCCACGTCTGTGAATGTCGATCCCGGTCATGCGGCACTCATTCCACGTTCTGTATCTGCTCGCGGAACTGGTCGATCACCGCTTTCAGCTCGAGGCCGATGCGGGTCAGACTCACATCGGCCGCCTTGGAGCAAAGCGTGTTCGCCTCGCGGTTGAATTCCTGGGTCAGGAAATCGAAGCGGCGGCCGACAGGCTCATCCGAGGCCAGCAGCTCGCGCGCCTGGGCGACATGGGCTGTAAGGCGGTCCAGCTCCTCGCGGATATCGGCCTTGGTTGCGAGAATGGCGGCCTCCTGCACAAGCCGGTCTTCCGGCAGCGCCGGCGAGGCACCGAGCAACTCAGACACCTGCGCGGCGAGCCGCGCCTTGAGCGCCTCGGGCGAGGCGGCGGGAGAGGATGCGGCAGAAGCCGTCAGCTTTTCCACGAGATCGATCTGGCCGCTCAGGACGGTTTCGAGCTTTGCTCCCTCCTCCGCTCTTGCGCGGGCAAGGGCAGAAACGGCCTCGGTGAAAGAGGCTACCAGCGCCTCGTCGAGGGCCGCCCGCTCCTCCTCCGTCTCCTCAACATCCTCGGCATTCTCGAGCACGCCCTTGAGCGCAAGGATGCCTTCAGGCCGTGGCGGGGAGGTCTCCATGGTGCGGCGAAGCTCGGCGACGGCCTCTACAACGGTGTGCAAGGCGTCGCGGTTGATCCTGAGGGGCGATGCTTCCGCACCCCTGTCCATCGTCAGGGTGATCTGGCAATTGCCGCGACGGAGCTGGCGAGCAAGTTCGGCGCGCAGGCGGGCGTCGAGCCTGTCGAGTCCGAATGGCAGGCGGAAGCGGGCATCGAGCCCCTTGCCGTTGACGCTCCGCAGCTCCCAGTGCCAGCGGGCGGCGCCTGAGGCCCCTTCCACGCGGGCAAATCCTGTCATGCTGTTGAGCGGCATCGAAACTCCCCTGAATCATCCATCTGCCGCGCGACTATAGCAGCACGGGCTTGCCGTTTCGCCTCACGGCTGGACGGCCCGTTGCTCCCGCTCGATCCGGCGCCATTCGCGCACCCGCGCCTGATGCTCACTCAAGGTGCGGGAAAAGGCATGGCCGCCCGTTCCGTCCGCCACGAAGTAATACTCGCCGGTTTCGGGCGGGTTAAGCACCGCCTCGATGGAGGCCCGGCCCGGATTGCAGATCGGCGTCGGGGGCAGCCCGTCCACCTGATAGGTGTTATAGGGCGTCACGCGGTCAAGTTCGCTGCGGCGGATCGGCCGGCCGAGCGAGCCTTTGCCGCCGACAATCCCGTAGATGATGGTCGGATCCGACTGGAGGCGCATGGGCGCCCGAAGCCGGTTCACGAAGACCGCAGCCACTCGCGGCCTCTCGCCGGGCACACCCGTTTCCTTTTCCACGATGGAGGCAAGGATGATCGCTTCCTCCCGGGTCTTGAAGGGGAGATTGTCCGCCCGCTTGTCCCAGAGCTCGTCCATCAGGCGGGCCGCGGCGGCCTGCATGTTTCCGACGATCTCGGCCCGCGTCATGCCGCGCGTGAAACTGTAGGTCTCGGGCAGGAGCGAGCCTTCGGGCGGCGTTGCGGGCATGTCGCCCTCAAGCACGGGATGGGCTTCAACCAGCAGCATTGCCTGTTCGCTCGTCAGCCCTTCGGGAATGGTGATGCGGTGAAGGATCGAGCGGCCTTCGCGCAGGATGCCCATGATGGCGAACATGCTCGCATGGGCGGGGATCTCGTATTCACCGGCTTTCAGCGAGCGTTCGGCCCGGTGAAGGCGGGCGCCGGCGAGAAAGACATTGGCGTTCGAAATGACGCCCGCGCTTTCAAGCCGCGCCGCGATAGCGCGCACGCCCATGCCCTGTTCGAGCATGACGATTTGCGCCTCTGCGTGCGGTCCGTCCGTCTCGAAGAGATATTTGCCATAGAGGAAGGCACCGCCCGCGGCGATCAGGATGCCGAGCGGAAGGGCGATGAAAGCGGCGAGGAAAAAACGGACAAGGCGGCTTCGGCGCCGCCCTGTCCCGGTCTGCGGATGGTCACTGCCGGCGGCGCCGTCTTGCGGCGCCTGCGGTGCGTTCTCCTCGTCCGTCAACCATCAACCTTTTTCACGATCAGCGACGCGTTGGTGCCGCCGAAGCCGAAGGAATTGCTGAGGGCGAAATTGACCTCCTTGTCGCGCGCCTTGAGCGGCACGAGGTCGATCGGCGTCTCCACTTCCGGATTATCGAGATTGAGCGTCGGCGGAAGCTTGCTGTCGCGGATCGCGAGCATGCAGAAGATCGCCTCGACCGCACCGGCCGCGCCAAGCAAATGGCCGATCGAGGACTTGGTCGAGGACATCGAGACCTTCTCGGCGGCATTGCCGAGCATGCGCGTGACGGCGCCAAGCTCGATCGTGTCGGCCATGGTCGAGGTGCCATGCGCGTTCACATAATCGAGATCGGAGGCCGAAATGCCGGCGCGCTTCAACGCGGCCTGCATGGAGCGGAAGCCGCCATTGCCGTCTTCCGGCGGGGCGGTGATGTGATAGGCGTCGCCCGAGAGGCCATAGCCGACGACCTCGGCATAGATTTTCGCGCCGCGGGCCTTCGCGTGCTCATATTCCTCGAGCACGACGACGCCTGCGCCCTCGCCCATGACGAAACCGTCGCGATCCTTGTCATAGGGGCGCGAGGCCTTTTCGGGCGTGTCGTTCCAGTTGGTCGAAAGCGCGCGGCAGGCGGCAAAGCCCGCGATGCCGATGCGCGAAATAGCCGACTCGGCGCCGCCTGCCACCATGACGTCGGCATCGTCGAGCGCGATCAACCGTGCCGCGTCGCCGATGGCGTGGGCGCCCGTCGAGCAGGCGGTGACCACGGAGTGGTTCGGCCCCTTCAGGCCATGCTCGATCGAGACATAGCCGGAGGCGAGATTGATGAGGCGGCCGGTGATGAAGAAGGGGCTGACGCGGCGCGGGCCCTTTTCCTGCAGAATGAGCGCGGTCTCGGCAATGCCTTCAAGGCCGCCGATGCCGGAGCCGATCAGCGTACCGGTGCGGCATTGTTCGTCTTCAGTCGAAGGATGCCAACCGGCATCGTCCAGCGCCTGCTTGGCGGCGGCCACCGCGAAGACGATGAAATCGTCGACGCGCTTCGACTCCTTGGGGTCCATCCAGTCGTCCGGATTGAACGCACCCTCGCCTTCGCGCGGTACGGGCATGGCGATCTTGCAGGGAAGATCTGAGACGTCGAATTTTTCGATTTTCCGGGCGCCGGATTCACCGTTCAGAATCCGCTTCCAGGTGGTTTCAACGCCGCATCCGAGCGGCGAGACCATACCCATACCCGTGACGACGACCCGTCTCATGCCGATGCTCACTCCCACCTCGAACCGGAAGCCCGGAAGGACTCCGGAATGGTCTCAAGAGACAGGAGGCCGGAGAGATTCATCCCTCCGGCCCCGCTGCAAATATCAGAAGATCAGGACTTGGCGTTCGCTTTGACGAACTCGATCGCGTCCTTCACCGTGAGAATCTTCTCGGCCGCATCGTCCGGGATTTCCACGCCGAATTCTTCTTCGAACGCCATCACCAGCTCGACGTTGTCGAGGCTGTCGGCGCCCAGGTCATCGATGAAGCTCGCGTTCTCGGTGACCTTGTCCGCGTCGACGCCAAGATGCTCGACGACGATCTTCTTCAGGCGTTCAGCGATATCACTCATTTTAAGTCCTCAGATCTTTGTTGAACCGGCCTCGCACATCCCGCTGCTCGCTATCAAGACATCGAGGATCGGATGCGATCGAATTCGGCGGAAAGAATGCCCCACTTCTGGCCCATTTCAAGGCAGGACCGCAAGCCAAATCGAGGGCTTAGGTAACACACTTTTTAGCCCTGCACCAGCAAAGGGAAAGGCACATTTTCACCCGCTACACCCCTGATTTTGCTGACTTTTCCAAGGTGCATCAGGCGCCATCCCGCTCAGATCATGGCCATGCCGCCATTCACATGCAAGGTCTGGCCAGTGACATAGGCCGCTTCCTCGCTGGCGAGATAGACGGCTGCGGCAGCAATCTCGGCGGCTTCGCCGAGGCGGCCGGCGGGAATCGTCGACATGATGCGGGACTGCTGTTCCTCGTTCAGCGCGTCCGTCATAGCGGAGCGGATGAAACCCGGCGCTATGCAATTCGCGGTGATGTTGCGGCTCGCAACTTCCTGCGCGAGCGACTTCGTCATGCCGATCATACCGGCCTTGGAGGCGGCATAGTTGCCCTGCCCCGGATTGCCCATGACGCCGACAACGGAGGTGATGCCGATGATGCGGCCCCAACGGCGCTTCATCATGCCGCGCAGCACGCCGCGAGAGAGGCGGAAGGAGGCGGTGAGATTGACGCGGATCACCTCGTCCCATTCCTCGTCCTTCATGCGCATGAAGAGATTGTCGCGCGTGAGGCCTGCATTGTTGATGAGGATATCGAGGCTGCCCATCGCCTCCTCGGCCTGTTTCGGCAGGGCGTCGACCGCAGCGGCATCCGACAGATTGCACGGCAGGACATGCGTCCGCTCCCCCAGCTCGGATGCGAGCGCATCGAGCGCTTCCTTGCGGGTGCCGGAGAGCGCGACGGTTGCGCCCTGGCCGTGAAGGGCGCGGGCAATATCCGAGCCGATACCGCCCGATGCGCCTGTTACCAGCGCGCATTTACCTGTGAGATCGAACATGGCCGCTCCTTCGCGTCAGACGGTCTTGAGAAAAGCTTCGAGATCGGCAGGCGTGCCGACCGCATGGAGCTCGGGCTCTTTTGCGATCCGCTTCACCATGCCCGACAGTGCCTTGCCGGCGCCGATTTCCGCGAACACGGTAACGCCTTCGGCTTCCATATAAAGAACGCTTTCGCGCCAGCGGACCATGCCCGTCACCTGCTTCACGAGCAGATCGCGGATGGTCGCAGGATCGGCGACGCGCGAGGCGGTGACATTCGCGACCAGAGGCAACGACGGCGTCTTCAGATCGACGCCCGCCAAGGCTTCTGCCATCTCATCCGCGGCGGGCTGCATCAGTTCGCAATGGAACGGCGCGCTGACGGGGAGCAACATGCTGCGCTTCGCGCCCTTTTCCTTGGCGATTTCGATGGCGCGCTCGACGGCGGCCTTCTTGCCGGAGACGACGACCTGGCCGCCGCCATTATCGTTCGCGGCGGCGCAGACTTCGCCCTGTGCGGCCAGCGAGGCGACTTCCGCCGCCTGATCGAAATCGAGGCCGAGAAGCGCGGCCATGGCGCCCTCGCCCACAGGCACGGCGCGCTGCATAGCCTGGCCGCGACGCTTCAGGAGGCGGGCCGTATCGGCGACGCTAAAGGTGCCTGCGGCGGCGAGCGCGGAATACTCGCCAAGCGAGTGGCCGGCAACGAAGGCCGCCTTGTCGGCGAGGCGGAAGCCGCCTTCCTTTTCGAGGGTCCGGACCACGGCGAGGCTCACGGCCATGATGGCGGGCTGGGCGTTCTCGGTGAGGGTCAGATCTTCCTGCGGGCCTTCCCACATGAGTTTGGAGAGATTCTGGCCGAGGGCTTCGTTCACCTCGTCGAAGACTTCCCGGGCGGTGCCGAAGGCTTCCGCCAGCTCACGGCCCATGCCGACCGACTGAGACCCCTGTCCGGGAAAAATGAAGGCCCGCGTCATTCTCGCTCCCTGCTTGTCCGGAAGGGCGCAATTTTCGCGGCTTTCCGGGCGTTTTTGTGGCCGGGCCAGGGGCCCGCTCCTCTGGCCAAGTGATACCCCGCGACCGGCCTGAGTCAAGCCGAGCGAGTTCCGTTAAATCCCTTGCCATGCCTCGCATTTTCCGTATATTGCCGCCCTTCCGAAGGCCTTGGTTGGAGGCTGAACGGAACACCATGCCCAAACCGGCATGGCAGGACGAAAGTCCGGGTTCCGGTGTCTCCGCTTCTTTGGTGGTCCTTTCGAGCCTTTCACGGGGCTCAAAGGGGGCTTTGCGCCGGGGCCGGATACAAAAA
>JAHBYL010000130.1 GCA_019635955.1 Parvibaculum sp.
CATTTCTAAAATACCTTTACCAAACTGAATCGCGCGTCTGCCTTGACCGTTCGGGCCGGGTCGAGCAAAAGTTCGCGTGCCATCTTTAACTTCGCCTCGTTCTCGGCCCTCGGTTTCGTGTCGTCGACGATCGGCGAGCGGTCGTAATCAAAAAGAAAGTCGTGGCGGGCAAGAACGTACTGGATGTTCATCGCCGCCGCTCGTGCCTTAAGCTCCGGGGCGGAGCGAGTTTCCCAAACGAGCCGCCGGAGCGTCCAATCCTCGAAAAGATAGTCCGAAAAATACGGCCGTTCGAGGTTATAAGTGTCCCGCCGCATATTGATCAGCCAGACCCGATGGCCGGCGTCCGCTTCCGTGTTGAGCCAGCGGTAATACGGATAATAGTCCAGGTTCCGCGTCAGATACTCCGCCTTGCTCTCGCCGCCGAGCACGACCCGTAGCGGCGCCTTCTGCAGAAACCACGCCGTTCCCGTGAGCAGGCCCGCGATCGCAGCCGCGGCGAACGATAATTGCCCGATGGGTTTGAGGCCATCGACGCCTTCACCGAGCCGCTCAAATGCCGCGGCGATCCCGATGGCAAGCAGTGGAACGATCGGCAGCAGATAGCGTAGCTGCTGGCTCGAAAAAAGCCAGAAGAGGAACATCACCGCGGCGACCGCCGAGCCGATCTTCGCCTCGACGGGCATCTCAAACTTCCAAAGCGCCCAGATCAGGAACGGTAGCCCAAGCAAAAACGCCACGCCGAGAACGCCGTCAAAGTGCGTCGCAAGCTCGGGCTGTGCCGTTACCGAAATGTTCCACGGGGCAGCCAAATAATCGAGCGGCGATTTAACATACCCGCCGTGTTGCGCGTTAATCGCCTGAAAGAGATTCGAACGCTCGACGTCCCAGCCCGCAGCCTCGCCCGGCCAGATGCTCATATAGAACGGAAAGATCGGGCTGCCCGTTTCCGCCCACGTCCGCAGATACCACGGCGATGCGAAGACTCCCGCAAGTACCAACGCCGCCAGACCGAACCCCGCGGCCTTTCCCGCTCCATCAGCCTCGGACCTTGCCCGCATCACTACAACCAGAGCGAAGGCCGCGATGACGAAAAGCGTCGTCAGCTTTGAGGCAAGGGCCGCACCGAGGAAGATCGCCATCAGGATCAGCCATCGGCTCTCGAGCGACCGCCACCAACGCGTAAGTGCGACGGCGGCGAGCAGGACATAGAGCGCAAGTGCGAGATCAATGTAGGCACTGGCAGCGACGTGATAGGCCGTCGGGACCGTCGCGACCATCAGCACGGCTATCAGCGACCAACGCCGCGAGATGCCGGCCTCACGGGCAAAGCCAAAAAGTGCCGCGAGCAGCAGCGGAAAGAAAAGCCAAACCACCGCTCCGGCCGCCGCCTCACCGGCACGCTCACCAACCGGGCCGCCGAGCAGCATCGCCCAAACGACGTGCATCTCAGTTCCGAGGGCCAGATAGCTCGCGATGTTGCCCTCGATGAAGGCACTGCTGCCTTGGGCGATGAACGCCTTCGGGACCGAGAAATGATAAAGCAGCGTGTCCTTCGCCGTCGGTGGTGCCAGCGAGGCGATGAGCGAAAGCAGAACCGGGGCCGCGGCGAGCAAGAGTACGAACTTGTCAAAAACTTCGGAAGGTTGAGACTCTCTGTTAGCTTTCGCGGCGTTCTTGAACTTAAGCAAACCGACGATAGCGGGGAGAACCCCAAGCACAAGCGCAACAACCGCAACCGGCCGCGAGTAAAGTCCGGCGAGCCCGAGCAGAAACCAGACGAACGACCAGATCGCCGCGCCCAAGGCAAAACTCAGGACCACATTGAGAAGGTACGATCGCTCCCCGGCAGACTCGAAACTCACAAGACGCGAAACGATAAGGTTGCCGATGCCAAACCAGGCCGCGGCTATCGCACCAGCTATGAGCAAGCCAACCAGACTGTCAACGATCCCCGCACCGGCCAACGGCCCGCCGCCGAGATTGCCGACGAACTGGCCGAGCTTTCCTACATCATCGCCGCGGTTCGCGAAAAAGGCGATAAGCAAAACACCGGCCCACACCGCGACGGCCACCGCCGCGAGCGAGAAAGCCCCTGCTTTGTTCAAGTCCTTCGACATTGGAACTAAAGTACCTTAGTTCGTCGCACCTTTGACCCAATCGTAGCCCTTTTCTTCGAGTTCGAGGGCGAGTTCCTTGCCGCCTTCTTTAACGATCTTGCCGCCGGCGAGGACGTGGACAAAATCGGGCTGGATGTAGTTCAGCAACCGCTGATAGTGCGTTACGAGGATGATCGCGTTCTCCTCCGAGCGGAGCTTATTGACGCCCTCAGCGACGATCCGAAGAGCATCGATATCAAGGCCCGAATCGGTCTCATCGAGTATTGCGAGCTTCGGCTCGAGCACGGCCATCTGCAGTATCTCGTTACGCTTTTTCTCGCCGCCCGAAAAGCCTTCGTTGACCGACCGCTTAAAGAACTGCGGGTCCATCTCGACGATCTTCGCCTTTTCTCTCAGGTAATCGTTGAACTCGAGCGGGTCGAGTTCCTCCTCGCCGAGGTGCTTCATCTTTTCGTTATAGGCAAGCCGAAGGAACTGCGAATTCGAAACGCCCGGCACCTCGACCGGATACTGGAACGCCATAAAGACACCGTCGCGGGCACGTTGGTCGGGTTCCATTTCGAGCAGATCCTTGCCGTCGTAGAGCACTTCGCCGGACATCACCTCG
>JAHBYL010000131.1 GCA_019635955.1 Parvibaculum sp.
AATCGTCGCGGGCGACGCGAAGATCGCAAGCGCAAGCAGCGTCAGCCCCCACAACCCCACGAGCGAAGCGCCTTGCGCGAATTGCGGCACGCCGGTCAGCGCGTAACCGAAGCTGTTCCAGGGAAAGCCGGTCAGAATTGTGCCGCGCAGCCACTCGGAAATTCCCAGGCCCGCCGCGAAGGCAAGAATGCGCGTCGGTCCGGTCGCCCATATCATGCGCGCGATAAGCGCCCCGAAGGCCGTGAAAAACGCGAGGCCCGCGGGAATGCCGAGCACCGCGAAGGGCAGGAGCCAGGCGAATTTGTCGGCCTCGACGAACAGCGCCATGCCGATCCAGTAAAGTCCGGCCACGAAATAGCCGAAGCCGAACCACCAGCCCGCGCCGAACGCGGCAAGCAGCCCGCGTTTACCCGCGCCCGCGCCGTCGAGCAGCCAGACGAAAACCGGGAAGGTGAACAGGAGAACGGGAAAGAGACCGAACGGCGCCATCGAAAGCGCGGACAAGGCGCCGGCGACGAACGCGATGCCGCGCCGTTTCCAGCCCCAGGATAGCACCACGCGATTCGCCACAGCCGCGAGCGTCATGCTCGCCGGTTACCCGCTGGCGTTGCGGTTGTCCATGTCTGCCGGCGTTACCGGTTCGGATTCGCCGTGCTGCGCGGATGCGGAATCCGGCTGGGCTTTCGGCTTGCGCTTGCGTTCCCGTTTCGGCGGGTCGGGCGGGCGGCGGAAGATACGCACGCGCTTCACGCGGCGCGGATCGGCGTCGATGATTTCGAAATCGAATTCGCCGGGACCGCGCAGGATTTCGTTCCGCGCCGGCACCCGCGCGGCGAGCGTCACCATCAGACCGCCGAGCGTATCGACCTCGTCCGCAAGCGCGCCGACATCGAAGCCGTTGCCGACCGCCTCGAGCGCCTCAGCGAGCGAGGCGCGGGCGTCGGCAAGGAAACTGCCGTCGCCGAGCGCTACGATGCGGGTTTCCTGTTCGTCGTGTTCGTCCTCGATGTCGCCGACGATCTCCTCGACGATGTCCTCGATCGAGACGAGACCGTCGGTGCCGCCGTATTCGTCGATCACGAGCGCAAGGTGGATGCGGGTTGCCTGCATTTTCACCAGCAGGTCGACCACCGGCATCGACGGCGGCGCGAACAGAATCCGCCGCACAATCTTGGTGTTGATGAGCGGCTGCGTGAGGTCGATCGACTTCGGATCGAACTTCTTTCGTACGCGCTTGCCTTTCTGGGCCGCGGCGGCTTGCGTCGTCAGATAGGAAACCAGATCGCGGATGTGAACCATGCCGGTCGGCTCATCCAGCGTCTCGCCGTAAACTGCGAGCCGCGAGTGACCAGCGTTTGCGAAGGTCTGCAACAACTGGCCGATCGGAATGTCCTGCTTGACCGCGACGATCTCGGAGCGCGGCACCATGACGTCGCCGATCCGCCGCTCGCGCAGCGCGAGCACGTTCTGCAACATCGACTGTTCGGCGGGCGAGAATTCGGAGTCGGTCTGCGATTGCGGGCTGGTCGGCGTTTCGGCGAGCACTTCGGCGAGATCGTCGCGGATCGATTTTTTACGCGAGAATCCGATCTTCGCGAGCATCCGCTCGAGCCACGAAAGCTTGTGGTCGCCGTTCTCGTGCCCGTTACTTCTGTCGCCGTCGCTCATGCGCGTCTCGCGGTCGCGCCGCGCTCCGCATAAGGATCGGGGATGCCGAGCTTCGCGAGGATTTGCCGCTCGCGTCCCTCCATGGTCTCCGCCTCATCGTCGTCTTCGTGATCGTAGCCGAGCAGATGCAGCACGCCGTGTACCACGAGATGCGTGACGTGGTTCTCGATCGGTTTGGCTTCTTCCGCCGCTTCGCGTTGGCAGGTTTCGAAGGCGAGTACCACGTCGCCGAGCAGGCGCGGACTGCCGGCAGGCGTCTTCATGCGCGCCGCCGGAAACGACAGCACGTTGGTCGGCTTGTCCATGCCGCGATGATGCTTGTTCAGTTCGCGAATATGCTCGTCGCCGGAAAGCACGACCGAGATTTCCGAGGGTGGCGCGTCGTTGTCGAGGAGTGCCGCTTCCGCTGCGCGCTTTACCAGCGCTTCGACGCCGGAAATCTTCGCCCAGTCTTCCGACTCCATCGAAATGTCGATCGCAAAACTCATTTGTTCTTCTTCTTGTTGTCCGCGCTGTCGTAGGCCGCGACGATCCGGCCGACGAGTTCGTGCCGCACCACGTCGGCACCGGTGAACTGAACTTGTGCGATGCCCTCGACGCCGTTAAGGAGAGATGTCGCTTCGACCAGCCCCGAGCTTTGTCCCGGCGGCAGATCGATCTGCGAAGGGTCGCCGGTGACGATCATGTGCGAATGTTCGCCGAGCCGGGTGAGGAACATCTTCATCTGCATCGGCGTCGTGTTCTGCGCCTCGTCCAGAATGATCGCGGCATGCGCGAGCGTGCGCCCGCGCATGAAGGCGAGCGGCGCGATTTCGATTTCGCCCGATTGCAGCGCGCGTTCGACGAGCGCCCGGTCCATGAGGTCGTAAAGCGCGTCGTACATCGGCCTCAAGTATGGATCGACTTTCTCGCGCATGTCGCCCGGAAGAAAGCCGAGGCGTTCGCCCGCTTCCACTGCGGGCCGTGACAGCACGATGCGGTCGACTTCGCGCCGCTCGTAAAGATGAACGGCATGC
>JAHBYL010000132.1 GCA_019635955.1 Parvibaculum sp.
GCATGCCTTTGACAGTCTCGGGGTCTTTCGCCAGTTCTTCCGTGCCGACGGATGTCGGGTTCGGTGTCGTGACGCCGATCACCACGAACAGCGCCGCGATCAGAATGACGAGGGGCGAGAGATGCATCGCCCAGATGGGCGGCACCCAGTAAAGCGGGTTCGGGCCGGTGACGGCCTCGTTATAGCTCATGGCGAGCCAGGCGATGCCGACAAGCGATACGATGGAGAAGCTGGCGAACCAGGCCCGCTCGGAAATCATGCCGACAATCGCTGCCCGCAGCGCCGTGCCCGCCACGACGAGATGGATCGCGAGAAAAAAGGCCGAAGCCGCCCAGAGACTTGTCATAAGGTCCTCCCCTGCTTCATAACAGCGTTATAGAAGATGGGGGAGGGGCCAAATTTCTGCAAGCCCCCCGAGCGAAGATCGGCCTCAGGCGGTCGTATCCACCTTGCCGCCGTTCTGCGCGCCTCCCTCATCCTTGGCAACGCCGACCCGGGCCGCGCGAAGCAGCCGGTCGCCGATACGGTAGCCCGCTTCGAGCACATGCACCACGGTTCCCGCCGGCTGGCCGGTGCCGGGCACCTCGAACATGGCTTCGTGATGGTTCGGGTCGAAGCGTTCGCCGGGCTTCGGCGTGATTTCGCGGATGCCGTTCCGCTCGAAAGCGGCGGTGAGGAGGCGCTCGGTCATCTCGACGCCCTCGATCATGGCCTTGAGGCTGTCGCCCGCGGCGTCGCGCTCTTCCTGTTTCAGGGTCGCGAGTGCGCGGCGGAGATTGTCGGAGACTTCCAGCATGTCGCGGCCGAAACCGGCATTGGCATAGCGCGCCGCATCCTGCTTCTCGCGCTCGGCGCGCTTGCGGGTGTTCTCCATTTCGGCGGCGGCGCGGAGCAGCCGGTCGCGGAGATCGGCGTTTTCGGCCTCGATCGCAGCGATATCGGGCCCGGCAACGGCCTCCGGCGCGGCCTCGCCCTGAGCGGCGGGCTCGCTCGCCAGCGTCTCGGCCAGTTCTTCGGCCGGGGCCTCGGCGGCTTCGTTTTCCTGCTTCTTGGTCTCGTCGGTCATTTTTCTTCCGGTTCTTCTGTCCGCTCAAGCGGCTGTCCGGTCCGATGTGCGCGCGGCAGCCCGATATGTCAACCGGGCAGGGCGCCGCAAGGTCTTCAGTTGATGAGCCGGCCCACAAGCTTCGCCGTGTAATCGACCATCGGGATCACGCGGGCATAATTGAGCCGTGTCGGCCCGATCACGCCAAGCACGCCCACCACGCGCTGCTGCGTGTCCATATAGGGGCTGACGATGAGGGACGAGCCCGACAGCGAAAAGAGCTTGTTTTCCGAGCCGATGAAGATGCGCACGCCATCGGCTTCTTCCGCGAGCCCCAGAAGCTGCACAAGGTCGCGCTTGTTCTCGAGCTCGTCGAAAAGAAGGCGGATGCGCTCGAGGTCTTCCACCGCATGGACATCTTCGAGAAGCCGCGAGCGGCCCCGCACGATGAGCGATTTCGCGAGCGGATCGTTCGAGGCGGTGGAACCCGACCAGGTGGCAAGCCCCGCCTCGATCACCCGGGCGGTGAGCGCATTGAGTTCCGCCTTCTGCGTTTCGAGGTCGCGCGCGATGAGGGTCTTGGCCTCTTCCAGCGTGCGGCCCCGGAGCTGCGCATTGAGATAATTGGTGGCCTCGGCAAGCGCGGAGGGGGTGAGGCCCTTCGGAATGTCGATCACGCGGTTCTCGACGCCGCCTCCTTCCGTCACGATCACCACAAGCGCGCGCCCCTGATCGATCGGCACGAACTCGATATGCTTCAATGCCGCATCATAGGTGGGCGCGACGACGAAGCCCGCCGCATGGCTGAGGCCGGACAGGAGCTTCGAGGCCTCGTCCAGCACGTCTTCCACGCTTTTATGCGAGGCGGAGACCTGCCGCTCAATCGAACGGCGCTCCTCGTCGGTGAGGTCGCCGATTTCGAGAAGCCCGTCCACGAACATGCGAAGCCCGGCTTCCGTCGGCACGCGGCCGGCGCTGGTGTGGGGCGAGAAGATGAGGCCCAAAGCCTCGAGATCCGACATCACATTGCGGATCGAAGCGGCCGACAGCGAGATCGGCAGATGGCGCGACAGGAAGCGCGAGCCCACCGGCTCGCCGGTCTCGAGATAGGTCTCGACGACACGGCGCAGGATCTCGCGCGAACGTTCGTTGAGATCCATCACGCCGACCATGTTTGAGCCATCCTCCAGCTTGCCGTTAAGTCCATGAAACTTGGACATAAATTAATGCGCTTTCCCGCCGCTGGAAACAATTTATCGGCGAAATTTCCGCACCGGGCGAAATGGGGAGGGCAGGGCCCGCCGTCAACCTCCTGCCTGCCTTTACGGCAAGCCCGCCCCCATGTAACAAGGCCCCCAAACAGAAAGACGAAACCAAGCCAGCACTGGAACTCAGATATGCGTCCTTCCGGCCGTCAACCGCATGAAATGCGGGCCGTCAGCTTCGAACCCGGCGTCGCCAAGCATGCGGAAGGCTCCTGCCTCGTCCGTTTCGGCGATACCCATGTCCTCTGCACGGCGAGCCTTGAAGAGCGTGTGCCCCCATTCCTGAAAGGCGGCGGGCAGGGCTGGGTCACGGCGGAATACGGCATGCTGCCCCGCTCGACG
>JAHBYL010000133.1 GCA_019635955.1 Parvibaculum sp.
CGGGATCACGATCCCCTTCGACTTCTCAATATAGGCCTCGACCTCCGGCCAGCTCGAATGATGCAGCAGCATCGGGAGATCATAGGTGAGGCGGGGGAGAATGTGGAGAAGGGTGGAGGTCAGACCTTTCAGCTCTGGCCTGCATCTCTCCAGACTAAGGTTCTCCGAGATGTTTCTTTCCCCATTCGCAAAGGGGACTCAGCGCTTCGTTGAGAGAGGTTCCCAGCGGCGTGAGCGAGTAGTCCACGCGCGGGGGAACCTGATGAAACATTTCGCGGTGAACGAGGCCATCCGCCTCCATCTCCCGCAATTGCTGGATCAACATCTTCTCGCTGATCTCGGCAATGAGGCGCTTGAGGGCACCAAAGCGCACGGGGCCGTCGTGGAGCTCCCAGAGAATACGAGCCTTCCATTTGCCGCCGATGATCTCGAAAACCGGCCCGAGGCCATCATTGTAGGGCTGTTTGCGCGTACTCATTCTAGCCAATTCTAACCTAAAGGTAAGTATATAACAAAATAGTAGGTAGTTGATGAAATGAAAGTATAACGCCAGTTTGGAGCGATCAAAAGGACGCGTTGGCGTCCTCGTTGCCTCACAAGCCCAAAGGAATTGCTCCCATGTCCGACAAGTTGCTCATCCTCGTAGGAAGTCCGCGCAGGAACGGAAACACCGCAACACTGGCCGAGGCCGTTCAACGCGGTGGCGAGGCGGCCGGTACGGATGTCGCCGTGCGTTTCCTCGACGATCAGATCTCCGGTTTCCTGCGCGACTGCCGGAACTGCCGTCAGGCGAACGGTGAATGCTCGATTTCCGACCGCTACCGCGCCCTGTTCTTTGAGGACTTCCTGCCGGCGCGCGGCGTGATCTTCTGCTCGCCGATCTATTGGTATGGCGTGTCGGCACAGACCAAGGCTTTCTTCGACCGGAGTTTTTGCTATTACGCGGCCTCCTATCCAGGCTCGAAAGACGTCCTCGAAGCCATGACCGGCAAGCGGCTCGGGCTGGTGCTTACATCCGAGGAAACTTATGCGGGAGCGGCCCTTGGCATCGTTCACCAGATACAGGAGTTCTCCCGCTACACGCATTCGGATTTCACCGGTGTTGTGCGCGGCTTCGGCAACAGCCGCGGGGAGGTCCGCCACGATCCGATGAATCCGGTACGTGAAGCCGAACGGCTCGGCGCCGAAATCCTGACCCGTCCCTATTCCGACTATAGGCTGGAGACGCCTCGCACTCCGCGCGTGTGGCCGCAGGCCGCCGAAGTGAGGTGAGGCCCGGCGCCGACAGCGGATGGATGCACTCCGCCTGCCGCACCGCTTCCCACCCTCTCCTTGCGGGAGGGTGGGAGTAGCAATTGTTTCGTGCCTGCAAAGCCTTTCGCAAATTCATCGGCTTTCAGCAGCGCGCATGACGCCGCAGCATGGTTGGGTCCGAACCCCGAGGGAGCACCCCATGACCGTCTATGCGCTGGCGCAATTCACCATCCATGACCGGGCGCGCTACGAGGCCTACGCCGCCCGCTTCGCCGAAACCATGAAAGGCCGCAAGGGCCGCCTGCTCGCGGCTGAGGAAAACCCGGAAGTCGTGGAAGGCACATGGCAAGGCACCAAGCTCGTGCTGATCGAGTTTCCCGACGAGGCAGGTTTCCGCGACTGGTCGGAGAGCGCCGAATACCGCGCGATCTCCATCGACCGCGAGGCGGCGACGGAAGGATGCGTGCTGCTGGTGAAGGGGCTGGGGTGACGCCTACACTGGGCGACATGCATATCCGCCGCGCCCGACATGACGACTGGCCGGAACTTGCCGCGATCTTCATCGCCGCGCGGGCGGGGATGGCGTATCTGCCCCGGCTCCACACGGACGAGGAGACGCGGGCCTTCATCAAGGGCGTGGTGGCCTCGCACGAGACCTGGGTGGCGGAGGAAGAGGGCCGCATCATCGGCTTCGCGGCGTTCGGCCCCGAGGACGGCGGCTGGCTCCACCATCTCTATGTCGCGCCGGCCGCGCATAACGCAGGGGCAGGCTCCCTCCTGCTTGCGAAAGCGAAGGCGGAGCTGCGGCAGGGCTTTTCCCTCTGGACGTTTCAGGCCAATCTCGGCGCCCGGCGCTTCTATGAGCGTCACGGATGCAGGCAAGTCCGCCGCACGGACGGCGACAACGAGGAAAACCTGCCCGACATATTGTATGAATACCGCCCGTAAGAGGCGGCAAGGCAGAAGCGGGGAAGAGTGCGTTGAGCGACCAGGCGAACAAGAAGAACAAGTCCCTCGAAACGGAAAATCGCGGGCCGCTGAAAGGCGTGCGCATCGTCGATCTCACCGCCGTCGTCTTCGGCGCCTATGCGACGCAGATCCTGGGCGATATGGGCGCGGATGTGATCAAGGTGGAAGCGCCCTCGCCGACAGGCGGCGGCGGCGCGGGCGGCGACATCATGCGCTGGCCGGGACACCTGCCCGAAGGCGCGGCACCCGATCTCGGCCCCATCTTCCTCACCATCAACCGCAACAAGCGCTCGGTGCTGCTCGACCTCGGCACGGCCGCGGGCCGCGAGGCGCTGTTGAAGATCGTCGCCACCGCCGATGTGCTGACATCGAATATCCGCTAC
>JAHBYL010000134.1 GCA_019635955.1 Parvibaculum sp.
TGCGAACTGGCGCGAGGTGATGCGCAACCCCGATGCACTCGATAAGGACATCCGCGCCTATCTCGACGCCGAGAACGCCTATACCGAAATTGCCCTCGGGCCGCTCGCAGAACTCCGCGAGACGCTTTTCAAGGAGATGAAGGGGCGGATCAAGGAAGACGACAGTTCCGTGCCGTCGCCCGACGGGCCCTTCGCTTACTTCACGCGCTTCCTCGAAGGCGCGCAGCATCCGCTGTTCTGCCGCCGCCCGCGCGACGCTGAGAGCGGCGAGGCTGTGCTTCTCGACGCGAACAAGGAGGCCGAAGGCGAGGCCTATTTCAAGATTGGCGATGTCGATCATTCGCCCGATCACCGGCTGCTCGCCTGGTCGGCGGACCGCAAGGGCTCGGAATATTTCTCCGTTCGCATCCGCGACCTCGAAGCGGGCAAGGATCTCGCCGACGAGGTGCCGGACACCTCGCCCGGCATTGCCTGGGATGCTTCGGGCAAGAGCTTTCTCTATACGCAGGTCGATGACGAGCACCGCCCGCTGAAGGTTTTCCGCCACGTCGTCGGCACGCCGGCGTCCGCCGACACGCTTGTCTATGAGGAAAAGGACGAAGGTTTTTTCGTCGGTGTCGGCAAGGTGCAGAGCGGCAAGTGGCTCGTCATTTCATCGCACGATCACCAGACCAGCGAATGCTGGCTGATCCCGGCGGACGCGCCGGAGACGCCGCCCATGCTGGTCGCGCCGCGCGAGGATGGCGTCGAATACGATCTCGAACATGATGCGCCGCGCAACCGCTTCCTCATTCTCACCAATGCCGATGGCGCGGAGGATTTCCGCCTCGTGGAAGCGCCGGAAGATGCGCCGGGCCGCGCGAACTGGCGCGATGTCGTTCCGCACCGGCCCGGCACGCTGATCCTCAATCATGTCGCCTTCCGCGATCACCACGTCCGGCTTGAACGGCAGGGTGGCTTGCCGCGCATCGTCGTGCGGCGGCTTGCCGATGGCGCGGAACATGAGATCGCCTTCGCCGAGGAAGCCTATGACCTCAACATGGGCGCGGGTTATGAATACGTCACGACGCGGATGCGCTTTTCCTACAGCTCGATGACGACTCCGGCAGAGGTTTACGACTACGACCTCGAAACGCGCGACCGCGTGTTGCGCAAGCGGCAGGAAGTGCCTTCCGGTCACAACCCGGCGGATTATGTGACGCGGCGCATTTTTGCGACGGCGGCGGATGGCGAGCGGGTGCCGGTGTCGCTTGTTCATCGCAAGGGACTTCCAATGGATGGCAGCGCGCCCTGCCTTCTCTATGGCTATGGCTCCTATGGCATCAGCATTCCCGCTTCCTTTTCGACGACCTGTCTTTCGCTCGTCGATCGCGGCTTCGTCTATGCGATTGCGCATATTCGCGGCGGCAAAGAGAAGGGCTATCGCTGGTATACGGATGGCAAGCGGCTGAAGAAGCGCAATACCTTCACCGACTTCATCGCGGCAGGCGAACATCTCGCAAGGGAAGGCTTCACCTCGCGCGGGAATATCGTGGCGCAGGGCGGCAGCGCGGGCGGGATGCTGATGGGCGCCGTCGCCAACATGGCGCCCGATCTCTTCAAGGGCATCATCGCGGAGGTACCGTTCGTGGATGTGCTGGCGACGATCCTCGATGCGTCGCTGCCGCTGACGCCGCCCGAATGGAACGAATGGGGCAATCCGATCGAAGCCCGTGAAGCCTATGAGTACATGGCCTCCTATTCGCCTTACGACAATGTGCGGCCCCAGGCCTATCCGCATATCTTCGCGCTGGGCGGCCTCACCGATCCGCGCGTGACCTATTGGGAGCCCGCGAAATGGGTCGCGAAGCTTCGCGAGGCGCGTGCGAATGACGGCATCACGATGCTTCATATCAATATGGAGGCGGGGCATGGCGGCGCGTCCGGCCGCTTCGAGCGGCTGAAGGAAGTCGCCCGCGTCTATGCCTTCGCGCTCGCCGTGACTGAAAAAGCCTGACGCCTGTTGCACTCGGCGCGCCAAGCCGCTCTCATATGAGAAAGTCTCACAGGCAGAGGGCAGGGCGTTGAGCGAGTGGATCTGGTGTTATTCGGACCGGCTGAGCGCGCGGCCGGGCGAGAGCGTTACGCTTCACATATCGGCGACGGGCGGCACATGCGATATCGAGATCGCGCGGCTCGGCGCGAAGCGCGAGGTGGTCTTCAGCGAAATCGGCATCAAGGCGGGGCAGCACAGCGCGCCCGCGAATGCGCATGTTCATGGCTGCGGCTGGCCTGAGACGTATCGCATCGCCACCGGCGACTGGAAGAGCGGCTATTACGAAATCCTGCTGAAAGCGGCGGATGGCGCGATGACCCGCCACATGCTCTGCGTGAAGGCGGTAAAGCCTGCCGCGAAGGCGGTTCTCGTTCTCTCGACCAATACCTATCACGCCTATAATTCCTGGGGGGGTGCGAACACCTATGCCTGGGTGGGTGGGCCCCACCCTGCCCCCGTGCCCGCCGACCCGGCGGAGCATGTGGTTGCC
>JAHBYL010000135.1 GCA_019635955.1 Parvibaculum sp.
CCGCGGCGAAACGGGCCGATCATCACCAGGGTCGAAGGCGGTTTGCGGTATTCGGTTATCAGCTCGGCCGGCGGCCGCTGCCACCGCGTCACCTCGCGGCCGGTCTCGGAAAGCAAGGTGTAATAGGCCTTCGTCCCGGTCGCTCCCGGGTGAAAGCTCGAGCGGATCGGTGCGGCTTCCTGATCGGGCTCGCGAACCTGCTGAACATAGGAAACGGCGTTTAGCCCGACCATCAGCAGGCCGAGCACGAGAAGAGCAAGCACGATGAAAAGCCTCTGTTTCATTGCCCTATGTTTGCCGGATCGCCTCCCTTGCTTCAGTGCTGAATGCGGCCCACGCAAGGCCATCGGCACCGGCCGAGCCGTACCACGCCCGCTCGAAGATACCCGTCAGGCCCTGCATCCGCCGGTGAAGTTCCGCCTCGCGGCGAAGATCGCGTAGATAGTCTCGGTTCGTCTTGTGGCGGGCGAGCCCGATCAACTTTCGGTCGCTCAATTCGCAAAGAAGGGCGATGTAGCCTTTACGGATGGCGCCCCGATGGTCGCCGGCGGCGGCGAGTGCCTCGGCCTCTGCGAGCAGATCTTTCGCCGTCATATCGTCGGCAATGGTCTCGCCGAGAATGACGCGTTCGCCGTCCTTCTCCCGCCTTCGCCGCCGCAACTGCGGGAAGAGGACCGGGGCGAGCCGATAGAGCCCATAAGCGATAGCCGCGACCGCCGCACCGATAACGACGATCTGTAGCAATAATGCAAGAACAGGCGAGCCGGAAACGCTCGGCCGAGGGCCGCCGCTCGGCAGCAAACCGGCGATCCACTCCAGAAACTCGCGGATCAGCCTTCCGATAAAGCTTTCCTCTTCACCGGCCTTTTTCTGATACTCCTCGCGGGTGAGGATCTCGGCCAGCTTCCGCTTCTCCTCGTCCTTTGACCGCTCGGACGCAGCGGCCTTTTCGATCTCCTTCAGTTTCCAGAGAGCGGCCGAGAGCGTTTCCTCGATCTCCTCGGCAAAGATCGCTCGTGTCCTTCGGTCGCCGGCGGTCTCGTACTGTTTGAGAAGTTCATGTAAACGTGTGTGCGAGAATTTCTCCTTGCCAAAGCCGGTATCTACCTCAAGCTCGGCCGGAAGCAGCCGCCGCATCTCGGAGATACACTCTTCCTCATACTCGCTGTCTCCCTCGCCGCCGTCGTTTATCTCGGTGATGATGTCGTAAGCGTGGCTGTGTGCCTCCTCGACCGCTTTCTGATACTCGGCAAGGCTCATCCCGCTCGCCGAGCCGGCAAGTACTGCAAGAAATATGAAGATGAACAGACGATGAAGCTCCATCATCATTTGAGCCCAAGCGTCGTCATGCCGGGCGAACTTTGCTGCGGCGTTGCCGGTACGCCCCTCGGCTCGGCCTTGGCACCGAGAGCGGGCTGCAGCGGATTAAGATACTGATCGGGCACGTCGGGTATCTCGCCAAGCCGGCGTGCGGCCATCAGCTCGATATCGTAGCCCTCAAGCCGAACGCGCTGATCGACATAAAGCAGGCACAGCCCGATCATCCAAACCGGCGAGAGCACGATCAGGCTCGCCTGCCAAATTAGCTGCGAGGCGACCTCATACCACGCCGGCGAAACGGTCTCGGCCATCGGCCCGAAATCGATGCCGGCGAACCATGCATACCAGAGCAGCGGAATATAGAGCACGGCAAGCGCTGAGTAAGTTGCAACCATCGTGAACGCAAGCAACGCGGCAAAGCGAAGCCAGGTCCCGTTGGCAAGGTTGATGCTCCTCCCGATCGAGGAAAAAACGCCTTCGTCCTCGACCAGCATCACCTGCGGTACATAGGCAAAGCGGCAGGCGATGAAACAGAATGCAAGAAAGATCGTAACAACCGCACCTATGGCGGCGATCACACCGACGACACCCATCGCCGAAGGAAGGCTGACGAACAGAAGGGAGAGCAGCCCGATGATAAAAAGCCAGACGAACGCCCCGACAAAGAAAACGACCGAACCGATGAGCGACAGCACGACGACGATGATCGCCGAGGCGACCATCAGGCCCGAGAAGCGGCTCCATGCGTTTCGGTAGGTATCGGCAAAGGTGATCGGCTCGCCGTGAAGGAGATGGCGGACAAAGTTTCGCGAGGCACCGCCCATCACGACCAGCGTCGCCACGGTTTGCGTAAACCAGATCGCGAGCCCGCCGACGAAGGTAAAGGCCGCGAACGCACCGCTTTCAAATGGATCATAGCCCTCGCCGGTGAAGAAGATCGTCCTCGCAAGCAGGAGCCAACCGACCGAGAAAAGTGTTCCCGCTACGACCGGCGGAGCCGCAATCAAAAAGAGCGTTGTGAAATATTTCCGGTAAAACCGGATCGCACGGTCAATAAGGTCACCCGCACCAAGCGGTACGGTCGACAGAGGAGATACAGATGCAACAGGGGACAACATCTGGATTGCTCGGTAAAGTATAGCCGACGATCTCAACTCTTTAAATCGTATAGGAGGCTGAGTTACCTCAGCCGTCC
>JAHBYL010000136.1 GCA_019635955.1 Parvibaculum sp.
TTCGCCAGCACGCCTGACGCCCACGTCCAGCGGCGCCGCCATTGGGAAATCAAATGACATCGGAACGCCGCGTCGCCTGTGAATCGCCAGGTCAGTCCGCGACCGTGCCTTGCGGCCTTGCGCCGTCGGACCACTCCCCGATGTCGAAATCGTCACGACCAATCGACAAACAGTCATTTCTATAGCTTAACAAGACAGGCCACCGGCCTCCCGCGCTCGCACTGAAAACGCACGCCATGCTGTCTCCCACGCCAGCCGACACGGAGACGCACGTTCCAATGCCCTTTCGCAGGATGCGCCCAGACACCCACTGAGAACTCGCCAGGTTGTGCATATGCCAATGCCAGCTTGTTCCGTCATCGCCGCGACGCCTCTCGATCAGCACAAGTCGGCCTCCGTCAAGCGGCGTGCCCGCCACAATGCTGCTGCCGTTCCGGGTAATGCCAGCCGGCAGCGCCAATGAGAGACTTTCGTGCCATGCCCCCTCTGGCCTTCGCTCAAGTCGCACGAGGCTCCAGTCATCGGCGCGCGCAGAGACCACAAATACCGCCCCCTCCGCCGAGGCGAACGACAAGGCATCCGGACCAAAAGACTCCACGACCGTTGAGTCCTGCGCTGACATGACGCATGTCCTTGGGACGTGCAGAGCGACAATTGCCACTGCAGCAGCACTACTCGCCACGGCCGTTCGCAACACACCTGACTGCCGCATTGCTTCATCCTCCGCTACGAAGATCGGCGATTCACACAATTCGTGGATTTCCGGGAAGGCCGCTGGCAGCCGACCGGCAGGAAACAGGCAACCCAGCGTTTACGTCTTGTAATGCGTCGTCGCGCCGCGGATGCAACCGGGAACGCCGGAACGCGGCCATCTGCCGACCGTGTGAAATCAGCCGCCTGAGCCAGTCCGCCCCATCCGTCCGCAGGATGTCGTCTGCACGACCCGGCTGGGCGGATTCTTGAAGTCGTACTCGCCGGCCGGCGGCGTAGCGCCTCTTCTGGACGGCAGCTCTTCTTCGCCGCCGCGCTCCCGGTGCGCGTTGCCGTGAGCGTTCCGTTCGCATTCAGTTCAGATCGAGCGATTGACAGGCCCATCTTCGGCTCTCATGACGGACGATCGATCAACGTCGAAGTCCCCGCCCGGCCTGCGAACTGTCAAATCAACCCGCGATAGAGTCTTGGGACCACACGCGTCTATTGCTTTCGGCAGGGCTGGATGTCCACTTGTAGTACGTCACATCCACTTCCTCACTTCTCTCCAAGGTCCTCCACAACGCACACCAGCTGTGCTTCCATCCTAGAGCCAGTTTCAAAACCTCTTCAGGCATAACATCAGGCAGGCCAGCGTGATGAAGCCCTGGAACATGTGCACATGGTACTCGTGACGCACCAGCAGGCGACGGCAGTTTCCCAGCCAGGAGATCGTCCGCTCCACTTTCCAGCGGCGTTTGTAACGCCGCAGCTTGCGGCCGTCCTGAGTCGGCCGGCGTTTCCGGCCTTTGCGGTGCGGGCACACCAGGTCGAATCCCCGGGCCTTCAGTCGCTGTCGGTGCGGATCGCTGTCGTCAGCCCGGTCCGCCACCAGCGGCACCTCCCCGCCGCTGACGGTCACCTGCGCCGTGAGGTCTTCGACCAGCGTGATCTCTGCAGGCGAAGCACTCGCGGTCCGGCATGCCACAGGAACACCCTGGCCATCGACCAGAAGCATCCACTTGGTTCCCTTCCCGCGTTTGGTGTTTCCCACGCAAAGCCCCCTTTTTTGGCGGGTGAGAAGGTCCCGTCCACAAACACCTCGTTCCAGTCCAGGAGCTGTCGCTCGTCGAGTTCGTCGAGGAACGCCGTCCAGATCGCTTCCAGGACGCCGCTCTCGGCCCACTCGTTCATCCGCCGCCAGCAGGTCGAGGGGGAGGGGAACTCGTCGGGCAGATCCTTCCAGCGAGCGCCCGTCTTGAGCACCCACAGGATTCCTTCCAGGCATTTCCGTTCGTCGCATGCCGGACGGCCCCCCTTGGCGGACGAAGGCCGCTGGGGGATCAACGGCCGGAGTTTTTCCCACTGAGCGTCCGTCAGCAACACATCCCTGATCGCCATGGAAAGACTCCTTTCGATGGCGTTCGTAACGTAACTTCAGGGCTGGCGCAAGCTTGCAGTCCAAGTGGTTTTGAAACTGCTTCTAGCCACGTCCTCGCCGAGATCTGAAAAGAACCGCACGTCCTCCACCGGGTTGAAGAAGTCAACAGCGAACGTTGCCCAACGCGCCAGCTTCGAGTTAGACTCCGACGTATAAGACGCGAGATCCAAACTCCGTCGGACACGACTTTGTTTATGATGCTCTGAACCGAATGACGCTGACTGAGGACACGCAAGGCGATGTTCTCGTCGCCGTTCTCAACCGCGAGGGCCAGATTGTCAAGAACATCGATGCCAAGGGGGAGGCGCTGACGGTCACATTCGATGCGCGTGATCGTTCAACCAGCGTCGTTGATCGCCGTGGACAGTCGACATCC
>JAHBYL010000137.1 GCA_019635955.1 Parvibaculum sp.
TAGAAATTGCGCGAATCAAACGCGATCTCCTGCTCCACCGGGTCTGTTCCCAAGAAGGGGTGACGAGTTCTGAGTATTCGGTTAGCTTCTGTTTGGCCAGGGAAGGCATATTTGGACGGAAGGAGCCGACGATGGAGATCACGAGGGACGAGGGCGAAAACGTGGGACGTCGAAAGAAGGGCAAGTCGACGCGACCTCGCGGCGGCGTGGTGGACGGTGCGGCGAAGGTGGCTCGACAAACGGGCGCATTGCTGGAGAAGCGTGCGGAGGATTGGCTGGAGCGGTTGAGCGACGATCCTGCATTGTTCGGAGCGATCGAGCTGGAAGTGCATGCGGCGGTCCGTTCGCAAGCGGATCTATTGGTCGCCGGCTTGCTGGCGCAGGCGAGCCGGAGCCCGAAGATCGTCGCGCACGTCGAGCTCGTGACGGCCGGCGCCGAGGCGCCGCTGCGCTCGCCGGAGAAAAAAAACGCCCCGTGACGGTGCGTCTCGTGGGCGGTCTGCTGCTTGCGGTCCGCACGATCTATTGTTCGCCGAGAGCCCGGACCGGCAAGGGAAGAGGTAAGAAGGGAAGCGGCCTATACCCGGAGCTGGCGGCCTTTCGCATCAGCGACGGCTGCAGCCCCAACGTCCAAGAGGAATCGGCCCGTCAGGTGGCGCTGCTGCCGGTCACGCTGGCGCGCCAGGAGTTGGCCCGCCGCGGCTTGGACCTCGACGAGAAGGCCGTGCATCGGATCACGGTGGGTCTGGGCGTTCAGATGTTGGCGACGCGGACACGCGATCTTCTGCGCTTCCGCAACGGCGATTTCCCCGCGGGGAAGGAATGGGCGGACAAACGGATCGCGGTGCAAATCGACGGCGGCCGAGTCCGTACGCGAACCGTCGTCAAAAAGTCGCGCGTTGGTAAGAAACGCAAACGCCGGAAATGCCGGATCGAATGGCGCGAGCCGAAGCTGGTGATCCTCCACGCACTGGATGAACGGGGCCGGATGGACGAGAAGACGCGCCCCGTCATCGACGGCACGCTTCGCGGTCCGGACGCCTTGGCGGAGCTTGTGGCCTTCCATCTGCATCGGATGGGCGCGGCCGAGGCTCGGGAAGTGGTCTTCGTCGCCGATGGCGCCCGCTGGATCTGGTCGCGCGTCGATTGGATCGCCAAGCGGGCCAGCGTGAAGCCCGAACGAGTCTGGCAAGTGCTCGACTGGTGTCATGCGGTCCACCACTTGAGCGTAGCGTTGGAAGCGACGCGGCTGGACGCCTCCGAACGGAAGAAAAGACTTGGCGAGCTTCGCGGGCTGCTCAAGCGAGGCGGCACCGAGCAATTGCTCCTCCAACTCCGAGCGCTGCAACCTCTGGTTCGCGACGCCGACCGCTTCGAACGCGAACTGCGTTACTTCGAGCGGCACGCGGAGGCGGGCCGGCTGCGCTACGGCGTGTTTCGTTATCGACGCCAGCCCATGGGCAGCGGCGCCGTCGAAAGCGCGATCCGTCGCGTCATCAATTTACGGCTGAAGGGAAACGGAATTTACTGGACGGCCGATAACGCCGAGGCCGTGATCCAACTTCGTTCCGCACTCCTCGGCGGCCGCTGGGACGAAGCGCTCACCCACACGCGCGAGTCCGTCGCGCGCGACCGCCGCACCGATTGGCACTGGATCCCGCCGACCGATCTGGCACAACTGAACGCGCCCGAAGAGGACGACGAGGAATCGCCACAAACCCTTCGCCATCATTACCAAACGTCGAGAGCAGCATGAACGCATTTTGGGAACGCACCCGGCAACGAAGTGGTTCATGAATGTCTTGAACTCCATGCGCAATACCGTCCGCTTCTCGGCTTTGTGTTGTTCCTTTTGGCGCGGCGTTCCCGATTCGGGGGGCCAGAGGGCGAACCAGGCCTTGAGATTCCAGGCCAAACTCGCCATCACCATGTACGCCCAATTGCTCACCAAGTTGTCGACCGGCGCCTTCAGCGCGTGCACCCCTCCTTTGAGCTGGGAGTGAATATTCTCTTGGTCGCAGCGATCGTTGGCGTCGAAGACGACTCCCTTGGCGGTCAGCTTCGTGTTGGTGATGTAGAAGAAATAGCGATCGTGGAGCCCCTCGAAGAGAGCGCCGCGCGTCTCTTCGATTCGTTTGCGAATCACCACGATCCGGTACCTCCGTTTGCACTTCGTCGGCTGGTACGCAAACTCCGCGATTTCCTCTCCCAGGAGACGAAGATTCTTATAACCCCGCTGGGCGACGATTTGTTCTTTGACCTTCTCCGGTTTCCGGCGGCGTTTGCCCGAGCGATGGGGTCGCTTCGGCCGCTCGAGCGTATTCCAGGCATTTTTCGGCAGATTATCCGCGATCGCGACGAGATTGGGCATCGCATCGACGCCAAAGACAAAGTCAACCCCTTCGTCCGTCCAGCGGTCCAATTCCTCGGT
>JAHBYL010000138.1 GCA_019635955.1 Parvibaculum sp.
CCCTAGGCCGGTTTCCGCTGATCTTCCGGCAGGGCGGCGAGGAAATCGCCGATCACTTTCTCAAAGTCGATGCGCTTGCCGAGGGTCGCCATCGGACCGGCGGTGAGCGCGCCATCGACGGCGATGGTCTGGCCGTTGACGAAGGTGGACTCGTCGCTTGCGAGGAAGAGAGCGGCATTCGCAATGTCTTCGGGCAGGCCCGAGCGTGGCGTCGGCTGGATTTTCGCAAGATGTGTCTTCATCACTTCGGCGAACTGGTCGGCCACCTGCGTGCCGAGACCGAGGCCCGATCCGAAGATCGAGGTGGCGATGCCGCCGGGGCAGATCGCATTGGAGCGCACGAAATGCGGCGCGAGTTCGAGCGCGGCGCAGCGCGAGAAGTGATGCACGGCTGCCTTGCAGGCGGAATAGACGAGGGGGCCATAGCCTGCCTGGAGACCGGCGACGGAGGCCGTGGAGATGATCGAGCCCGACTGCTGCGCCTTCATGTGGGGCACGGCATATTTGTAGCCGAGCACGACGCCCTTCAGCAGCACGCCGACGGTTTCATCGAAACCGTTCATGTCGATCTCGGCGAGTTCGCCGCCGACGCCGCCATAGCCGGCATTGTTGAAGAGGATGTCGAGGCGGCCGAACTTCTTCACGGTGTGATCGACGAGGTTTTTCACTTCGTCTTCATGCGCGACATTGGTGCGGCAATAGGAGAAGGCGGCGCCCAGCTCGCGCTCCATCGCCTCGCCCTTGTGGTCCTGCAGGTCGGCGGCGACGACTTTCGCGCCTTCCCTCAGGAACAGATCGACCGTGCCGCGGCCGATGCCGCTGGTGCCGCCGGTGATGATGGCGACCTTTCCGTCGAGACGTCCCATGATGCTTCTCCCTGTTTGTATTTTTATTTGCCCTTGAAGGCGGGCTTTCGCTTTTCCATGAAGGCGGCGCGGCCTTCCTTGTAGTCGTCGCTGGCGAAGCAGCGGGCGATGAGGGCATCGCATTTCTCGCCGTCGAAATTGCCGGGCGCTTTCGTGAATTCGTCCACCACCTGCTTTGCCGTGTTGACGGTCAGGGGCGCATTTTCGGCGATGAGGGCGCAGTAATCGCGGACGAAATTTTCCAGCGCCTCTTTCGTGGTGACACGGTTGACCAGGCCCATGGCCAGTGCCTCGTGTGCCGTGAAGCGGCGCGCGGTGAAGAAGATTTCCTTGGCGAAGGAGGGGCCGACGACATTCACAAGGCGGCCGGTGCCGGTTGCGCCATAGGCGAGGCCGAGTTTCGCGGCGGGGATGCCGAAGGTCGAGCCTTCGGCGGCGATGCGCATATCGCAGGACAGCGCGATGCCGAGGCCGCCGCCGATGCAGAAACCGTCGATCATGGCGATGGTGGGCTTCTGCGCATCCGCAATGGCGTTGAAGGCGCGCTCGGTCGCCGCCTCATAGGCGAGGATGCCTTCCGCCGTGGAGCGGCTTTCGCCGAATTGCGAAATATCGGCGCCCGCGACGAAGGCGCGATCGCCCGCGCCGGTCAGCACGATGACGCGGATGTCCGGGTCGGCATCGAAGGCAGCGGCGATGACAGGCACAGCCTCCCACATGTCGAGGCTGACGGCATTCAGCCGCTCGGGATTGTTGAAGATCATCCAGCCGATCGCGCCGTCCTTGCGGGCAATCATGCGCGGCGTGGGGGAGGGGATGGTCATGGTTATTCCAAGCAAACAAATTTCGTCATGACCCGCTTTATGCGGGTCATCCACGTCTTTGTCACTTCCAATCCGCCAAGACGTGGATGGCCCGGACAAGCCGGGCCATGACGACTTTAGAGGAGGAAACGCCCGTATCTCAAACAGGCGCGACGCATTCGAGGCGCGGGGTGCGGGCGGGGGGCTCGGCGTCTTTCAGGTCGGCGAGGAGGTCGGATTTGAGCTTCGCGTAGGCCGGGTCGTTCCAGAGATTGCGGAACTGCTGCGGGTCTTCCTTGTGGTCGTAAAGCTCGCCCTCGGTGCCGTCATAGATCGTGCCGGGGAGATAGGCGGTGATGGTGTAGCCGTCGCGGTAGATGGTGCGCAGCCCCACCGTCGTGCCGTCGACATGCCGGCAGTCCCATTCGGTGAAGACGCGCTCGCGCTTCTGCTTTTCGGCTTCCGCTTCCGATTTCGGCATGGGTTTCCCTTGCATCCATTCGGGCACGGGCAATCCTGCGATCTCGCAGAAGGTGGGCGCGAGATCGACCTGGCCGACGGGCCTGCCGACGGTGGCGGGCGAAACCTTCGCCGATTTCGCGGGACGCCAGATCATCGGCAGGCGCATCAGCGCGTCGACGTGATAGGGCCCCTTGAAGAGCAGGCCGAACTCGCCCTGAAACTCGCCGTGGTCGGTGGTGAAGACGACATCGACATCG
>JAHBYL010000139.1 GCA_019635955.1 Parvibaculum sp.
ACGAACTGTACGCCGCCGCCGAGCTGCCTTATAAATGCGACCAGCCCGCGGATCTCGGTTTCACTTAGCCCCTTCTCGCCTTCGCCCCAGGCGAGCATCGGCCGGCCGGGCCGCCCGCGGGCGATCGTCGCGTAAAGGTAATCGTCGGAGGCAATGGCCAGGAAATCGGGGTTGGTGATCGATGGGTTGGGCGGATTGCCGGGGAACCTTGCGCCCTTCCCCGACGCACCGTGGCAGCTTGAGCAAATGGTCGAGTACACCGTCGCCGGCTCGGTCAGGAACTCGCGGGATCCGAATCGCATCGCCTTTACGCGATCCTTTGGCAGAAAGACGTCCGGCAGGCTCCGCCGACGCAACGAGAGCATGTACATCGTGAGCAGGTCGATCTCCTGTTCATTTAGGTCGAGGGCGGGCATCAGCGAACCCGGCACCGTCGAGGCCGGCGAGCGGAAGTGCTGGGCGATCCAGTTCGAGAGTGCCCGTTCGCCCGGTACATTGCGGAAGTTGAGCTGATTCGGATCCCTTTCGCCGACCCGCGAGAGGTCAGGGCCATTCTGCCCCCCGAAGCCGCTGACCGCGTGGCAGCCCGTGCAGCCGACCGAGTTGAACTGGGCCCGAGCCTCGATCAGCTTCGGTGCTCCCATCTGCGTGTCGAGAAGCAATTTGAGCAGTCGCAGATCGGTGTCGCTTATCTCGCGGAAAGAGTTTTTCCATGCCTCGCTCGCACCTTCGCGGTTCTTTCCAAGATGCGAGACGTACCACTCGGCGTCATAGCCCTTGAGACCGATGTGCGAAAGGTCCGGGCCGTCCATTCCCGTCAAATTCCCGCCGGGCCGGATCGTCCCGCCGCGGCCGTCGAGCCGGTGGCAGGCGTAGCAATCGAGTCGTTCGAAGGCCTGCCGGGCCGAGGTCAGCGATTCAAGATTCGGGACGTTGAGCGGCGTATGGCAGGTGCCGCAGCTTGCGTAGGCATATTTTGCCGGGAGCATCGGCTCGGTCCAGAAATGGACGTTTCCGTGGGCGTCGTCCATCTCGGTCGCCTGGCCCTGGCCGCCGTGGCACGTTGTGCAGCCCATTACTGCAGGGTCATGGACGACCGGCTTGTGCGGCTGCGCGACCTTGAGTTGGGACGTGATCTGCTCGCCCGGTGCCATCCCGACGTGGCAGGTAACGCAGCGGTCCGTTCGCCTCAGGTCATTATTGACCACCTGCCGGAGCCGGACCTCGATCGGCCCGTCCTCGGCCCGTGCCTGCCCCTGGATCGCGTGCCAGTCCTTCAAAAAATTCTCCGAAACGGCAGCAACGATCAGGAGCACGAAGACCCCGATGCTTGAGACCATCAAAAGGTATTTGTTCTTCTTCATGGCATCAATGAGCGTTCCAATCAGCCGGCGACCAAAAGAAGACCCAGTTTGGCCCGCGGAAATACGTGCCGATCACCGTCAGGACGATGAAGCCGCACAGAAAACAGGTGAATAGCGCAAGAGCGCCAGCCCGCGTCGAGTTGAACCGCCGGAGTGCCCAGATCGAAAAGGCTGCGTAAAGAGCCGTGATCACTGTTCCCGGATTGAGGAATGTGATGACAAGTTGCGGCACGTCCGGAAACCACTCGCGAAGCCAGCCGAAGCGGATGGCGAATGCCTCGACGGCGATCGACGTCGCAAATCCATAGACCATCGACCAGATCGCAAGCCGTCGACCGCCCGGCCCGCCGAACCATTCGCCTGTGCCTTCGGTCTCCTTGTCCAGGAACGGGATCAGGCCAAGGCCGATCCAGCAGAGCATCGGGATGCCGATGCCGCCCATGAACGCCGAAAACGAGACGATCTCCTGCAGCCCGAGGAAGTACCACGGAGCCTTTGCCGGGTTTTCAGGCACGAGCGGATTGGCGAGTTCCTTGAGCGGGGCGTCCGAGACAAGCGCAAGTGCGACACAGACCAACGTCGTGAACATCAAAATGCCGAGCTCAGCGTAGAAAAGGTGCGGCATCGAGGGAACCGTGTTCTCCGGCCCGCTGCCGACCGCCGGAGTGCGGCCTTTGACGACCGCCGCAAGCTGATATGTTTTCTTTGGCTCTTCGGTAAACACCGGATAATGCTCGGGCTGCGAAACGCTTACGCGTTCGTTCACATCGGCTGGCTTAGCGAGCCCGCCGTCCTTTCGGATCCGCCAGAAATGGACCGCCATCAGCATCACCAGCACGATCGGCAGGATCATCACGTGCAGGAGATAAAAGCGGATCAAAGATTCCTCACCGACGATGTCCGAGCCGAGCAGGATCTCACGCTGCAGCCCGCCGATGTCCATCCATTCCGTGATGCCCATTGCGTCAGTGATCTCACGCGGCGATTGGGCGATGTTCGCT